>CAZLMM010000020.1:0-81038 GCA_964560495.1 uncultured Caldilineaceae bacterium
ACACGTGGGCGCAAGTAACCCAATGGTTGTCATGCTGAGTTTCCAATGCCCCGCGGTGGCATAACGTGGGCAAGAAACACCGCTCTTGTCATGCTGAGTTTCCAATGCCCCGCGTGGCATAACGTGGGCAAGAAACACCGCTCTTGTCATGCTGAACGCAGTGAAGCATCTGCGTGTCGGCGAGAGTTTCTAGGGAGCGCCAGCGAAGCATCTCGCGCTGCCACCCAGATGCTTCACTGCGTTCAGCATGACAATGCCACCGGCTCATTTAGGCCCACGTGTACTAGTCTTCGCCGGTGTTATAAATCACCCGCAACATGCCATCCACTTCTGCGGGAGCTGGCAATGTCTGGTAGTGCTGGCCGCGCGTCAGGCTCAGCGCGTCGCTGGTCAGCCCAACATAGCGAACATAGCGTGATGGGACAGCAGTTGACAACGAGATTATCGCAGCTTTTGCTTTACTTTCCATCGCACCTACGCCGTGACCAGGTCGCCTAGCTTTGCCTTGACCAATTCTTGCACCAGTTGCGGATTGGCTGCGCCGCGCGTCTCTTTCATCACCTGCCCCACAAAGAAGCCCAGCAGACCGGTCTTGCCGGCGCGATACTGGGCCGCCTTGTCGCCATTCGCCAGGACGACCCGCTCGACGATGGGCGACAGCGCGGCGTCATCGCTCACCTGGCGCAGACCGTGGGCCTCGACGATGGCGCGTGGGTCGCCGCCATTGGCGACCAGCTCGCCAAAGACCACCTTGGCGCCGGCGCTGGAGACGACCCCTTCGTCTATAAGCTGCACGAGCCCGGCCAGCTGCTGGGGACCAAAAGGCAAGTCGGCCAGGCTGCGTCCCTTCAGCTCGGCGGCGATGTCTCGGTTGATCCACACGGCCAACGCCCGAGGGTTGTCATGGCTGCGCACTGCGGCCTCGAAAAAGGCCAGGGTTGCCGGGTCGCGCGTCAGCAATTCGGCGTCATCTTCGGGCAGACCATAGCGGGCGACGATTCTCTCGAAGAGAGCCAGCGCCTCGGCCCCCCGTTGTTGCGCGCGGGCCCGTGCGTCCAGTTCACGAGGAAGCGCGGGCGGCGTCTCCGTCTTTCTCGCCTCGCTTGCTGTCTTCACCGGCGCAATGTTCTGCTTCTGCGTCTGCTTCTCCCAAGAGTCACGGAGCCCCACGATACGGTTGAAGATCAAGCGACCTGCTTCTGCCTCCATCGGGTCGCGCCAGAAGTAACCGTGGCGCTCGAACTGGTAGCGGGTGTCGGGCGCATCATTGGCCACACTCGGCTCGATGAGCGCCGCTGCCAGGACTTCCAACGAGTCAGGATTCAGGCTTTCCTTGAAATCGACGCCGGCCGCGTCCGGGTCCGGCGTGGCCAGGAGACGGTCATAAAGGCGCACTTCGCAGGGCAGTGCGTGCTGCGCCGAAACCCACTGGATGGCGGTCTGGGCTTTGTGCTTCTTGACGCCGGCTGCGCCGCTGCGCGTCTCGGGGTCATATTCGCAGTGAATCTCCACGATCTCGCCGGCCGCATCCTTGACCACATCCACGCAGCGCACGATGTAGGCGTGGCGCAGACGCACCTCCCGCCCCGGCGCCAGACGGATGAAATCCTGGGGCGGCTCTTCCATGAAATCAGTACGTTCGATGTAGAGATCGCGGCTGAAGGGGATAGGCCGGCTGCCCTCCTTGGGCACATCGTGGGGGAAGTAAGCCCCATCGAGCCACTCCACCTGGTCGGTCGGATAGTTGATGATGACCAGCTTGAGGGGGCGCAGTACGGCCAACACCCGCGGCGCAACCGGGTTCAAGTCATCGCGGATGCACGACTCCAACAGGCTCATCTCGACGCGGCTGTTGGATTTGGCCACGCCGATGCGCTCGGCAAAGGCGCGGATGGCCGACGGCGTGACGCCCCGTCGCCGCAGCCCGGCGATGGTGGGCAGCCGCGGGTCGTCCCAACCAGCCACCAAGCCCTCCTCCACCAGTTGCAGCAGCTTGCGTTTGCTCATCACCGTATAGTCCAGGTTGAGTCGGGCAAACTCGTACTGGTGGGGGCGCGGCTCCTCGAACAGGTTGTCCATCAGCCAGTCGTAAATATCCCGGTTGTTCTCGAATTCCAGAGTGCAGATGGAGTGGGTGATCTGCTCGATGGCGTCGGAGAGGGGGTGAGCGTAGTCATACATGGGGTAGATGCACCAAGCGTCGCCCGTGCGATAGTGGCTGGCGTGACGGATGCGATAGAGCAGCGGGTCGCGCATCTTCATGTTGGGCGAGGCCATGTCGCCTTTGGCGCGCAACACTTTGCTGCCGTCGGCAAACTCGCCGGCGCGCATGCGACGGAAGAGGTCCAGGTTCTCGCTCACGCTGCGATTGCGGTAGGGGCTTTCCGTGCCCGGCGCCATCACCGTGCCCCGCATCTCGCGGATTTCGGTTTCGCTCGAATCGTCCACATAGGCTTTGCCCGCCAGGATCAGCTCCTCGGCGTATTGGTAAAGCTGCTCGTAATAGTCGGAGGCGAAATAAAGATGCTCGCCCCAATCGAAGCCCAGCCAACGCACGTCGCGCATGATGCTCTCGACATACTCCATATCCTCGGTTTCGGGATTGGTGTCGTCGAAGCGCAGATGGCAGACGCCGCCGAATTCCTGCGCGACGCCGAAGTTGAGGCAAATGGATTTGGCATGGCCGATGTGAAGATAGCCATTGGGTTCGGGGGGGAAGCGGGTTGCAACCCGTTTGTGGTAGACGCCGCGCCGGGTGTGGTCGGCTACAATGGTGCGAATGAAGTCCACCGGCTCTTCTGCTGTGGGCGCAGTTGCGGGCGTCGAGGCGGCCCGCTCATTGTTTTGTGTCGTCACGGTCTCATCGTCCTGGCTTGTTCTGCGGACTGCGCCCAAACTGCGCAGCCGAATCATTCCCAAGCCTTCATTCTAGCGCAGATCAGATGAGACGACGAAACTCGACGGCCACATCGATTGATTTGAGCGTGTTCAAAATCAGTTATGGGCGATCCCTTCGTAGGGGCATGAACGGCGGCGGCAAAGGCTCATCGTTACAGAAAAGTGACTTCGCCGCCGTTCATGCCCCTACAGCGAACTAACTTTGAATACACCCGATTGATTTGAGTGCATTCAAAGTACACTCAGCTGATTCTGAACACGCCCAATTGACCTGGGTGAAATCAACGTTCGCGCGCGGGAGTGGTCGTCTCGTTGACTCTGTTTGTGATCAGGTGTAGACTGTGGTCATCGCCCTTCCAATCAATAGCGTCTCGCTCCGGCTCGCGGCGGAACGGTGGCTGCGTACAGCAAAAACCACGACGACTTCCCATTCATGAATTACGGCTTCATCATTGACAATCGCAAATGCATCGGCTGCCACGCCTGCTCCACCGCGTGCAAGATGGAGAACGACGTGCCCTTGGGCGTCTATCGCACCTGGGTGAAGTATGTGGAAACCGGCCTCTATCCCGACGTGCGCCGCCATTTCCAGGTGACGCGTTGCAATCACTGCGCCAACCCACCCTGTGTACGCATCTGCCCGGTGACGGCCATGTATCAGCGCGGCGACGGCATCGTGGAATTCGACCCGGCCGCGTGCATCGGCTGCAAAGCGTGTATGCAAGCCTGTCCCTACGACGCCATCTATATCGACCCGGAAAGCCACACCGCGGCCAAATGTCACTATTGTGCGCATCGCACCGACCTGGGGCTGGAGCCAGCGTGCGTCATCGTTTGCCCCGAGCACGCCATCATCGCCGGCGATATGGATGACCCGGCCAGCGAGATCAGCCGCGTGCTGGCGCGCGAAAAGGTGACGGTGCGCAAACCGGAACAGGGCACGACCCCCAAACTCTTTTATATCGAAGGGAACGAGGTCAACCTGCACCCCACCGCGGTGGAGCGGGCGCCTGAGACCTTCATGTTCGCCGATGTGATCCCGCTGCATCCAAAGGGAGATGGGCAATCTCAAGCGCCTGCCGCCGCTCTCCCGCCCCAGACGAGCCTCTCTGACAACAGAACATCTTTGCGCACGCCGCAAGCCCAGGGGATGGGCGCTGGAGGCCCCATATACATTGGCGGCGGGCGCATGGCCGAACAAATGGTGCAGGTTGGCTACAACGCGCAGCACAAGATTCCCTGGCATTGGCCCGTGCCCGCTTATCTGTTGACAAAGGCCATCGGCGCTGGCCTTTTTTTGTTGATGACACTGGGAACGATTCTTGCCCCATCCGCTCATGATCCGGCCACCGGGATGCTGGTCGGCGCGCTTTCGTTGCTCTTCATCGCCCTCACCACGGGCTTGTTGGTGCTGGACCTGGAGCGCCCCGAACGCTTCCTCTACATCCTCGCGCGCCCCCAATGGAAAAGCTGGCTGACCCGCGGCGCGTTCATCCTGATCGGCCTGAGCGCCGCAACTGGGATGTGGTGGCTGCTGGAAGCGATGGCGTGGATCGGCTGGCTGCCACCCGCTGTCGCTGACCTCATGCGCACACTCATTCTGTGGCTGGGGCTGCCGCTGGCTTTGGGCGCGGCGGTCTACACCGCGTTTCTCTTTGGTCAGGCGGAAGGCCGCGACCTGTGGCAGAGCGGTCTGCTGCCCCTGCATATGCTAATTCAGTCGCTTATGGCTGCCGCCGGCGCGCTGGCAATCGTTGTCCTCTTTTTGCCCCAGGCCGAGGCAATGAGCGCCTTTGCACGCAACGCCCTCATCGTCACCCTGTTTATTGACCTGGGCGCCATCTTGATGGGCGAGTTCGCCATGCCCCATGCCAGTGAAGCAGCCGCGGCGGCGGCTCACGAAATCCGCGCCGGGCGCTATCGCCGCCACTTCTGGTTGGGCTGCATTGTCGTGGGGCATCTCCTGGCGTTGCTGCTTGCTTTCAACGGTTGGCCGCCCGCACTGGCGTTGGCGGGGCTGTGCAGCATCGCCGGGTTGTATTGGTATGAGTACGCCTTTGTGCTGGCTCCCCAAGAAATCCCGAATAGTTGAGGTGACCATACTACCGTCTGAAACGTGCGGCTACGAACCGCACCTACGTTTTCCATCACCACTACCTTTGCACTTTCTTCAGGTGACAGTCACTTTGTGAAGTGACTGTCACCTCTGGATGACGCCAAAACTGCAACCATAGTGCATCACGTTGATCGATACAGAATTGCGAAAAAAAACGAAAGCGAGCGAGCAGTGTCGGTGGAATCGAAGATCACACGCCTGTTGCAGGCCATGCTCCGCCAGAACGCGCCCATCGGCCCCGCGCCCAACGGCGTCACCAATGCCGGCGGGACAGCGATCCCCACTTTCGGTGAGAGCGAGCTTACGCCCCAACCTGCGCCCATGACCACCGTGCAGCACCCGGACGGGCGCATGAGCCAGTATCCCCCGCCCGACCGCTGGGATGACTGGGTGGAATGGGACGGCAAAGAATGGCCGCAGCGCGTCGCCCGGCGTTACATGCTCGTTCCCACCATCTGCTTTAACTGTGAGAGCGCCTGTGGACTCTTGGCCTATGTGGACAAGACAACACTGGAGATCAGAAAGTTCGAGGGCAATCCCGTTCACCCCGGCAGCCGGGGGCGCAATTGCGCCAAAGGTCCCGCCACCCACAACCAAACCTATGACCCAGAGCGCATCTTATATCCCCTCAAGCGGGTGGGAGCGCGCGGCGAAGGCAAGTGGAAACGCATCACCTGGGACGAGGCTCTGGAGGAGATCGGCGCCAGGATGCGCGCCAGCCGCCAGCAACGGCGCGATGGCATCATGTATCACGTGGGGCGGCCCGGAGAAGATGGCTACACCAATCGGGTCATTGCTGCCTGGGGCGTGGATGGTCACAACAGCCACACTAACATCTGTTCGGCCAGCGCTCGCGCCGGCTACATGTTCTGGGCTGGCTTCGACCGGCCCAGCCCCGACTACGCCCACGCTCGCGTCATCATGCTCATTTCCAGCCACCTGGAGACCGGCCACTACTTCAACCCCCACGCCCAGCGCATCATGGACGGCAAGATGGCTGGCGCCAGGCTCATCGTCATGGACCCCCGCCTGAGCAACACTGCCAGCATGAGCGACATGTGGCTGTCCACGTGGCCCGGCAGCGAAACAACGCTTCTCCTCGCCATTGCCAATCACCTGATTCAGAATGATCTTTATGACAGGGATTTCGTGCGTCGGTGGGTCAATTGGGAAGAAACCCTGACAGCGGTTGCAGAGGGGCGTCTGCCGGTGGAAGGCTGGTCGCCAGGTGTTCCGACCCCTCCCTCTTTCGACGATTTCGAGCGTTTGTTGAAGCATCTCTACCGCGACTTCACCTTCGCGCGCGCCGCCGCCGAAGCGCAAGTTCCTGTGGAGCGCATCCGTCAGGCTGCCGAATGGATTGCCGATTGCGATGGGAGACTGGCGGCCCACGTATGGCGCGCCGCCAGCATTGGCAATCTGGGTGGATGGCAGGTTGCGCGCGCGCTTTTCTTTTTGAACGTACTCACCGGCAGTGTAGGGACGCGGGGGGGTACGAGCGGCAACGAATGGAATAAGTTCGTTCCCAAGCCTTTTGTCACCCCCAGCGCGCCCAATGCGTGGAATGCGCTGGAATGGCCCGACGAGTGGCCCCTGGCGCACTACGAAATGAGCTTTCTGTTGCCCCACCTGTTGGAAGAAGAGCGGGGCAGCATCGATGTTTATTTCACACGCGTTTACAACCCCATGTGGATCAACCCGGATGGCTTCATGTGGCTGCGGGCGCTGCGCGACGAGAACAAGATCAAGTGCCATGTGGCGCTGTCGCCCACGTGGAATGAGTCGGCCTGGTTTGCCGATTACGTTCTGCCCATGGGGCACGCCGGCGAACGCCACGACCTGATGAGCCAGGAAACCCACGCCGGCCAGTGGATCGGTTTTCGCCAGCCGGTGCGCCGCGTGGCAATGGAAAAGATGGGGCGCCCCGTTCGCTTCACCTATGAGGCGAATCCTGGTCAGGTTTGGGAGGAAAACGAGTTCTGGATCGAGCTATCGCTGCGCATGGACCCGGACGGCGCCCTGGGTGTACGTCAATGGTTCGCCAGCCCCTATCGTCCTGGCGAAACCATCACCGTGGAGGAATACTATCGCTATATCTTCGAGAAGAGTACACCCGGGCTGCCCGAAACTGCGGCCGCCGCAGGGCTGACTCCCTTGGAGTATATGCGCAAATATGGCTGTTTCGAGGTGAAGCGAGAGAACTACACGCCCTATGCAAAGGAGCTGGCCGGCATTGAAGTCGATCAGGACGGTTGCGTGGCGAAGGACGGAAAAGCTGTCGGTCTGCTTGTGGATGGGGTCGCCCGCATCGGCTTCGAGACGCCCAGCCGCAAACTGGAATTCTACAGCTCCACCTTGGCTGCATGGGGCTGGCCCGAACTGGAGCACGTCATCCCCTGGCCCATCAAGAGCCACGTCCACCCAGATCACATGGACCACAATAAAGGTGAGATGCTCCTGCTGCCCACCTTTCGCCTGCCCACGCTCATCCACACGCGCAGCGCCAACGCCAAGTGGCTCTATGAAATCAGTCACAAAAACCCCCTATGGATGCACCCAATGGACGCGCGGCGACTGGGCGTCCGAACAGGCGATCTGGTGCGGGTGGAGACAGAAATCGGCTATTTTGTCGACCGGGTGTGGGTGACGGAAGGGATCAAGCCTGGCGTCGTCGCCATGAGCCATCACCTGGGACGCTGGCGTCTGCAAGAGGGGATAGGCGTGAATCCTGGGATGTCAAGCCTGGCGGAGCTGCAAGAGGATACCCAGGGCAATCAACGTCTGAGCATCGTCCACGGCGCGCGCCCGTGGGTCAGCTTCGACCCAGACACCAGCCGCATCTGGTGGGAAGATGTGGGTGTCCATCAGAACCTGACCCACGCAGTGCACCCCGACCCCATCAGCGGCGGGCACTGTTGGTTGCAAAAGGCAACCAGTGTACGTAAAGCAGCGCCTGGCGACAAACATGGCGATGTCTGGGTGGATCTCGGTCGATCCATGGAGGTCTATCGGGCATGGAAAGCCCTGACGCGCCCGGCGTCTCAGTTTAGCCCGGACGGTACGCGGCGACCTGCCTGGCTGAAACGACCACAAAAACCAGCGCAGACAGCGTTCGACCTATGAATCGTGCATGGAATGCAATCACTCGCCGTCGCTCAACTGCTGCGCCATGTGGTAAACGACATCGGCTGCCGAAAGCACTGCCACAGGACGCAGACCGCCAGATTCTTGCGCCACCGCCACCACACGGTGGATATGATGATCGACGAGCAGCTCCATCACTTTGCTCAGTGGCTCGTCCAGCCCCACCGTCACGACGTCGCTCGTCATGTATTCCTCCACCAACGCGTCCGCCCAATCGGGCGTTTCATAGCAGGCGCGCACCAGGTCTGTGCGACTGATGACGCCGTTGAGATAGCCTTCTACATCCACCACCACCAACGCGCTAATGTTGCGTGCATTCATGGTGCGGGCCGCAGTGCGCAGCGTATCAGAGCTGTAGCAGCTGTAGATGCCAAACCGTTTGGCTTTGAGCACAGTCATGCTCTTCATAGGGAGCGCCTTTCAATCGTGAAGATGTTTGCTCAAAACAATAACCATCGTTTCCCCTATTGTACTTCAACTTTGCGATGACAGAGATGCTGAATCCTGCACAAATTGCGCTTGGGCGCAGCCGCGCCTATTCATTGTTTAGCAAGTTAGCGCTGTGTGGTCTCACACAGGAGACTCTGCCAGCGATTCTGGCGATTCCCGAACTGGTGGAGAGCAGCGACTTTCAGCTCCGTGGGAGCGACTGGCAAGATGAAGCCGCTGCGGCGCATCACCGCATCTTCGGGCTGGGCGTTTTTCCCTACCAGAGTCTCTTCCTCAGCGCAGAGAGAGTGTTGGGCGGGGTGGAGACCAGGCGAGTGTTGGCGAGCTATGCCCGGGCTGGCTTCATTTGCAGCGACACCGACGCAGCCGACCACCTGGGCTGGCAGCTTGCCTGTCTGTCCTTCCTGTGTGGGGCAGAGGCGGGCGCGTTGAACGACAGCCAAACAGCAGAGGCGCTGCGCGTCGGTCGTCTGCAGCGGGAATTCCTGGCCGAACATCTACTGCGTTGGCTGCCGCCGCTGGTCAGCGCATTTCGTCGTCAGGAGGATCGTTTCTACGCCGCGTTTGGCGAGCTCCTCCTGTCCCTGGTCGCTGACCACATGGAGCCAGGCGGCGCTGCGCAGCAATCTGAAGCTGGTTGGCGTCTGGACGGAACAAATTTGATGCTCGAGGACGAGAAGACCGGATTACAGGAGATCGCCGACTGGCTGACAACGCCTGTGAACTGCGGCTTCTTCCTCAGCCGCGCAGAAATTGGCAGGCTGGCGCGGCTGAGCGATCTGCCCGGCGGCTTCGGGGAGCGCCGTCAAGTGCTGGGCGATCTCTTACGCGCTGGCGCTCACTTTGATCGATTCTCTGTGCTTTGCGCCGGTCTTCGCAATGTAATCGCATCCCATCGAATTACCTACAACGCCTGGGCAGATGAATTCCCACTGCTGTCCCCTTGGATGATGGGATGGGGTGAACGCATTCTTGTTTCGGCTGGCCTTGTCGAGCAATTGGGGGCAATCGGGGTTGACGCGGCGCAGGTGTAGTCGCCGTTGACGTGACTCTACGCCAACCTCATTCCAACAGCTTCATCGTGCGTCCCTGCCGGGCGCTCAGAATGGCAGTATCCACAATCTGCTGACCGATTCGGCAGATCGACGGCAAAAGCGGCCCGCGCACCGGCTCTCCTGTCTGCAAGCTGTGAATGAGGTTCTGAATCGGATTCTGGTAGGGCGGCTGCAACTGATCAACGGGAAGCGTCTGGCCTTCGGGATGAGTACTCGTTTGCACGCGAATGGTCGTCTCGTAATCGTAGGAACTGATTGTGCCGGCGTCACCGACGATGACAAAGCCGCATTTGGGTTGGGGCTGGTGCGTCCACGGGTCGGTGAACGCCCCCCAGCGCGTCTCGAATTTGGAAAGGCCTTTGTCGTAGTGAGCAATGGTGATGCTGTGCTCGTCCACCTCCATGCCGGGCGGCTGGTGAACGACGGTCGTCACATGGCTGGGTTTGTCGCCGCCGTGAAACCACGCGCCCAACGTCACGCCATAGCCGAGATAGTCGAGGAGCGAGCCGCCGCCCAGATCGCGGCGATAGAACCAGCTTTCCGCTTTGGCTTGCGCCAGCTCCTCCGAGGTCAAATTCTCCCTATCGCGCAGGCCGGCGAGAGGTCCCCGGTTGCCATCGTAATAATGCACCTGCAACACCCGTCCAATGACGCCCTGGTCGATGAGCCGTTTGCTGGTGACATGGGGCGGATACCAGGCCAGGGGCCAGTTGATGACCAGTTGTTTGCCGGCGGCCTCCAGAGCGGCGATCATCGCGTCCGCTTCGGCCAGCGAGGCGGCAAAGGGCTTCTCCACCAGGATGTGGACGCCGTAAGGCGCGACCCGCTCCACCCACAGGCCATGGGTCGCCGTGGCCGGGCACAGGAGAACGATGTCGGGGCGGGTCTCTTCCAGACAGCGGCGATAGTCGACGAAGAGGCGTTCGGCCGGGATGCCCAGCCTGGCCGCAACTGGCGTCATGCGTTCCAGCCGCTCATCGCAGACGCCAACGATTTCGGCTTGGGGATGCTCCTGCGCCTGATGCAAGAGGTTCGCCATGTGCATGTGGTCGAAGTTGATTCCAGCAATCTTAAAGGTGTTCATAGTCCCCAAGTAACCGCCCAGAAATACGCGCCCTGCCTGCCAGGCTTGTGACGTGTTCGGCTCGTCCATCACACCAGTGTACCAGATCGATGGGCCTGTTCCAGATTTAGGAAAACGGTGCGGGCATGAGGTGGGCGGGGGTGCGCCATTGTTCGATGAGACAATCTCGCTGCGCCGCCCACCTCGCGCCCCTACGATGCCTACCAAAATCCTGGGACGCACCCCAGATCGATCACGCCGTTGCACATGAGGCATCACTCTATGATACAATCGCCTGCATGGATTCCACAGACCTTGCTTCCCCGCTCGACATTTCCGCCAATCTGAAGCGTGTGCGGGCGCGCATGGCTGCTGCAGCTCAACGCGCTGGGCGGCGCGTCGATGCAGTGACGCTGGTCGCAGTGAGCAAGACGGAACCTATGACTGCGATTCAAACTGCACTGGCGCATGGTCAGCATGATTTTGGCGAGAATCGTCTGGAAGAACTGTGGGACAAAGTCCAACAGGCGCAGAGTCTGGGGCTGGGGGAGCAGATTCGCTGGCACTTCATCGGCAATATCCAGAGCCGCAAGAGTCACCTGGCGCTGGGGCCGTTTACGCTGATTCACGCCGTCGACCGGCTCAAGATCGCCGAACGGCTGAGCCGCGACGCAACCCAGGCCGGCTGCGTATTGTCTGTGCTGTTGGAAGTGAATGTGAGCGGCGAAGCAAGTAAACACGGCTTTGCGCCGGATGATCTGCGTCGGGAGATGGCGCAGTTGGCGGCGCTGCCAGCGTTGCGCATTCAGGGGTTGATGACCATGGCGCCTTATGTAGACAACCCGGAGGAGACGCGCCCGGTCTTTCGAGCATTAGCGCAGCTACGGCAGGAGCTGGCGACGAACCATCCCCAGCTCGACCTGTCCCATCTTTCCATGGGCATGACCAATGACTTTGAGGTTGCAATCGAAGAAGGCGCCACTATCGTGCGCATTGGAACCGCCATCTTTGGCGCAAGGGGATAAACCATGCTACACAACGACACGATTGCTTTCATCGGCAGCGGTGTGATGGGGGAAGCCATGATCAAGGCGCTGCTGGGCAAACAGATGATCGCTCCAGAGTGCATCTGGGCCAGCGACCCCTGGCTGGAGCGGCTCGACTACATCCGCCGCGAGACGCACGTCCACACCACCGCCGACAATGTGGAGGCTGCCCGCAACGCCGACATTGTCATCCTCAGCATCAAACCCCAAAGTCTGCCCAAAGCAGGCGAAGAACTTCACAGCCGGCTCAAGAAAGACGCCCTGGTGCTGAGCATCATCGCTGGCGCACGCATCAACACCCTGCGCACCAAGCTCTTTCATGACCGCATCGTGCGCGCCATGCCCAATACGCCGGCCCAGGTGGGCAAGGGCATGACTGTGTGGACCGCCACGCCCCAGGTGACGCCAGAACAATTGCAAAAGACCGCCCAGATCCTGGGCGCGTTCGGCGAGCAGCTTCAAGTGGAGGAAGAGGGCTATCTTGACATGGCGACCGGCCTGAGCGGGTCGGGGCCGGGTTTCATCATGCTCATCGTCGAGGCGATGATCGACGCTGGCGTTCACATGGGATTTTCGCGCCGAGAGTCGCAGCAACTGGTCTTGCAGACCTTTGAGGGGAGCATCGCAGTCATGCGCGCCACCGGGCATCATTCAGCGGAGCTGCGCAACCAAGTGACCAGCCCGGGCGGCACGACCGCGGCTGGACTCTACGAGCTGGAAAAAGACGCCATCCGCGCCACGCTCAGCCGCGCCATCTTTGCTGCCTATCGTCGCAGCCAAGAGTTGGGTCAGGAAAGCGAGAAAAAGGCGAACACATGAACATCTATGAACTACTGGCCACCATTCTACGCATCTACAGCTTCGTTTTGCTGGCGCGCGCCTTGGTGAGCTGGATCCCTAACCTGGATCACTCGCACCCGGCAGTGCAAATTCTCTATCGCGTCACCGAGCCAGTGCTGGAGCCGATCCGCCGCCTGGTGCCGCCCATTGGCGGCGTCATGGACATCTCCATGATCATCGCGTTCTTTGCGTTGATCGTCTTGGAGCAACTCCTCCTTGGCTTCGCCTGAGAAGCGACCCACAGAGTGTAGTTCCTGACCAGCGCGGCGCGTCCGCTTATGCTCCCCGTGTGAGCAGAATGACCGCCAGAGCAATGACAAAGAACAGCACTTCCCCGATGAGCATCAGACGATCCAATCGTTTGGCGCGTACAACCCCGCCTGTCTCGTCGTTGTGCACCCAGACGGCAGAGACGATGGTGTAGGCCAACGTTGCAATGATGAGCAGGTAGGCCACCACGTAGATTTTGTCCATCAACACCAGATACCCGACCTCGGGCAGCATACTGGTGTAGGATTGCTGCAAGAAAACTGTGGTGAGCAACGCGGTCGAGGGCATGGCCGTGCGCACTTCCACCATGGTCGGGTTGATCAGAAACGTGCACCAGTGCGCCACCAACACGATGAGCAGCGGCAGCAGCAGCTTCCAGAGGAAGAAATTGACCAGACGTTCGATGTTGAGTGCATAACGCAGCACTGAATAGTCCGTGGCAAGCGCGCTGCCCAACTCTCCAAACTGGGAACCGTAATTGTGCACCTGGCTGTCCATGCTCCAGTTCGTGATCTCCCAGCCGGGGATCTTGAGCATGTCGCCATAGCCGGAATCGGCCGTGTCCGGCACATAGACGAGTTGATCCGCCGAAAAGGTCGTGTCCTCGATGAGCAACGTCAACTGTTGGGCGTCGAGCGGGAAATCAGCCAGGGTGAAGGGCTGAACGAAACGACTCTCGATGCGCATGATCTGATATTTGCTGCCATCCGCCAGCTCGCTTGGCTCCTCCAGGATGTTCGTCTGCACCATCCCCCATTCTTCCACGGCGTTGATGAATTCCACCGTTGCGGTCGGATCGATGTCGCCCTTCCAGCGAAACCAGACATAGGCGTCCAGATAGAAAGTGTTGTTCTGAATGTCCAGATTGTAGACGTTGTTGGCGTAGACGCCGACGAACACCTGTTGCGCGTCGGGCGGAAGCTCCTCCATCTGCGTGAATCCGCCTGATTGTGCAATCACCGGGGTGACATGCGGCGAAGGGGCGGCGAGGATGATGATCAACAACGGAATGGCAAGCGCCAACGGGAGCAAGGCGCGCAACTTCTTGCTATCCACGCGCTTTGCCAACATGATCAACCAATACATAAGGGCGGTCTCCTGTCAGTGATTTAGGATGAATGGTAGAGTGCAACGCCCTGGCGCGTCGGGAGCATCCGCAATCTGTTCGCACGGTTCTCTGCGCAGCCAGAGCCGATATTGTAGATTGACCATGTGCAATTGTAAACTGTCAAAAAGTGCACATTTCAATCGTTCAGCTTTGTGCACGGCGGCCACATTCGACTTGAACGCACCAATCTCTACCGCAGAGGCGGACATCCTATGACAACCAGCTCAGAGTTTCTCGCCCGCGCCCAGGCCATGGCCGACCAGTTGGTCGCCTGGCGACGCGACATCCACACACACCCAGAACTCAGCTTTCAGGAATTTCGCACCGCCAGCCTGGTGGCCGATGTGTTGGACGATATGGGTATCGAGGCTCAGACTGGCGTGGGCAAAACGGGCGTGGTGGGCTTCCTGGGCGAAGGTAGACCGGTCATCGGCATTCGCGCCGACATGGACGCGCTGCCCATTCACGAAGCCAACGACGTCCCCTATCGCTCGCAAAATGCCGGGGTGATGCACGCCTGCGGCCACGACGCGCACACGGCCATCTTGTTGGGCGTGGCGCAACTGCTTTCCACGATGGACGATCGCCCGCCCGGGCAGATTCGCTTCTTCTTCCAGCCAAGCGAGGAGAGCAGCGACGATGACAATCTGTCCGGCGCGCCGCGCATGATCGAGGATGGCGCGCTGGAAGGGGTGGATGCAGTCATCGCCCTGCACGTGGCGTCGGAAATGCCCGCCGGGCGCATCTCGGTGCAGGATGGCTACGCCAGCGCCAACGAAGACTCCTTCGAGATCATCCTGACCGGCACAGGCGGACATGGCGCGTTTCCCCACCAGGCCATCGACCCCACCTTCATCCTGGCCCAGGTGCTCAACGTCATTCATGGCATTCGCGCCCGCCGGGTCGACCCCACCAAAGCGGCGGCCATCTCCATCGGCGTGATCCAGGCCGGCGCAGCCAGCAACGTCATTCCCAGTCAGGTCTACATCTCTGGCACCATGCGCAGCTTTGATGACGGCGTGCGCCAGCAACTGCGCGATGAGTTGGAACGTGCGTTGGGCGTGGCGCGCGCTCTGGGCGGCGATTACGAGTTGACCATCCGGCCGGGCTATCCCGCCATGTACAACGAGCCGGCTGTCGCCAGCCTCATGCGTCAATCTGCCCAGGAGATGGCGGGCGAAGAGGTGGTCGTCCCTGCCGAACCCATGATGGGCGCGGAGGATTTTGCCTTCATGTCGCGCGCCGCGCCGGGCGCAATGTTCTTCCTGGGCGCGCAGATCGGCCACGATGACCGCCCCCACCACACGCCCATCTTCGACATTGATGAATCGGCCTTGCCTTTGGGCGCGGCGATGCTGGCGGATGTGGTGTGCCGGCTGCTGCGCGGCGAGGCTTGGGGAGAGAAGAAGTGATGAAGGCGTAACGGGATGAGGTCTTGAGGTATTGAGGTTTCGGTGAACGACGCCCCAAACCCTACTCGCCACTTGAATGCAACAGAATCATGACGCAAAAGAAAACCGAAAGGAAAAAACATGCCCAACACACTTCGCTGGGGATTGCTCTCTACGGCCCGCATCAACAGCGCGCTCATTGAGCCGATTCGCCAAGCCACGCGCAGCGAACTAAGCGCCGTCGCCAGCCGAGACCACGATAAGGGCGCCGCCTACGCCGCCCAATGGGGCATCCCGCGCGTCTTTGATTCGTATGAAGCGATGCTGGCCGATGACGCTATCGACGCAGTCTATATCTCACTGCCCAACAGCCTGCACTGCGAGTGGACGGTGAAGGCGGCGCAGGCTGGCAAGCATGTGCTTTGTGAGAAACCATTGGTGATCTCGCTGGATGAAATGGATCGTGTGGAGGCTGCGGCCAAAGCGAATGGCGTAGTGGTCTTTGAAGCGTTCATGTATCTGCACCACCCACAAACGCTGGCAATACGCAATCTGATTGCGTCGGGACACATCGGTCAGTTGGTCACGGTCGAGAGTTGCTTCAACTTCAACCTGCCGCCTGCTCACGCTTCCAACGTGCGTTTGCAGGCCAACCTGGCCGGCGGTTCGCTGTGGGATGTGGGAGTCTATCCCAACAGCATGGCTATCGTCATGACAGGCGGCGCAGCGCCGCAAGCTGTGTGGGCGCACCAGTTGGTGGGCGAAAGCGGCGTGGATGTGGGCGTGCGCGCCCAGTTGCGCTTTGCCAACGACGCCATCGCCCAGATTTCATCTGGCTTTCGGACACCCTTCCGCCAGGGCGCCACGTTCATCGGCGACCGGGGCGTCATCCACGCGCCAGATCCCTGGAAGCCTGGCGCAACGGGCAGCGAGTCGCAGATCATCATCACAGACCTGGCTGGCCAGAAGGAGGCGCGCACCTTCCCGGCCATCGACCCCTACCTGTGCGAGGTGCAGGCCATGGAAGCGTGCGTTCTCGATGACGCCCAGCCGGTTGTGCCCCTCAGCGAGAGTCGCGAGTTCCTGCGCTCCATTCTCGCCATCTATCGCTCAGCCGAAAGCGGCCAGGTGGTTGAGTTGTAACAAGCGGGTATTTTGGTTCGCCTTCGCCCAATGTGATAGACTGGCGTGTTGTGACTGAATTCCTTGCGCTGTTGCGCTCGCCCATCGGGCCGTCGCTTGTCCTCTGGGCGGGGGCGTTCGTGCTCTCCATAGCAGGTCGATGGGTGCGTCGCCCCGGTTGGCTCACCGGGTTGGCGCTCTTTTTTTCGGCTATTGCGGCCATCCTCTGGATCGATCTGCGTTTTCAACCCGTCGTGCCTGTCTTCAGTCGCGCCTGGCAGCCCATCTTCCAGGTGGGCGCCAACCTGGTGTGGGTGGGCGACGGATGGAATTGGTATGTGGCCGGCCTGGTCTTACTGCTGGGCGGTCTGAGCATTCTCCTGGATGTCAACGGGGCGCCTGCACCGCCGCGCCGTGTGGCCGTCTCTCTGGCGCTTCATCTGGCGGTCTTGGCGGCAGCCATGCTCTTCGTCGGCAGCGGCAATATCTTGACGGTGGTCTTCACCTGGGTGCTCCTCGATCTCTTTATCTTGCTGCAAGGCATTTCCAGCGCAGGTAGCGTACAGGCCGAGAACGGGCAACGCCAACAGAACAGCAGCCGCGGCTTGAGTCTGGTCGGCGCGCTGCTTCTGCTCATGGCGCTGCTTCCTGCCGGTCCTGGCGGACCCGACCAACCATTGCAAGGCGGCTCCCTGCCCTTCGAGACCATTCTGCTGTTGATCGGGGCGGCGTTTCTGCGCAGCGGCCTCTATCCCTTCCATTTTTGGTTGCTGCCAGGAATCGCCGCACGACCCAACGTCTCCCAGCGCCTCAGCGAGCAGGTCATTCCTGTGCTGACGGGTTTGTGGCTGTTGGGGTGGTGCATCAGTCTGGGCGGGCAGTCGATTCTTGCCAGCACCGAAGTCCTTGCGTTTCTGGTGCTTTCAATGCTGGCAAGCGCGTTCACCGGTTTTACAGCAAAAGACCAACAAGGACATACAACCTTCGTCCTCGTGGCCGCTGCCTCTTTGGCTGCGCTGGCTGGTTCGCTCTTCTATCGCGGCGACACCACAGCAGCCATGTTCTGGCCCGCCACAACCTTTGCCTTGGGGGGGACTCTGTGGTTGGTGGGCGAACGAGTGTGGCAAGGGTGGGGGTGGCAAATTCCCATGAGTGTGGGTGCGTTGACCCTGGCCGGCGTGCCCTTCACGCCTGGATTCCTGATGCAACCTTCTCTTGCGCGTCTGCTGCTGGCCGGCCCCGGGTATTTCTGGCTCTTTGCCGGCTACGTGTTGGCGCAAGGTCTGTTGATTGCCGGGCTTCTGCGCAGCTGGTCGACGACACAGCGCCAGGATGAACAGCCGCTTGAACCGCTCTTCGTGATACGTTTGTGGATTGCTGCGGTGATGATTGCCATCCCTCTGGCGCTGGCAGGTTTTTTGCCGACGATTCTCAGCGCCATCGCCGCCATCCCGGGCGCTATTCCACCGCTGTTGGGAACGCCGCCCATCGTGGTGGCCGAACTGCCCGTTTGGATCACCCTTGCGTTGCCTCTCGGTTTCGGGCTGGGTCTCATCTGGTTGTCGCCGCGCATCCCTGATCGCTTGCAGGAGTGGTTGGCGCGAGCCGGGCAGACGTTGCGGCTGGACTGGTTCTTCCAAAGTGCGTGGTGGGGGTTTGGCCGCCTGAGCGCAAGTTGGGGCAGTGGCTTCGGCGTCATCGAAGGCGCTGGATATTTTGGGTGGGCCATTGCCCTGCTGTTGATGGCTTATCTCCTGGTGCACTAATGGATGCGCTCTTCTCTAGCTTGAATTTCATCGCCTCGGGCGGAGGCATCTTGTTTGTCGGCGCGCTGGCAACAGTCATTGTCCTGTTCTGGGATTGGCGCGTCGCGTTAATTGGCCTCTTTCTGGTGCAGCTCTTGCTGGCCGCGCTCATGGTGCGCGTCCATGGCATTCCTGTTCAGTGGGCCATGGTGCAGACGCTGGTCATCGGCTTGTGCGCCATCATGCTCGCGCTCTCGGCCATGCAAGTCAGGCTAGGTCAGGGCGGTCGTCAAAGCGGCAACTGGTTCTTCCGTGGACTGATCCTGGCGCTGCTGATTGCTGGCTGGAGAATCCTCGATCTGCGTGCGCCGCTGCCTCTGGTCAACCCACAGATCATTCAATTGCTGGGATGGCTGGCTCTCATGGCCTTGCTCATGTTGAGTCTGGGTGATTCGCCCCTCTTCGGCGCAGTGGCTCTGCTTCTATGGTGCGGCGTCACCCACTCGCTGGCTGTTATATTTGCGCCAATACCTGAATTGATTGTCGGCATCGGACTGGCGGAAATCGTGCTCGGCCTGACTTGCAGCTACCTGATCCTGGCTGAACGCTTGCCTCGTTCCAAAACCAGACCGGTGTTGACCGACGTGGTCTTCCCGGCCGCCGATCAAGGCGTGCACTCTGCTCCATTGCCGAAACGAACAAACGGAAGTCCCGTGAGTGAAAAAGCCGACCTGCCGGTCGTTCCTGCGGCTACGCCCCTAAAGCCTTTCCCGTCGGTCGAAAAGCCCGACCCAAGCAATCCAAGAGGAACTCTATGACCGGCGCGCTGGGTGGATTTCTGTCATTTCCGGTGGTCCTCGTGGGCGGCCTCTTGCTTGCGGCTGCAACGGCCTATATCCTGCGCGCATGGGAGCGCGCCGTCGCTCTGACAGCAGCTATCGGCGTGGGCGCGCTGACCATCTGGCTGTGGCGCATTGACGTCGGCGCAGACGCGGCGGCCGGTGATGGCGCGGCGTTCCCCTTCGGTGAGTTGGGTCGTTTCGGGTTCTCCTTCGGCCTCCACGACGGCGCCCTGCCGGCCATGCTCTTTGCCTTTACGCTGACAACGGTTGGCCTGCTGTTGGCAGCGCGCGCCAGCCAGGGGAGCAGCTTCCCGCCAGTCACGTTGACCTTGCTGGCTGGCTACAGTGTATTCTACCTTCTTGATGAAGCGCCGATCTCCCCTCCGCTTGTGCTGCCTTTGAGCATTCTGTTGCTGAGCTGCATCTCGGCAATCGGTTTGCAGGCAGGACGACCTACGCGCTCCGGCGGTTCTTTGCGTTGGATGGTGGCGCCCACCCTGGCCTTGCCCTTGTTCTTCATTGCCAAATGGTTCATCGAACAGACGCCGCTCAATCCTCAGGACGAAACGCCGCTACGCATCGCCGGCGGGCTGCTCAGCCTGGCCTTACTCGTGCTGATGGCGCCAACGCCGCTGCATAGCGTGCAGCCGTCCACTGCTGAATCAGCCCCGCCGGTGGCAACTGCACTCTTCACCTTGCTCTATCAGTTGGCATTGATCGTCCTCGTTTCGCGCGTTCTGATCGAGCATCCCTTCATGCAAGAGACCTCACCCATGAGCATCTGGTTCTCATGGGCTGGCCTCGTAACGGCCATTTGGGCTGGGCTGGCCGCCCTGGGGGCGAATCATTCGGGGCGACTGTGGGGCTATGCCACGCTTTATGACTGGGGAATGATCATCTTACTGTTGTCATCCCCTGGTCTTCGCACCTGGTCGCTCGTTGCGCTCCTCTTCATGCTGCGGGCAGCCAGCATGTTCACCGCAGCGGCAGGCTTGATGACGCTGGAGCAGAACCTGGGGCGGCTGACGCTGGATCGATTGCAAGGTGTGGGGACGAGAATGCCGTGGACATGCGCCGCGTTCCTCTTGGGCGGTCTGGGGCTGGTCGGCTTTCCGTTGAGCGCCGGCTTTGCTGGACACTGGGCCGCGCTGCAATTGGTGGCTGCGTCGGATTGGCTGCCGGCTGCAATAGTGCTGTTTGCGTCGGCCGGCGCTATCGTCGCCTTTATCCGCCAGGCGCGTGCGATGTTCGGCGCGCCTGGCGACCCCTATATCCCGCGCGAAGGAACAACAGGTGTTGTCGTGGCCGCAATCGCGCTCCTCGCCTCCTTCAGCCTGGCAATTGCACCGCAGATGCTCAACAGCGCGGTGACGCGGGCGATCATCGCTTTTGGCGGTTGATCCCCATCATCATTGCCCTTTTTGCTTTTTGCTCTTGGGCTATCTATTTCGTGGATCTGTGCTACACTGATGGGCGCCCCAATTCCCTTCTTCCAAAACATAGGAGACTGCAATGACCTCTCGCCACGTTGGAGACGACCACTCGGCCTTGGCGCTCTTTCGCACTTTGCTATCGGTTCCGTCGCCTTCGGGCTTCGAGCATGGAATCGCCCGGCTGGTGCGCTCGCACCTGCAGAAACTTGGCTATGCGTCCACCACCGATGGCGCTGGGAATGTGTCCGTGCGCATTGCGGGCAGGCGTCCAGATGCTCCCCTGGCCTGCCTGGCCGCGCACATGGACGAGATCGGCTTCGTGGTGACCCAGGTTGAGGCGGACGGAACGCTGCGGGTGAATCGCTTGGGCGGTCTCTATCCCTGGAAGCACGGCGAGGGGCCGGTGGAAATCATCGGCGATCAGGCCACAGTGACCGGCATGCTTTCCATGGGCTCGACCCACACCGCGCCGACCAACCAGGCCGTCGAATGGGAGCGGGTGCGCATCATCACTGGCCTGTCGCCAGTGCAGATCAGCGCAGCCGGGGTGCGGCCAGGTTCAGCGGGCACGGCGGCGCGCAGTGTGTGCGGCCCAGTAATCTTTGGCAACCCCGGCGACCCGCTGGTCGCGGCGTGGACCTTCGATGACCGCATGGGGATCGTTGCCCTGCTGCGCCTGTTGGAGTGGATCGCGCACGAGAGCATTCAGCCACACCAGCCTCTGTTAGTGGCATTCACAACCGGCGAGGAAGTGGGAGGATTGGGCGCCAAAGTGTTGGCCCAGCGCGAACGACCGGAAGTCTTCATTGCGGTGGATGGCTGCCCCACACCGCCTGAAGCGCCCCTGCTCCTGGATGGACGCCCAGGCATCTGGACCCATGACCGCTATGGGCCTTACGATCAACAGCTTGTGCGCGACCTATGCGATCTGGCGCGCCAGGCCAAGACCGAACTCCAACCGGCGGTCTACAGCAGCACAGCCAGCGACGCCAGCATGGTTATGAACACGGGGGGCGCGGCGCGCGCCGCCTGTTTTGGCCATGTACGCGAGAACAGTCACGGTTACGAAGTGGCGCGCCTAAGCGTCTTTGATCGTGTGTTTGACATCCTGGTGCGCTTTGTCGGCGAATGGCAAGCATAACAGCCAACAATCATCCCTCACTCCTGTGCTTGAACAACAGAATCACAAACATAATTCATACAAAATAGCCCTTGACATCCGTGACGCAGTGCGTTATAATCGTGACATAACGCACTGCGTCACGGATGTGACGACTGGAGACCTTGTTACAGATCCAGAAACAGGAATTGACTTAATATAAGGAGACTTTGTATGACCGCTAATATCAATATGCGTGGCGTCCAGGAAAAGATTGAGGACAACGCCAAAGAAGTGAGCATGATGAGCCGCAAGGCGTTTCTGGCCTATTTGGGTGCGTTGGGCATGGCCTATGATTTCGCCAAATCGGTGATCAATGATGGGCCGGCGTGGCTGGAGAAAGCCGAAAAGCGCGGCGAGATCGTCGAAAAAGAGCTCATGAAAGCCTTTGAGGCCTATCAGAAGGATTTTCCCGGCGAGATGAAGAAACTGGCTTCCACCATCGAGACCAATGTCAACACAATGACGAAGGAAGTCGGCGGCCAGGCTGAGAAGTTCGTGACTCGCTTCGACTTTGGCAAGCGAGGCGCCGTCAGTGAAGTCGTAGAGGACATCCAGGTCAACGGCAACGGCGCAGTTGCTTCGGCTGCTGAGGTCAAGGAGAGCGTGATCAATGCTGTTTGGGCTGGCTATGACGAAATGAATGTCAAGGATATCGTCGCCGGTTTGGAGAGCTTGAGCCCAGAGAACCTGGTCAAGGTGCGCGAGTATGAGGCCGAGACCAAGAATCGTATCACAGTGCTGCGAGAGATCGACGCCCGCATGCAGGCCATGACCGTATAGATGAATGGTCAATGGATCATCAGTCATTGTCTGGTGTTCCACAACCTCTGTCGTTTGGCAAGCCGATAATGCGTTACACCGAACGACGAGGTCAATCTCCTCTTTCACCTCCTCTCTGAAGACGAAGGGCGCTCGCAAGGACGCCCTTCGCTTTCCTCCTCTTTTTGCGTTATACTACCCCCATGGAAAAGCAAGTCAGCGCGCTCACCGCACAGCAGCGCAGCAACGACCGGATCAATGTCTTCCTCGACGGGCAATACGCCTTTTCTCTACAGTTGAAGGCCGCGGCGCATCTGCGCGTCGGACAGAAGCTAAATCCCAACGACATTGAGCGCCTGCTCCATGAGGACGAATGCCTGCGCGCCTATCAGAAGGCTCTGGGACATCTCGCTGGCCGCCCCCACAGTCAATCTGAAATTGCCCGCTTCCTGATGAGCAAGCGTTTTTCGCAAGAAGCCATCGACGCCGCTATGCTCCGCCTGCAGCAAGACGGCCTGGTCGATGACGCCGACTTCGCCCGTTTCTGGACAGAGAACCGCACCGCGTTTCGCCCACGCAGCGCTCGCGCCATTCGCTTTGAACTGCGACAGAAAGGCGTCGCGAATGAGGAGATCGACGCCGCGCTGGTGGAAGTCGATGATGAAGAGGCAGCCTGGGCTGCCATTCAGCCAAAGCTGAACGCATGGTCCAATCTAGCGCCGGAAGAGTTCAATCGCAAGGTGCAAGGATTTCTTGGCCGGCGAGGCTTCGACTTCGAGACTGTGCGCGCAACGTTGCAGCGAATCCAGAGGGAGGAGTGATGACATCGCTGGCCGCACGCATGGCCGCTACCGGCATCGGCTTTGCTGGCATCGATGGGGTCTGGTGGCTGCCTGCCGCCCAGCCATTTCCACTACCCGTCGCTGCCCAAAGCGGTCTGGTCGACGCAGGACGTGCAATCTTCGCCCTGCTGGATGCCGTGCGCCAGCTCTTCGACACTCCGACTGGCGATGTATGCGGCTTGACATCGCTCTTGCTGTACAAGACGCCCGACACGATTAGCCAATGGCGCGACCGCTCGCCGGTGACATTTCTGCGTCCAGATTTTCAATTGACGCTTGATAATCAGACACTGGGCAGTGTGGGTTTTGCGGCCACTGAGCTAGAGATCTGCCCTTCGGCGCAAGGTTATGCTCACGCCATGCAGGTCGGCTACAACCTGCCCACGGATCTCGCGGATGCGTTCGAGGCGTTTCTCGACAGACGCGAACTGCTCTTTGTCAGTACTCATCAGTGGAGCGAGTTTCTCTTCGAGCAATTGGCTTTTTGTCGCGCCCTGGCCGAACGAGGCGTCCACGCACATCTTCTGCTCGATCGCCCCATCGCCGCCATCGCCGACGACGCGCTGCACGAACGTTGCTGGCAGCCGCCCATTTTCGGCGTGCGGAGAAAGCCGGCCAACTGGAACCCCGATGTGCTCTCACGATTGCGCCGCGCCGGGCTGGAAGAGTTCATCTATCCCAGAGACGATGCGTGGCCGGCGGCGGTTGGTTCGCCAGCGGTCTTTCGCTTTGGTTATCTTGAGTGCTTCTCTGAACGCCATCTGGGGCAGATGATGGGCTGGCAGCGCAACGGCGCAACGTTTCTCAACCCAATTTCCTTCATCTATGACAGCAAAGTCCTCATGGCGGCGCTCGCCATGGACCCAGTGCGGATCGCAGTGGAGAATTCCACGCCGGGCGCATTGGCCGTGCTCGACCGCGTCATTCCCGAAACATTGTTGCTGACCAATGAGGTCATCCAGCGAGTGCAGGCGGAAAAGGATGATTGGGTCATCAAGTTCGCCGGTTTCGACGGCGGCAACCAGGCTTGGGGCGGTCGCAGTCTGCTCATTGGGGCCCAGTGCTCGCGCAGCGAGTGGGAGATCCTCCTCACGCACGCAGCTGGGCTGTCATGGCCGGTTGTTGCCCAGCGGATCGTTCCCTCGCTCAAGATAGAAATCGACTACTACGATGGCGAGGAGCAGCACAGGACGCTAAAACAGGGCGCAACCAGGCTGCGCGTCTTTTTCATGCGCGGCCCATCTGGGGCGGTCATCCCCTGCGGCGCGCATGTAACGGTTTCAGGCGGGACGATGCAGGTGTCGGAAGGAACAGACGCAGTGCAGACGCCGGTGGCTTGGGGTGGGGAGTAAGCGAGGTTAGTATGGCGAACAGGCGTCCAAAGATAAGAGTGCGTCCGTGGCAGAAGCATGACATTCCCGCAGTGATCGACTGCCACCGCGCCGCCTATCCAGAGTATGATGAAAACGCCTATTACACTGAACGCTATTACGAGCTTCAATTAAACGCCTTTCCCGAAGGCCAGATTCTCGTCGAACAAGATGGGCAAGTTGTGGGCTACGCCACATCGCTCATCGTACAGCTGGAGGATGACGCGCAAACCTACACCTATGAGGAGATCACCGGCGGCGGCACCTTTGCCACCCATGACCCCAGCGGCGACACGCTCTACGGAGCAGACATCGGCGTGCGCGCTAGCCATCGTCGACAGGGCGTCTCTCAATTGCTCTATGATGCGCGCAAAAAGATCATGCAACGCTATAATCTGCGGCGCATGATCGCTTATGGCCGCATCCCGGGCTATCAGCAGTACGCCGGCAAGATGACCGCCGAAGAGTATGTACAGAAGGTGGTCAACGGAGAGATCAGCGACCCGTCGTTGCGCGCCCATCTGCGCGCCGGCTATACAGTCAAACGCGTGCTGCTCGATTTCTTGTGGGACAACTCCAGCCTCAACTATTCGACGCTGCTGGAGATGCCCAACCCCACCTATCAGCCCGAAAAACGCAAGATCGCCGCTGCGCCTCTGCAACGCGTGGTGCGCAAGATTCGCATCTGCGCCGGCCAATACTATATGCGCCCCATCAATTCCTGGCAGGAGTTTCAGCAGACGGTCGAGTTCTTTGTCGATACCGCCAATACCTATCACAGCCACTTCCTCTTGTTGCCCGAGCTCTTTACGGCCCAGCTTTTCACCCTCATGCCGGCCGATCTGGACCCCCGCATCGCCATCCGCCGCCTAGCCGATATGACCGACCGCTACATCACCATGTTCTGCGAATTGGCGCAGCAGCACGGTCTCTACATCATTGGCGGCTCACAACCGGTGATGCGCGACAACGAGGTCTACAACGTCGCCCATCTGTTCACCCCCACGGGCAATGTCTACACTCAGGACGCGCTCCACATTCCGCCTTCCGAGCGCGCAGACTTCGACATAGAGCCGGGCGACGACATCAAGGTCTTCGATACGCCCCTGGCGCGCATCGGCATCCAGGTCTCCTATGACGTGGAATTTCCCGAGGTGGCGCGCTTACAGACGCTGGCCGGCGCTGAGATCATCTTCGTGCCCTACAGCACCGATGAGCGCAAAGCCTATGACCGCATCCGTTTCTCTGCCCAAGCGCGCGCCGTGGAGAATTTCATCTACACGGTGATCGCCGGCAACGTGGGCAATCTGCCCACCAGCAAGAACTATCTCATTAACTATGGTCGCGCAGTGGTCTTCACACCCAGCGATTTCGCTTTTCCGCCCCACGCCATCGCCGGCGAGAGCGACGCCAATGTGGAGACCGTCCTCATCACCGATCTAGACGTGACCAGCTTGGTGCAGCAGCGCGATGTGGCGACGGTGCGCCATCTCTATGACCGGCGGCTCGATCTCTATGATGTGAAGGCGAAGCGTTCGGTGAAGGTGGTGCGGACGGAATGACGACAACACTGCGCATCACTTCCTGCCAGGCGCCGAATTCCGAATATATCATGCGAGAGACGGCGCGCTATTTGGGGACGCGATTGGGCGTGAAGATCGACTACGTCGAAGAGTGCGAGTGGCCGGAGCGGTACGCCCGCCTGGACGCCGGCGACATCCACGCAGCGTGGATTTGCGGCGCGCCCTACGTGCGGCGGGTTGCGAGTCGTGCGCCCTCCATCGAACTGCTGGCCGCGCCCGTCTGGCGAGCGCCCCGCTATGGAGATCAGCCAGTCTACTTTTCCGATGTGATGGTGCGCAACGACCACCCTGCCCAATCGTTCGCCGACCTGCGCGGCGCGACCTTCGCCTATAATGAACCCGGGTCGTTGTCCGGCTATGAGGCGGTGCGTTTTCACCTGGCAATGCTGGGCGAGCGAAGCAGCTACTTTGGTCGAGTGGTCGCCAGCGGCTCGCATCAACGTTCCCTGCGGCTCATCCTGGCGGGTAAGGTGGACGCCGCGGCGATCGATACGACCGTGCTGGAAGAGGAGTTGCGCGCTGACCCTGACCTGGCGCATCATTTGCGCGCAATCGCGACGCTGGGGCCTAGCCCCATGCCGCCGTGGGTGGCGTCGCTGGCTCTATCGGCAGATCTGCGCGCTGTGCTGCGCCAGGCGCTCATTGCCATACACGAGGATGAAGCCGGCGCGGCCATCCTCGCCGTTACGCCGGTCGCCCGCTTTGCTGCGGTCAGCGACGAGGACTATGAGTCCGTGCGGCGTATGCTGCGGCTGGCGGAGCAGGTTCATTTGTGACATTGTTCATGAGACCCGCCACACTGACGCACGACCTTCTCCTCTACGCTGTGGAGCATCTCACTGCCCGGGATGACGATCTGGCGCAGATCGCCGCGCGCCACGGCCCGCCGCCTTTGTGGGCGCGCACGCCCGGCTTTCCCACCCTGCTTCATATCATCCTGGAACAGCAAGTGTCGCTAGCGTCGGCGCGGGCGGCCTTCGCCCGGCTGTCCAGCCTGGCCGCGCCGCTCACACCCGCCCGCTTCCTGGAATTGAGCGACGACGCGCTCAAGGGCGCAGGCTTCAGCCGCCAGAAGACAACCTATGGCCGCGAGCTGGCGCTGGCCGTGGTGGAAGGCCGCCTCGACCTGGATGAGCTGGAAGAGCTGGAGGACAGGGAGGTGGAGCGGCGGTTGATGGCGCTCAAGGGCATTGGCCCGTGGACCGCCAACATCTATCTGCTCATGGCGTTAGGCAGACCCGATATCTGGCCGCCTCACGACCTGGCGCTGGCTGTGGCTACCCAGCGGGTCAAGCGCCTGCCTGCCCGCCCCACTAGCGATGATCTGCATCGAATGGCCGAAGGGTGGCGTCCCTGGCGGGCGGTGGCGGCGCGACTCCTCTGGCATGATTATCTGAGCGATGGGACTGTAAAGAAGACGGATGAAGCATGAGGCATTATTCCACCAACGACAAGCGCGCTTCGATCTCTCCGTCGATCAGCTGACCTGTCGGTTGGAAGCCTGCGCGGGCGCAAAGATGGGCCATGACCGGGTTGCCTGGGTCATAGCTGATCTCAATGACGTGCGCCCCTGGCTGCGCCCTAATCCGCTCGATCACTTGCTTCATGGCTGCGCAACCGTAGCCCCGCCCCTGGTAACGCGCATCGATCATAAAGCGTAGCACGTGAAATACCCCTGACCTGGCATGGCTGTGATGTGGAGGGACGCCGCTCTCCGGCCAGCAACCATAGAGCACAAAGCCAACCATGACCTCGTCGGCATAGACAGCATAGGGTTGCCACCAGCGTTCAGCATAGGCTTGAGCGAGGGAGACCTGATTGGGGGAGACAAAGCCAATGCGCTGCTGTTCTTCAGTGGGCGCAAGCTCGATGCACTCGACCCAGTTGTCGCAGGTAATTGGCCGCAGCGTTACCTTCATATCGTCTCCGTCCGTGCAGTGGGAGTTGGGTTGCCAAGGAAACTGCCTCGGGGGATGGAGGCGCGGGTCGCCAGCGGCTTTTCGAGAATGAATGCACTAAGCTCAGGCCAGCTGGGCAACTGGCTGAACATCAGCTTCCCACTGAACTTGCTGAACAACGCGCACACGTTTCTTCATCATAATGTGGACGCGCTGGATGCCAGGAGGCGAAGGCGTGGCCTCTGCCAGATCAAGGTTGGCTTGATTGAACTCCGGATCGTCCACGTCCATCAAGATGAGCAACGCTTGATCGGGTATCCTGTCGAGGATCTCTGGATGCTCGAAAACATAGCGATTGAACTCCGCGCTCAACTCGAAGATCTTATCAATCAATAGAGAGTCGGTGCTCATTCTGTACTCCAATGCTGATAGCGAAGAGCATAGAAACGATAATTGGTCCGCAAATCCTGTAAGGCAAAATTGAAAGCATCCTCGTTGTTGGCAAATAGCATGGGCGGCGTCTTGATTTGAGAACCATCAGGTCTGAGGTCATCCCGATGCACAAATTGATGTGCGTTGTCATAGCGCACGATGGGTGTCCAGACATAATTGATCAGCATCTCCAATTGCACGACAAATTGCAGTATCCTGCCTCGATCCTTACGATATCGCACGCGCAGCGACATGGCGTCTGGTAGCGCAATGAAGAATTCGCTGTCATTCATAGCCGGGATATTCTACATCGGTGGCCAGGAATCACGTATTCGGTTCACTCGCCAATCAACAACTCCGCCGTCACCGGATAATGGTCACTGACGTAGATTGGCGGCTCGGCGTCGCGTACGATGGTGCAGGAAATGACCTGCACCGGCAGCCGCCCAGAACGCGCCATGATCCAGTCAACGCGCCAGAAAACCTGGCCGCCCCACTCCAACGCAAAGTAGTTGACGCCCTGAAAGCCATGAAACGTGCTCGACTCGACCGAATCGGCATGACCGGCGGCGCGATGGGCGTCTACAAAGCCGGCCGTCAGCAAGCTGCGGTAGATCGGCGACCAGGGGTTGCAGTTGAAATCGCCGGCCATGATCACCGGCAGCGCGCCGTTGGTCTCCAGGGACGCAATCTGCTGCAAATTGCGTGCATTGCCCGCCAGCCGCGCGCCCTCGCTCACGTCATTCAGGTGCGTGGTCAGATAGACGAACTCGACGCCATCATCCCGGCAGCGTAACTTGACCCAGGTCGTGCTCATCAGGATGTCATCTTCCAGATCGGTCAGATGGGGCAGATCGCTGGCCGGCAGCCAGATGAAGCCGTGGTCGAGCAGATCAAAGCGTTCCTCGCTCCACAGGATAGCCATGCCTTCGCCGTTCTCATTGGCGATGGCGTGTCCGTAGCCGGTGAGTTCCTGCCGATAGGTCGCCCAGTGCTCCGGCTCGAACTCCTGGAAACCGATGACATCGGGCCTGTAACGTTTGATCGTCTTGACATTGAAGGCGGCGCGGTTGGCCCACACGTCGGAGAAATGCTCGATGTATTCTTCTGAAATGGTATTGAAGTTGTTGAGCGTCATCACGCGTAGTAAGGTCATGGTGTCGTTGCCTCAAGGTTCATGAGAGTTGAAAGATGACGAACGCCAGACGCGAATATAGTCCAGACCAGCCTTGAAGACCGGATGCCAGGTCTCGTCTGGCTCTTGATCGAGCGGTTGCCAGAAAAAGTGGAAGATGTGACCGCCGCCATCGGTGGTGAAGTGATCCCATTCGTCTGCCAGGGGAGCGCTGGGCTGGCACAAAAACACATGCCATCGCTGTTCTGCTTCGTCCATGTCCAGGTCGCCGATCTTTTCCACCACGACGGCGTGGTCGATGCCTGATTCCTCGGCCAATTCTCGCAGCGCGCCAACCTCTGGGCGTTCGCCCGCTTCCAACGTGCCCTTGATCAGCTGTGTACCCGCCCGAGGATGCCTGAAGGCAAGAATCGACCATACGTCACTGTGTTTGCGCAAGATGACAGGACAGACCTTTCGGGTATAATGGTTCATGAGGTTTGGATGTTGATGGGGGCTGTAATATTCAAACAGGCTCTATACGACAATCGTGGGCGACAACCGCCAGGAATGAGATTCATGAATTCTATTCCATCTGAGAGAAAACTCTACAACGAGGACCTCTCCCTTTGGGCAGAGCAACAGGCGCTCTTGCTGCGCCGCCAGCAATTCACCCAACTGGACGCCTCGCACCTCATCGAAGAACTGGAAGACATGCGCAGCAGCACGCGCCGCGAACTCGTCAGCCGATTGGCCGTGTTGTTGGCGCACTTGATGAAGCGGCAATTCCAGCCCGCCAAACGTTCACGCTGTTGGGAGGCGACCATCCAGGTGCAGCGTTCAGAGGTCGCCGATTTGCTTACCGATAACCCCAGCCTGTATGGTCAGTGGGAAATGCTGATCGAACGCGCCTGACCAAAAGCCCGCCGCCTCGCCTGGGGAGAAATCGGATTGGAGCTTGATCGTTTCCCGGCAACGTGCCCATACAGCGCCACAGAACTCCTCGACGAAGAATTTCTGCCCGACCAGGCCAATTGCGCCCCAACCTGCTTCATGTATTCACGCAATACTTCCGTCATCCTCTTGCTCTGCGCAGTGCTACTCTGGAGCACCAGCGGCCTGATGATCAAGCTCTCATCACTCAACCCGGTGGCCTTGGCCGGCGGGCGCAGCGCCGTCACGGCGTTGGTGCTGCTGCTGTGGATTCGCTATGTGAATCGGCGCGCCGGCCGGCGAAAAATCAACCCAGTCTTCACCTGGTCAGCAGCGCAGATCGGCGGCAGCCTGACCATGGTGATCACCTTCGTGCTCTTTATTTCGGCCACTCAGCTCACGTCGGCGGCCAATGCCATCTTCCTTCAGTACACCGCGCCCCTCTATGTCGCGCTCTTTGGCGCATGGTTTCTGGGCGAGCGCCCCAAGCCTGTCGATTGGTGGGCCATGGCCGTGATCGTGGCCGGCATGACTTTCTTCTTTGGCGATGGGTTGAGCAGCGCTGGCTTGTTGGGCAATTTGCTGGCTGCCGCCTCGGGGGTAACTCTGGCCTGGATGACGCTCTTCCTGCGCAAGGAGCGGGAGCACGCCAGCGAGACGATCCTCCTTGGCAACACCTTCACCGCCCTCATCGGCCTGCCCTTTCTCCTGCTCACCCCGCCCCAACCCACCGACTGGGCGATCTTGCTCTACCTGGGCGCGCTACAACTGGGGCTACCCTTCATCCTCTACGCCATCGCCATCCGTCGCCTGGAAGCCCTGGAGACGATTTTGATCCAGACGCTGGAGCCGATCCTCAACCCGTTGTGGGTTTTTCTGGTGATGGGTGAACAGCCCAGCCCCTTGGCCCTGTTGGGCGGTCTGCTGGTGATCGGAGCCGTGACGGTGCGGTCGCTTTTCGCTGCGCGGCGGCAGCCGGTGCAGCTTTCACAGGCTGTGATAGAATGATGATCTCATAAAGGTCAATATACGATGGCATCCAGGATGTGTCGAACAGGGCTGATTGCACCACAGAGCATCTCCTATGTGCGTTTGCGCTATTAGCCCGTTTTGATTAAGATAACGCACTGCACAAAGACAATTCATGACGCAATCGTTCTCCATGACTCGATTCAGCGGGTCGACGTGACGCATTTGAACTGCACAACCAGAAAAACGAGGAGATCATGTCCGTACTGATTGTTGCTATCATTCGGGGTCGTATCTTTCTCCATGCAGGATACGACAACACTATCTTCGCCGGTTTGCTCCATCCTGTTTTGGGCGTCGACCACTTACTGGCCATGGTGACTGTCGGTCTGCTCAGCGCCCAAATGGGCGGGCGGGCGATCTGGACGGTGCCGGCAGCCTTTGTGACTGTGATGGCGCTTGGGGGTGTTTTGGGAATCGCCGGCGTCCCGCTTCCTTTTGTTGAATATGCCATTGCCTTGTCGGTGGTCACACTGGGGATTGCGCTGGCAGCCAACAAACGACTGCCGGTTGTAGCGGCCATGGCCCTTGTCGGCATGTTTGCGCTCTTTCATGGCCATGCCCACGGCGCAGAATTGCCGGTCTATTCGGGCACAGCTGTGGGCGTACTGGCCTACATCTTTGGCTTCCTGGTCGCCACTGCCGGTCTGCACCTGGTGGGCGCGCTCACCGGTCAGATTGCCGTCAGCAATCCGCTCGGAGCCAATGCGCTACGACTCTCCGGCGCATTGATCGCCGTCGTCGGCGCGTACCTGATGATTGGCATCTCCCAATGATAGACGCAAGGCACAGATCTGACCAGATCAGGGATTGCGCGGTATGGTAATCGAGGGTTCGGAAAACAAAGACCTCAGGTTCAGAAACCCGGAACGCCTGTTACTGGTCGTCATCGCATTCGTCCTTTGGAGCATTGGATTCCTCGATCTGCTGGGACACACCAGCGCAGAGCCAGACGTTTTCGGGCGCTATTCTTGGCCTTTCTTCCTCTTTATCGCTCTCTACGGCTGCACCATTGCCGTTTGGGTTGCGCTTTTTGCCAGTCCCACGCTTCTCTCGCGCTTGTTCGAGGCTATCAGATATGTCCAGCGTCGCAATTGGCTGGCGCTCGGTGTGATGGCCGGGATCGGAGCCGGACTGTGGGTGGTTCTGGAGTGGGATCGCTGGTCACGCTCGCCTGGTTTGCAGTTTTCTGCGTTTGGCTTGTTGCTATTGACCGGCGGCGTCTTGCTCTTTTCTGGTTGGAAAGGGCGCGAAAAAGGTCAGTGGTGGAGGAAAGTGATTGCCTACCCGCTTTTTGTCCTGGCGAGCATCGAACTGGTCGTCCAGCTCGCCGCATGGTTTGGGGTTCTGCCCGGGAAACAGCGCATCGGCGGCGATTTTGCGCCCTACGAGCGAATCTATTACGCAGACGGAGGGTTTCGCAACGACTTTGCCAATCGCTATGGTTGGTCTTTTCCAGATTTCAAGCTCGACGAAAGCAAGAAAAGAGTTCTCATCCTTGGAGGGCGAGATGTTCAGGCGTTGACGATTCCGCCCGAGCAGCAACTTGCCGCCCTTTTGTCTCAAAAAATCGCACAAAACCGCCAGACGACGGATCCCCAAACCGAGGTAATTGCGATTGGTCTGCCTGGTTTCGGCCCAAGCCCCTATCTGTATGATGAATTTATGGCCGAGATCGTCAAATATGGCATCGACGAGGTGATTGTCCTCTTTCACTTGGGAAACGATTTTCAACATCCTTTGCCTGAAATGAATCCGATCGTATATACGATTGACGATGCAAATTCCGTCGACATTCACCCTGAAAGCAAGAGGTTGCGCCACGATCTGACCCACTATTTCTTGCGCGGTTATCTGTCATTTCAGCCTGTGGAGACAATTCGCAGCAACTATCTAACCTCTCAAGTAGTCGGCGCGCTGATTCACAACTGGACGGAGGGGGCAAATATTGCCGCTGATACGCCAACGCAAGATGGAGAGATTAACTTTCCTCGTCTTCAGGGCTTTGTAACCAGCCATCTTGCCCTGACCGAACCAGGGCACGCCGGCATACGCGCTACCGATCAGAGAGTTATTCCCAACGGCAACAATTTCATCTTCGAGAAGCCTAGCGATGGCGCTGCCGAAAAAGCTGTTGCGATTGCGGGCAATATGCTTGAGACAGCGCATGCCTTCGCCGCTGCCAACGGCATTGATTTTCACGTTGTCACAGTTCCGGTTTTTCCTCAGGCATTCTTCAGTCAATTCGAAGATGCGGATTGGAGACCAGAGGTTGGCAACTACGATCTGTTTCTACCCGAAAAAGGGTTGGCAGATTTTGCTACTGCAGCAGGAATCGACCTCATCACCATGGGCCAACTGATGAAAATAGAAGGACTCGATGTCAGCGAGATCGAGCAATTGTACGCCCCTGATGGACAAGGGCAGTTGACGTCGGCGGGGCAGCGATACTTTGCTGACGTCATTTACGCGTGCCTTTTTGCCGAGCCAGGCGAGCGTATGTGCCATAACGAATGATTGCCATTGGACTTTGAACCGACATGAGCTTTCAGCGCGCAATCCAGAACCGACAAGATTATCGTACTGGCGTGCTCAGCGAAGTCGAGGAGCAACAATTAGCGACTGCCGCCAGTGACGCCGAGATTCAGGGTTCGGGCGGCAGAACGATAGCAGAACTTTTTGAAGCTCAGGTTATCAGGACACCCCACGCGCCTGCCGTTCGTTTCGAATTGCAGCAACTGACCTACATCGAGCTGAATCGCCGCGCAAACCAACTGGCGCACCATCTCCAGCGCTTGGGGGTTGGATCAGATACACCAGTGGGCATCTGCCTCCCGCGTTCCCTGGAAATGGCGGTTGCAGTCCTTGCTGTAATCAAAGCAGGGAACGCCTATCTGCCACTCGATCCCACGTATCCCAAGGATCGGCTACGCTATATGCTCGCCGACTCACATTCGCCAATCATCCTCACTCGACAAACTTTGACAGAGCTCTTTGCGGAAATTCCCGCTCGTATACTCGACCTGGATTTGTTACAGGGTGCAGTGAACCCCTGCGATGACCACAACCTGCAGCGCCCGATCCAGCCTGACAATCTGGCCTATATCATGTATACGTCTGGGTCTACCGGCGAACCGAAAGGCGTTGCCATGCCGCATCGTGCGTTGGTCAACTTGATTTGCTGGCACCGCCAACATCCACTCCTCAGCCAACCAGCAGTCACACTACAGTTTAGCGCATTGAGTTTTGATGTATCATTCCAGGAGCTTTTCTCAACCTGGTGTACAGGCGGCGAGCTTGTGCTCATGGCTGATAGTATACGACGTGATCTTTTCGCTGTGTGGAAGTTCATCCAACAGGAACGCATCGAAAGAATCTTTGCGCCGTTCATTGCACTGCAACATCTGGCCGAATTAATCGCCGAAAACACACAGACGCGCTGCCGTCTGAAGCAAATTGTCACAGCAGGAGAACAACTTCTGGTCACTGACGCGATTCGGCGCAGCCTGACCCATCTCAAGGGTTGCACATTGCACAATCAATATGGCCCTACCGAGGCGCATGTAGTGAGCGAATACATCCTGACAGGGGAACCAGCGACGTGGCCGACCATTGCGCCGATTGGCCGACCCATTGACAATGTGAGTCTTGTCGTACTGGATGAACAAATGCAGCCAACCGCGCCCGGAATTTCTGGTGATCTATATATCGGCGGCGAAGCGCTGGCAACAGGATATATCCACCATCCGGGGCGAACTGCCGAGCGATTCATCCCAGCCCCGCAAGACGCCAAAGCAGGCGCGCGCTTGTATCGCACAGGGGATGTGGCTTGCTGGCAAACGGATGGCAACTTGCTTTTCCTTGGTCGCAAGGACCAGCAGGTCAAAGTGCGAGGCGTCCGCGTTGAGTTAGGTGAAATAGAGGCAGCGCTGGCCCAACATCCGGCAGTGAGCGCTTGCGCCGTATCTATACGCGAAGAGAATCCTGGGAATCGACGTCTGGCAGCCTATTGGGTGGCGCGCGATAGAAGCCAGGCCACAGCCGGAGAGTTGCGCGCCCACCTGCAGAAAACACTGCCCGACTACATGATTCCTGCCAGTATCGAGCAGTTGAATGCGTTGCCTCTTTCGCCTGTTGGCAAAGTGGATCGCGATGCGCTGGCGCGGCTGACTCATGCTGCGCTCTCTGTTGCCGACGATCATCCTCGTACTCCGGTGGAGAAGATTCTGACAGAGATCTGGTCAGATGTGCTGCAAGCGCCAATGATTGGCATCCATGATAACTACTTCGAGATGGGGGGCGACTCGATTCTGGCCATCCGAATCGCAACCAGGGCAAAACAACACGGGCTGCGCATTACCCCTGGGCTGCTTATGGAGCACCCAACCATCTCCCAACTCGCCGCAATGACGGGTGCGGATGCGGCGATGCAGGCTGAACAGAGCGTCGCGCCAGACGGGCCAACTCGAACGCCCGAATCCAGACGCCGCGGCTCCTCTGATTTTCCCAATGCCGGTCTCGACCAGCAGGAACTGGATGATTTGCTGGCGGAAATCCGTGAGCTTGAGGCACAGGGTCGATGATGCACAACGACAACCTGGAGTCCATCTACGCCCTTTCGCCCATGCAGAAGGGCGTCCTCTTCCATTCAGCCTATGGCGACGGCGTCGACGTTTATGTGGTCGTGGCTCACGTCACCTTGCACGGCGCGGTGGATAGCCAGCTTCTCAGGCGTTCCTGGCAATGGGTGATGGAGCGACATCCTGTCCTCCGCACTTTCTTCTTGTGGAAAAACCGCGCCGAGCCGGTCCAGATCGTGCGTCAGCGCGTGGAACTGCCCTGGGAGGAACACGACTGGAGTCATCTAACGGAGAGCGAATTTCAGGGGCGAGTGGATGCGCTCCTGGCAAACGAACGCGACCAGCGTTTCGATCTTTCCAGCGCGCCCTTGATGCGTCTGATCCTGGTGCGCCAGTCCACGTGCGACTATCGGCTGATTTGGAGCCATCACCATATCATCCTGGATGGCTGGTCGGCTGCGCAGCTTCTCAAGGAAGTCCTGTCCACCTATCAGGCTGCGTCTGAGGGCAGGGAACTCCATCCGGAGCCGTCGCCGCCCTTCGAGGAATACATCGGTTGGCTAAAGGTGCAGAACACCGCTGACGCGGCGGCATACTGGCGCGAGACGCTGACCGGCTACACGCCGCCGTCGCCCCTGTTTCCCGAGGATGCTCCCGACGCGCCGAAAGAACCGTTTCCTGCCTATGACATTCAGCGCGTGCGCCTCTCCTATACAACCACTGCGGCGCTGCAAGGGCTGGCAAGACGGTTGCAGGTCACGTTGAACACCGTGATGCAAGGCGCATGGGCTCTGCTGCTGAGTCGATACAGTGACGCTTCGGATGTGGTCTTCGGCGCGACTGTCGCTGGCCGCGCCATCGACCTGACGGGGGTCGAAGGCATGGTGGGGCTGTTCATCAATACGCTGCCGATCCGCGTCTCTGCACCCGCTCACGCGCTGTTGCCGGCGTGGCTGAAGCAATTGCAGACACAGCAGGTTGCTTCTCGGCGCTACGAACACTGCTCCCTGGCAGATATTCAGGCCTGGAGCGGCGTGCAGCGTTCACAGGGCCAGTCGCTGTTCGAGAGCATTTTCGTCTTTGGCAACTACCCCATGCAAGACCGGCTGAACGAACCGGGTTGGGAGTTCGAGGTTGGCGACGTTGAATTCGTCGATGGCTCCCATTACCCTCTCTCGCTGATCATCGCCCCGGGCGATTCCATCGCGCTCAACCTGCACTATGATTGCCGACGCTTCCGGCGCGCTACGATCACCCGCATATTGGGCCACTATCAGGCGCTGCTCGAAGCCTTCATTGCCAATCCCCACCGCCCCCTTGCTGCGTTTTCACTGCTCACCGCAGACGAGATGCAGCAGTTTATAGTGGACTTCAACCAGACGGGAACAGCGACCCCGCCCATCGAGACCGTAGTGCAATCCTTCGAGCGACAAGTCGCTCTGACGCCGAACACGGTTGCGCTACGCTGGAATGGGCAATCGCTCACATATCAACAACTGAATCGCCGCGCCAACCAGCTGGCGCGTTTTCTCGCCAGGCGCGGCGCCGGCCCAGGCACGATTGTGGCCCTCTTCCTGGAGCGCTCACCCGAAGCAGTCATCGCGATTTGGGCTACGCTCAAAGCCGGCGCCGCCTACACGCCGCTGAGCGTCACGCTGCCAGGCCAGCGCCTGGCGTTCATGCTGGGCGAGACCACCGCGCCCGTGGTGTTGACCACATACCGCCTGGCGTCGCGGCTGCCAGCGTCCGCTACAACCGTTGTCTGCATCGATGAAGACTGGCCGACGATCGGTGAGGAAGCAGACGATAACCCATCTCCCGCCGCCGGGCCCAATGACCTGGCCTACGTCATCTACACCTCTGGCTCCACCGGCCTGCCCAAGGGCGCGGCAATACGCCATAGCAACCTGACGAACTACGTGCAGTGGGCCAGGCGCGCCTATTTGCAAGGCGAAAAGCTTGACTTTCCGCTCTTTTCCTCCCTATCCTTCGATCTGACGGTTACATCCATCTTTGTCCCACTGACAGCCGGTGCAGCGCTTGTCATCTATGACGAAGGCGAGGCAGGCAATCTGACCGTTCTCGATGTGATCCGAGACGACCTGGTGGAGATCATCAAGCTCACGCCGTCCCATCTCGCGCTGATCAAACAAGCTGGCGTCAGGCCGACCCGCTTGCGCAAAATGATCGTGGGCGGCGAAGATCTGAAACGCAGTCTGGCAATCGCCATCCATGATCTCTTCGGCGACGCGGTCGAGATCTATAACGAGTATGGGCCAACCGAAGCCACGGTAGGTTGTATGATCCATCGCTTCGATCCCGCGAGTGACCTGGACGCCTCCGTGCCCATCGGCAAGCCCATCGACAACACTCAGATCTATATCCTGGACGAGCACCTGAATCTGACGCCGCCGGGGGTCATCGGCGAGGTGTGCATTGGCGGCGCAGGCGTTGCGCAAGGCTATCTCAAACGGCCTGATCTCACAGCGGCCAGATTTGTCGCTCACCCTCTGCAGCCCGGCGCGACCCTTTATCGCACCGGCGATCTGGCGCGCTGGCGCGCAGACGGGCGGATGCAGTTCCTGGGCCGCGCCGACCACCAGGTCAAGGTGCGGGGGCATCGGGTTGAGTTGGGCGAAATCGAGAACAACCTGCTCCTCCATCCCTATGTTGAAGATGCCGTCGTCGCATTGGCGCAGCCGCGAGCGCCAGCGACTCCGTCATCGATCAGGCGCTGCCTCCGCTGCGGTCTGCCCGACAACTATCCAGACGCCGACCTGGATCGGGATGGCGTCTGCGCGACCTGCCGCAAGTATGAACAAGTGCAAGAGAATTTTCGCCCATATTTCAGAACGCGCAACGATCTACAGGCACTGCTTGAGCAGGCAAAACGAAGCAAGACGGGCAAGTACGATTGCATGGTTCTCTTCAGCGGCGGCAAAGACAGCACATACATGCTCTATCAGTTGACGCGCGAGCTGGGAATGACGCCGCTGGTCTTCAGCCTGGATAACGGCTACATTTCTTCAGAAGCAAAGCAGAATATCCAGCGCGTCGCCGACGACCTGGGCGTCGATCTGATCTTCGGGCGCACGCCCCACATGAACGCCATCTTCGTAGATAGCCTGCAACGCCATAGCAATGTCTGCGATGGTTGTTTCAAGGTAATTTACACCCTGAGCATCAACCTGGCGCGCAAAGAAGGCATCCAATACATCTTCACCGGGTTGTCGCGTGGACAGCTTTTCGAGACGCGATTGTCCGATATGTTCCGAGCACGCATCTTCGACCCAGAGGAGATCGATCGCACTGTGCTCGCTGCGCGCAAGGTCTATCATCGCATGGATGACGCGGTGGCGCGCTTGTTGGATGTAACAGCGGTGCAGGAGGATGCCACGTTTGACCAGGTGCAATTGGTTGATTTCTATCGCTACGTTGACGCGCCGCTCCACGAGGTCTATGACTACTTGCAGCGGAACGCGCCCTGGGTGCGCCCATCCGACACCGGACGATCCACCAACTGTCTGATCAATGACGTGGGCATCTACATTCATAAGAAAGAGCGAGGCTATCACAACTACGCGCTGCCCTATAGTTGGGACGTGCGGGTGGGGCACAAGACGCGTGACCAGGCCATTGATGAACTGGAAGATGATCTCGACGAGGCCCGCGCCCAGCGCATCCTCGCCGAGATTGGCTACGACGAACCCGAACAAGCCCGGCAACTGGTCGCATACATCGTGCCCAGGCAGGAAGTTGTGGTTTCCGATCTGGTCGCTTTCCTGACGCAACGCCTGCCCGACTACATGATCCCCTCTCATTTCGTCATGATGGAACGGCTACCCCTCACACCCAATGGCAAGGTCGATCGCAAGGCGCTGCCATCGCCCGCAATCGGCCAGATAAGTGCAGCTGTCGCCTTCACCGCGCCCCAGAGTCAGGTGGAAATGAAACTGGCTGAGATCTGGTCAAGAACGCTCAAACATGAACAAGTGGGCCTTCACGACAACTTCTTCGATCTCGGCGGCGACTCGATCACCGCCATCCACGTGACGCTCCAGGTTTCCCAGACCTTCGGGATACAACTATCACCCAAGACTCTCTTCGATAGCCCGACTATCGAAGGACTTGCTCGTCAGATCGAAGATGCGATCTCCGCAGAAATCGAGAACATGAGCGACGAAGAAGCTGAGCGCCTCCTGGACACGCTCAACTGAGACTATCACTGCACACCCATGATTGCGCAACACCGCGATTCCTCTCCCAACAAAGAACTTTCCGAGGCCAAACGACTTCTCTTGCAGAAACGCCTGGCCGGCGAGCTGCGCCGTGCAAACGGCGATGGCGTCATCCCTCGCCGCGCTGGCGATGGGCCAATTCCTCTCACCTTTGCTCAGGAAAGCATCTGGTTCATCCAGCAGATACAGCCGCAAAGCGCCGCCTACAACATGCACCATGTCGTGCACCTGACCGGCGCCCTCGACGCAACTGTCTTGACGCAGTGCTTCCAGGCGCTCATCCATCGTCACGAAATCTTACGCGCCAGGTTCATCGCTGAGGAGGGGCGCCCCGTTCAGATCACGGCAGAAGAGACGCCTTTTGCGATGTCTATACTCGACCTGCGCGGGCCCGGCCAGAAGCGACCAGGCGAGCTCGACGCGCTGATCAAGGCCGAGCTTCGGCGACCTTTCGACCTTGCCCAGGATACGCTGCTGCGCGCTCTGCTTGTACAGGCGGCGGATGACGACCATCTTCTGGTTGTGACGATTCACCATATCATCTTCGATGATTGGTCCAGTAGTGTCTTTTGGCGTGAATTTTCCGCTCTCTATCGAGCGTTCTCTACGGGCGAACTGCCGTCGCTGGATGAGTTGTCAATTCAATACGCCGATTTCGCCCTCTGGCAGCGAGAGTATGTTCGCAGCAGGATGCCGGTCGAGCTTGCTTACTGGAAAAAGCAACTTGACGTGGAGCTGACGCCGCTGCCACTGCCTGCTGATTCTCCCCGCCCCTCCCAACAGACCTTCGATGGCGGGATGAAATGGCGCCATGCGCCCGATGATCTCTGTTCACGTCTGCGATCGCTCAATCACGCTCTTGGCGCGACCAGCTTCATGACGCTCCTGGCTTGTTTTCAGCTTCTTCTTCACCGTTATACAGGACAGGATGACATCCTGGTTGGATACCCCATTGCCAACCGCAGCCGCGCCGAGACCAGGAACCTGATCGGCCTGTTTCTCAACACGCTGGTCATGCGCCTCGATTTCTCAGGAAACCCTCGTTTCCATGAGCTGATGGCGCAGGTGCGTCAGGCAGCTCTGGACGGTTATGTCCATCAAAACCTGCCCTTCGAGAAGCTGGTGGATGAGCTGCACGCGCCGCGCTACGAAAGCTACAACCCGGTCTTCCAGGCGATGTTCGTCCACCAGAAATCAGCCCTGGATGAGCTCGATCTGCCGGGGTTGACGGCTGCCGAGATATTTGTGGACATGGGCGTCGCCAAGTTCGATCTGACCCTCTTTGCCCAGGAAAGCGAACGCGGTCTGGACATTGGCCTTGAATATAACTCCAACCTCTTCCAGCCCGAGACCATCGATCGTATGTTGGATCACTACCTCACCCTGCTGGCAAGTGTAGTGGATGACCCAACCCGGCGCATATCGGAGTTGGAGTTCATCACCGCCGACGAGCAGCGGACGCTGTTGCATGAATGGAACAACATCGCCACTATCAGTCTGCTGCAAAAAGGTATCCACGAGCTGATCGAAGAACAGGCGCGTCGAAAGCCGGAGACAGTGGCGGTGATCGATCAAACGACACAGCTCACCTATCGGCAGCTCGACCAGCAGGCAAACCGGCTGGCGCGCCATCTCGTCGAACTCGGCGTCCGCGCCAATACGCCGGTGGGCCTGCTCCTGGAACGCTCCACTGACATGATTGTGTCGATTCTGGGTGTGCTCAAGGCCGGCGGCGCCTATCTGCCGTTGGACCCGGCTTATCCTCAGGAGCGACTTAGCTTCATGCTGACGGACGCCCGCGTCCCCGTGGTGGTGACTCATCGAATGCTGAGCGCGCCGCCGACGCCGCATTTGGCGCAGATCGTCCGTCTTGACAACGATTGGGACGCAATTGCTGGCGAGAGCAGCGACCCACCCGATGTAGAGCGCGTTGCCGAAAATCTAGCTTACATCATCTACACCTCTGGCTCCACGGGTGCGCCCAAAGGGGCGCCTGTGACGCATCGCAACCTGCTCTATTCCACGGCAGCCCGATTCCGTTTCTACGAGCAGCCGGTGGAACGTTTCCTGATGCTCTCATCCTTCACCTTCGATAGCTCCGTGGTCGGTATTTTTTGGACGCTCTGCCAGGGCGGATCCCTGGTCATGCCCCCATCCCGTATCGAACAGGACATGCAACAATTGGTTGCAACTATCGCCAGCCAGTGCATCACCCACACGCTGACGTTGCCCACGCTCTATGGTGTTCTGTTGGAACAGGCAAGACCAGCCGACCTCGCTTCGCTGCGCACGGTGATCGTGGCCGGGGAGGAGTGCCGGCCTGAGTTGGCGCGTGACCATTACGCACGACTTCCCTGGGCCACGCTCTACAACGAATACGGCCCCACCGAAGCCACCGTCTGGAGTACGGCCTACAAGATTCCCGCTGATTTCGCCGCCGGCCGCGTGCCCATTGGCCGACCAATCCCCGGCGCGGCCAACTACATCCTGGATCCCTATGGTCATCCCGCGCCAATTGGCGTTGCTGGCGAGCTGTGCATCGCCGGCAACGGCGTCACAGCGGGCTATCTCAATCACCCTGAGCTGACTGTGGAGAAGTTCGTCGAGCATTCCTTCGCCGAGCTGCCGTCTGTACGCCTTTACCACACCGGCGACCTGGCGCGCTATCTGCCTGACGGCAATATCGAATACCTGGGACGCATGGACAACCAGGTGAAAATCCGCGGCGTGCGCATCGAGCCTGGCGAGGTCGAAACCGCGCTCAGCCTTCACCCGGCAGTGCAGCAATGCGCTGTTGCCGTCTACACACCCACAGGGGCGACCGGTCACTTCTCTCAGCGGTTGGCAGCCTATGTGACACCCCATAACGGTCGAAGACCCTCTGCAGGTGAGCTACGGACGTTTTTGCTGGGTATGTTGCCTGAAATCATGGTTCCTTCGAGCTACATCTTTCTCGACGCGCTGCCAATGACGCCCAATGGTAAGCTCGACCGCCGTCGGCTGCCGCCGCCCGAGGTTGACTCCGTCTCTTCGTCAGACGCCGCTTTTGTCGCGCCGCGTACAACCGTGGAAGAAAAGCTGGCCGCCATTTGGGCTGAGGTGTTGGGTCTCAAGACAGTCAGCGTGTATGATAATTTCTTCGACCTGGGCGGCGACTCTATTCTCAGCATCCAGATCATGGCAAGGGCTGCTCGCCAAAAGATCAAGCTGAAGCCCAATGACATCTTTCGTTCGCCCACCGTCGCCGGGTTGGCCAGCCTAGCCACGGTTGTGACGCCCGAACCAGAGGCGCAGGTGCGCCCGCTCGCCGGCCCTGTGCAACTAACGCCTATCCAGCACTGGTTCTTCGAGCAAGAATTGACCGAGCAGCACCACTGGAATCAATCCTATCTCTTGCAGCTTGCGCCGGACGCCGATCCCCACCTGATCGAGGCCGGCCTGCAATACCTGCACTTGCATCATGACGCGCTGCGCCTGCGTTTTCGGCGCACCGACGCTGACTGGTCGCAGGAATATACCGCGCCGGATCGACCCCTGCGCATAGCGCGCATCGAACTGACCGGCCTGCCCATAGCCAGCCAGCCGGAGGCGCTGACCGCGGCGGCGACTGAGGCGCAGCGCAGCCTCAGCCTGGCCGATGGCAGGCTCGTTGCTGCCGTTCTCTTCGAGTTGGGCGCCGGGCAAGCGCCTCGTCTGCTTCTGGTCATCCACCATCTGGCAGTGGATGCTGTCTCTTGGCAAATTCTGTTGGAGGATCTGGAGACAGTCTATAACCAATTGCGACGCGGAGAAGAAGTGCGACTGCCGCACAAAACCAGCTCATTTCAGCAGTGGGCGGCGCGTCTGGCAGTTTTTGCCCAGAGTGCCGCAACGCAAAACGATCTGGCCTACTGGCAAGCGCAACGCGCAGACCCAAACAATTCCTGGCCCGGCCTGCTCGATGACGGCCCAGCCAGCGGACGAAATTTATGCGGCTCCGCAGCAACTTTTGCGATCACGCTGACAGCCGCCGAAACCAAAGCCTTACTACAGCAGGTTCCAGCCGCCTATCAGACCCAGATTAACGACGTGCTCCTCACAGCTCTACTGCTCGCCTTCGCCGGGGAGACCGGCAAGCAGGCATTGACCGTGGACATTGAAGGGCATGGGCGGGAAGGGCTGTTCGAAGAGATTGATCTTTCGCGTACGGTCGGCTGGTTCACAACGGTCTTCCCCGTGCGATTACACCTGCCCGTAGGAGAGGAGTTAGGCCGGGTCTTGATGTCAGTCAAGGAACAGTTACGACGGACTCCGGCCAGGGGTCTGAGCTACGGGGTGCTGCGCTATCTCAGCCGGGATGAGGCGCTGCGCAAACAGCTCGCCCAGCAGCCGGCGCCCCAGATCGCTTTCAACTACCTGGGTCAGTTCGATCAATCGCTGCCCGGCTTCTCGCTATTTCACGCAGCGCCCGAATCGCGCGGGGTGGAACGCAGCCCCTCTGATCCACGACGCTATTTGCTCGAAATCAACGGCATGGTCGAGCAAGGGCAGCTGGCTGTCAATTGGACTTACAGCCCCGAACGACTCTCGGCAGAACTCGTTGAAAAGCTGGCGAACAGTTTCGTGGCGCACCTGTACAGGATCATCGACCATTGCACCACGCCGGGCATCGGTGGCTATACGCCCTCTGATTTCCCTTTGATTCGACTCGACCAAAGCGAAATCGACAACATCACACGGCGCGTCGCCGAGCGCGTGACGACCAATCAGGTCAAAAACATCGAAGCGATCTACCCGCTCTCACCAATGCAGGAGTTGATGTTGCTCCATGCGCTTGCCCAGCCTGCCAGCCGGGTGTTGTTCACGCAAGTGCGTTACACGCTGGCCGGCTCCATAGATGGCGACGCGCTGCGGGCAAGTTGGCAACAGATCGTCAATCGGCATCCGACCCTGCGCACCGGGTTCGACTGGGAAAACGCCGCGGCGCCGCTGCAAGTGGTCTGGCGACAGGCCAGGCTGGATTTTACCCAGGTGGATCTACGACAGTGGTCAGCGGCTGAGCAACAGGTAGAGTTGGCTCGCATTCTGGAAGCGGACATCGCCAAGGGGTTCGACCTCACCTGCCCACCTCTCATGCGTCTGACGCTCGTTTATCTGGCTCATGATCGAGCGGAGCTAGTTTGGAGCAGCCATCATTTGGTGATGGACCGTTGGTGCATGACCGTTCTTCTGCGCGAAATGGTCGCCCATTACGCAATCGTCACAAGGAACAGCGCAGCTGCGCCGCCGCAGCCTGTCAGACCATTCTCCGAGTATATCGCCTGGCTGCAACGGCAGGACGCGGGAGAAGCAGAGTCCTTCTGGCGACAAAGACTCGTCGGGTTTCGTCGACCGACTTTGTTGACTCACCCCATCACTTCCAGATCAGTCACCGATCAACTAACCATTTCGACAAGCCTCTCTCCAGAGTCGACCCACACCCTACGCACCACGGCGCGTAGACAACGGTTGACAATGAACATTGTGGCGCAAGGGGCTTTGGCGCTGCTGCTTGGACATCACTGTCAGAGGGATGATGTGCTCTTTGGAGTCACCGTAGCCGGTCGTCCACCGGAGATCTCCGGCGTCGAATCGATCATTGGCTCCTTCATCAACAATCTTCCGGTGCGCGTCGCCATCGATCGGACGCAACCAATCGGGGAGTGGCTGTCCGCGTTGCAGGCTCAACAGGCGGCAATGCGGCCTTACGAACACGTTGCCCTGGCAAAGATTCAGAGTTGGAGCGATCTCCCGGCTTCCATGCCGCTGTTCGATACATTGCTCATTGCTCAGTCGCCTGTTGCGGTCGCGGGCGAATCCGGCGCGGGGATAAGCATTGCCCATGTGGAGGGCAACCTGTCCACAGTATTTCCGTTTGCCCTGTCGGTTGTTGACGAAGATAAGCAGCTCCACCTGGAGGTGACTTTCAGCCCAGAGATGCTCGACAGCGCGATGGCGGCGGAGCATCTTGATCGTCTGGCGCGGCTGATCGAGGCCGCAGCCCAGGGGAGCGACCGATTGGTGGGTGAGTTCCTGGCTTTGCTCGATGACGCCGCCGGCGCGTCACATCTCGGTTCAGAAGCGTTGCCGCGGCCCCGGCAAGTTGCCATACAACGGGCGCTGGCAGGACCTGGCAATACTGACATCGAACGCCGGCTGATTGGCCTCTGGGAGTCGCTTCTGGGCATCTCGTCCATCGGCGTGCAGGACAATTTCTTTGATCTAGGCGGTACATCGTTGCAGGCGCTGCATCTGTTCGATCAGATCGCAACCGAGTTTGGCAAAACCTTGCCGTTAGCCAGCCTGATTGAGGATGCCACCATAGAGGGTCTGGCCCGTCTTCTTCAGATGAACGCAACGAGCGATTGGTCTCCACTGACGCCCATCCAGCCCACAGGCTCGAATCCACCCTTCTACAGCATTCACGGCTTGACCGGCGACGTGCTGTGGTTTCGCGAGCTGGGCCGCTGTCTGGCGCCCGACCAGCCGCTCTACGGTGTTCAGGCGCGGGGGCTGGATGGCATCTCGCCGCCGTTCGAACGCATCGAGCCAATGGCCGCGTATTATGTCGAACAGGTGCGTATGTTCCAACCGCACGGGCCATACTACCTGGGAGGGGCCAGCCTGGGCGGCACAATCGCCCTGGAAATGGCGCAGCAACTCCTGGCGCGCGGTGAGCAGATTGGGCTGTTGGTCATGTTCGACCATGCGCCGAAAGTTGTTGGCGGTGGACAACAGCATTCATCCTTCCTCGCCTTGGGAAAGTCTGCCGGACGGATGGTCGCGAATATACCCTTCTGGTTGACAAACTTCGGGAAACTTGGTCCAACGCGCATGATGGCGCGGGCGCGGCGCAAGCTGAGAAATGCGCTGAAGGCGATGGCGCGGGCTGTACAGCCATCTGGCGGCGCAGCAATGAGCGCAGCCGATCTGCTGGACTATGGCGCAGAGATGCCGCCGCATCGTCAAAGGGTGATTGCCGCCCATCACCTGGCTGCCGAAAATTATACACCCCGCCCCTATCCGGGACGCATCACCCTTTTTCAGGCCAGATCGCAGCCGTTCTTCACGCCGGTCGATCCGCTCACCGGCTGGAGGCTGCTGGGCCAAAGCAACCTTGACTTCGAGATCGTAGCCGGTTCACACGAGGGGATGTTCCAATCGCCAAATGTGGAGCAGTTGGCGCAAAAGCTGCGGGCGCGTCTGGCGCAAGCACCCCCAAACCGGGCTGAAAGGGAATGACTGGCAATGGCAGCCATCGACGCGCACGCACAGAGCTTCAGGCAGGAGCCGTTTTTTCCAGGGGAAAGAATGCTCCTTGCCGAAATCGTGCGGCCTGGAATGAGAGCGCTCGACGTGGGCTGCGCGGCGACGGGGCGAACCGCACGGCTATTGCGAGAACTCGGTTGCACTGTCCATTCGATTGACATTGCTGCCGCCGCGTTGGCAGAGTTCGCATGCCACCCGGCGCGCGCTGGAATCCACCTGACGGCGGCTGACATGTGCACGCTGCCGTTCGCTTCCGGAACTTTCGATCTGGTGCTGATCGCGTTCCACGCCATTGACTATCTGCTCACAGACGCTCTCCGCCGCAAGGCCTTTCAAGAAGTCAATCGCGTCCTTGCGCCACACGGAGCCTTTGTCTTCAGCTCGTTCAATCGCATTGGCGTACTGTTGTCGCCAGGTAATCTGCGTCGCAGTCGCGATAGAAAGTCAATGATGCGCCATCTGCTAAGATTGGATTTTCTCAAACAAACCCTGGTTGATGTCAACGGACTCACCCTTTATCAGGCTTATCCGAAAAAAACAATTGCCCAGGTGGAGATGTCTACGGACTTGAAATTTGTGGGCGCAATCAACCCCAGCGGTACATCGCGTAATCTGACCTTGCTCACCCTGTTTGCCATTGGGCCGTATTATCTTTTCATGCGGTGATAGCGTCGAGCAAAGCCAGGTCATGATATTCCTGTTCTTCCCCGACCGCGCCCAACATCTTGAGCACGGCCTTCTGGGCATCCGTTACGCCTGTCACGCCGTCGATCTTCATGCCGGCGTAGGGGCCGGGGATGGTCAGCGTGACCCGACAGATTGGCGTTGCGTTCTCTGTCAGAGACCATAGTTTCACCACGCCGTCGGCGCCGCCGCTGTAGAGCGTAGCTCCGTCGGGGCTGAAGGCAACCCCCATGACTGCATCGCAGTGGCCGGTCAATACGGCTTCTTCCTGACCAGTCTCCACACTCCAAAGCCGCACAGTGCGATCTGCGCTGGCGCTGGCAACCAGCTTGCCACACGGGTGAAAGGCGACGCGCCACACCAGGTTCTCGTGACCGCTGTACACAGCCAACGGTTGACCCGTCGCCGCGTCCCATAAGCGTACTGTTGCATCCCAGCTGGCGCTTGCCAACATGCGTCCGCTCGGGTCGAAGGCCAGGCTGCTGACTCCCTGCGTGTGACCTGTCAGAATCCGAGTGCATTCACCGCTGGCTGTGTCCCACAAGCGAATCGTCCGGTCATGACTGCCGCTGGCGATACACCCACCATCTGGACTGAAGGCCACAGCCTCAATCCAGGTGGTGTGGCCGGCCAGACGATAGACACGCTCTCCTGTCATCGTATTCCATACATAAACCGTCTGGTCGTGGCTGCTGGCGATCAGCAGCGCGCCATCTGGGCTGAAGGCAAGGGAGGTGAGACCTCGTTCCGCCTGAAAAATCGCCGTTTGCCGTCCGCTGTTGATTTCCCACAGGCGCACTGTGCCGTTGCTGCACCCGCTGGCAAGCAGCGCGCCAGCGGGATGAAAGGCCAGGCTGTAGATGCGTTGGGTATGACCCCGCAACTTGTGGCGGAGCGTTCTTGCTTCCGCATCCCAAAGATAGACGGTCTGATCTTCGCCGGCGATGGCGAACGAAGCGCCATTGCGGCTGGCTGCAACAGACCAGATGCTACTGGAATATCCCAATACGGTACGCAAAGCGTGCCCGCTGGCGACGTGCCACATCTGTAGCTTCAAATTTTGACTGACTGCCGCCAGGGTGTGGCCTTGCGGGCTGAAGGCGACGAAGGCGACCGGATCGCCCTGTAAGAGCACGCGTTGACAACGCCAATCCATCGTGCGCCATAGCCGAATTGTCTTGTCGTTGCTGGCGCTGGCCAACAACGCGCCATCCGCGCTGAGAGCCAGCCAGCGCACCGGCGCAGTATGTTCCCGCAAAATGACTTCGGTTTCGCCCGAATGCAGATTCCACACACGGATGGTGTTGTCGCGGCTGCCGCTGATTACATGATCACCCCCGAAACCAAAGACTACACAAGAGACTTCGCTTTGGTGTCCTTCGAGAACCGCCATGCACTGGCCCGTCCGCACATCCCACAGACGCACCGTACGATCTTCGCTGGCGCTGACTAGCGTTGCGCCGCTTGGGCTGAAGGACACCGCATGGATGCGTTGTGTGTGCCCTCTCAGAACCCAACGGCAGACGCCGCTTTGCACGTCCCACAGGCGCACTGTAGCGTCCTCGCTGGCGCTGGCCAAGGTCAAGCCATCGGGGCTGAAGGCGACGCCATAGACGCCGTGGGTGTGACCGGAAAAGACGCGGCGGCAACTTCGATTGGCGACATCCCACAAACGCACCGAGGCATCTACACTTCCGCTTGCGATCAGGTCTCCCGCCGAACTATAAGCGATGGCCTCAACGATGTTCGTGTGACCGCGCAAGACCGCGCTGGCCTGGCCGTCAGCGGTGCGCCACAGCTTGACCGAGCTGTCGCCCGAGCCGGCAGCCAACAGCGCTCCGTCCGCGCTGTAGGCTGCGCACGTCATAAAGGCGAAGGCGTCTGTGAAGGTAACATCCTTGACCTGTGCATGGCTGAAGTCGGTTTCCGACGCATCCACACCAGCCAGGTGAGCCTGCCACACGCACAACTGGGAAAAATCCCACCCCTTCAAACTCAACCCCAGTGTCGTCAGTATATTGAGGACATTGCCTGCGGCATATCCCGGCATCTGCGGCGCCACATTGCGTAGCGCAGAGAGCACGCGCCGCAGCCGCTCTTGCAGCCGGCCAGCGCCCAGTTTTGCTTTCAGGCGCGCGCCGATGGGCTGGACAATGAGCCGCGCCTGACTCTGGCGCACATACTCTTTTGCGGTGGCCTTGAGCAAGGCAAAGCGGTTGAAGTGAGCACCTTCCAACCTGGCGGCCACATCATGATCGGTTTCGGTTGAGCCAATACACTCGATTTCTTGGCATACGGCGTCAATCACTCCATCGGTCAGATGTTCGATGATCACGTTTTGCAGTGAGACGCCGCCCACGGCTTGTTCGAGCAAGGAATGACGCTGGAGCGAACGCAGGGCATCCAGGAGGTCACGCATGGATATCGGCTGAACGAGATCGTCCCGCAAAAGGGGCGCCGTCGCTGGCTCTCGCTCGATGGCGAGCCAGATGAGCAAGTCCTGCTCCAGCGGCGAGAGGCGCGCTAGCTGCTGGTCGATCACTGTGCGAATATCGTCGAAGACAGGCGCTTCATCGCGTAGAAAGGTGGCAATATCGCCGGCGAAGAGATCTTGCACCGTATCAGCCGCCAGCTTGATGGCCAGGGGATTGCCTGAATAGCGGGTCGATAGGGCTTGCGTCTCCTGCGCACGCCCGTGCAGGCCGCGACTGGCCAGCATGGATTGCACGGCGTTGTCATCGAGGCCGCTCAGGCGCAGGTTATGGATGCCGGGCAAGCTGCTTTCCCAACGCGCCATGTTGCGCGGGCGTTCGCGGCTGGTGAGGAGAAGGCAGCTCTTGTGAGGCTGCTCCGCCGCAAGCTGGAGAAGCTGGCTATAGGACTCGATGCTACCAATGGATGTGCGCCCTGAAGCGAACTCCAGAACGCTCTCCATATTGTCCAATACGATCAGGCAGCGATGGCGGCGCATCTGTTCGAGAAGCAGCGCCAGTTGGTCATCCAGGCCGACGGGCATGTTTGGAATCGTCTGTCCCGAAAGCGTCAGCACGATCTCGCGCAGCACTTCACCCAAGGGCGGCGCGTTGACCAACGAACGCCAGATAATCATTTGGAAATCATCGCTGACCTGATGCGCAGCCGCAGCGGTCAGAGTGGTCTTGCCAATGCCGCCCATGCCCAGCACCGCCACCAGCCGGGCGCGCTCTTTCACCAACCAGGTGGTCAGTTGGGCAAGTTCTTTTTCACGTCCATAGATGCGACCGACATTAGGCAGAGTTGAGGAGGTGGATTCACCCATATTCTCTGATGGGGCGATGGCAAAGAGGTTTTGTGCAGATGATGGTTCTGGAGCGTGCTCTTGTGACTTCGCGAATTCCCCTGTGCGGATTTTTTCGTAGAGCGCAGTAGTGACCGGGTCCAGGTCTGCTCCAAACTCACTGCGCAAGACCTCGCGACAGACATGGTATTGAGCAATAGCCGCGCTGCGTTCGCCCTGGATCGCCAGGATGCGCATGATTTGGCGGTGCGCCGTCTCGCGCCAGGGTTCCAGGTCCAACTGACGCATGGCGTCGCGCCTGGCCTGGGCAAGGTCGCCCCGCGCTTCCGCTGCATCGGCAAGATGGTGCAGCGCCTCTAGGGTCTGCAAGTGGAATTGCTCTTGCTTGATGCGTCGCCACTCCTCGAAGGCGTCGCTTTCTTGCACCGGCAGCCCTTGCAGAAAGTCGCCCCGATAGAGATCGACAGCCTGACGCAAGCGCGTCAGACAGGCGGGACACTGTTCCAGGCGTTGGTGTTGGTGCTGGGCGCAATCTGTCAGCAGGCCGGCAAAACTGGCGGCGTCGCTGACGACGGGCGCTGCCGGGTTGAATTGAATCGTCTGCCGGGTAATCAACAGAAATGGCGGAAATGCGGCTGCATCGTCGATACTCTGGCGCAGCTGATGGAGCGTATGGCGCAGGTTGGCGCGGGCGCTCTCATCAGTGTAGCCTGGCCAAAGCAACGCCGCCAGCGCAACCCGGCTGTGCGCCCGGTCGGATTCGACGGCGAGATAGGCGAGCAGGCTACGCACCTTGTCGGACTCGAAATTGACGCTGGACTGACCGGCGACGCCGACATGAAAACGTCCTAAAAACGAGAAGGTAAGTTGCGCCACGTGTCCCTATTATCCGTATTCGTGCTCGTTTTGCTCAGAGAGCACAAAACCACATGTCTTCACGGATACTGGCCGCCACCCAGGCGATGGCTCGCTACCAGTTGAAACCTATCCTTCTTTGCCCATCTGCTTGCGGCGTTGCGCTTTGCGAGTTCTTTTCATCGCGCACGATCATTGCTCGCCGCATCCCCTACTCTGCATCGATCTGCCGCCAGAGTGCGTCATGTAGAACCGCCACCGGATCTGGATTTCAACTCAGCCCGGCATACTCTGCATCGATCTGCTGCCAGAGTGCGTCATGTGCAATGCCACCTGGTTCGTCGAGACGCTTTAATGATATTTGCGTCCGATGGCGCGTAGATGTCGTGGAATGTCTGAATCATAGATCAGAAGGTAAGGCCGTCTGTGCACCATATTTGTATACAATTACAATTATAGTCAGAATTTACGGTAGTGTAAATTGCATTTTGATCTCAAAGGAGCTTCGCTCCAATCTCCTCACGATCTCCCATTTATTTCCTCACGGCAGCATACGCCCAAGCACACGATCTCCACACGGTGAATGCCTATCATGTTGTCACAGCGCACATCGCAGCGCTGCGATGTGCGCTTACCTTTTACATCGCGAATGACATCACGAAAGATCATTGCACATTGAAGACACAAATCATGCCCCTTCAACCAGCAACCTATCATTCATACTTGGTGCGGCTCTGGCAAGAGAGTTCGCCCACCGGATGGCTCGCCATGGCGCAGTCGGTGCAGACTGGCAAGGTGATTCACTTTTCGGATGTAGAGAGTCTCTGTGCTTTTCTCAGGGAGCAGGTTGCACTGCCGGAAAAGTCGGAATCATGATTCGTGTGATTTTTTAATTGGCTATGATTGATCCATCTCGCGCCTCCATTTGCATCGTTCCACAGGAGAACTACCCATGAGCCGCTCATCCTATCGTCGTTTCGTGTCTGTAGCTTTGGCGTTGCTCATCCTTTTGACGGTTGCATCGTTGCCTTTCGTGCAGCATCGAGCCCTTTCTGCCGTGCAGACCGACCCGGTGACCGCCGCCTGGGAAAAGGCGCGCGCCGCCGGCTCCTATCGCTTCGCCAGCACGATCACCCAAAAGACGATTCCCATCGCCACCATTGCCAACGTCGGGCGCGCCAGCCGCAGCGACGACCTCTATCTGGAAGGGCAAACCGACCTGCGCGCCAACGTCATGGACCTTTCGTTGTGGTCCGAAGGCGGCAGCATTCTCGATAGCCAAAGTAGCATTTCGGTGCGTATGGAGAATGGGCGCACTCTTGTGCGTCGTGGGGCAGGCGAGTGGGAAGAAGTGGACTCCTTCACCGAGGCCTTTGCGCCCCATGGCGATTTTCTCACCTATCTGACTGCTCTGCGCAACATCCAGGCGCACCCGCCAGAACAGCGCAATGGTCTCCCCTTCACCCGCTACAGCTTTGAGATTGACAGTCCGGCCTTTGCCCTTTACATGCGCGACCAGATGGAAGCGGCCATGCGCGCGAAAGGTGAACTGCCGCCAGGGCTCAGCCTGGAGACCCCACGCCATTTCCAGGAAATGGTGGGCAGCGGCGAGCTGTGGGTAGGTGAGAACGGTCTCCCACTACGCCAGCTTCTCACCCTGCAATTCCCTGAACAGCACGACGAATATGTGCACGCCCAGATCACCGTGGACTTCTCCAACTTTGGGACGCCCCAACAGGTGAGCGTGCTGGCGCTATTGGCCGCCGGCGACATGGCCGGCTTGTGGGCGCACATTTCGCCGCACTTGCCCAATCCCGCGGCTGTCTGGACTCTGTTCTCTATGCTGCTCCTGGTGGGCCTGATGGTGCGCTTCCGCCGCGTGCGCCATGTCTACGCAACCCTGGCCGGACTCGTCATTCTTAGCCAGACGGCGGGTCCGCTGCTCAGCGCCTTTGTCAACCTGCGTTTCTTCGATGCCCAGGCTGCCAGAGCCGCTGCAGCCGAAGAGCGCCAAATCGAACGCGAGGCGCAGATCGAAATGCGCGATGCGCTCTTCAAGAATGAGTTCGATCCCCACGCCAACCCCATGGCGCGCGTCGCCGCTTCCGCGGTGGAAAGCCAGAAACAGGCCGCTCCCGCCGCGCCGGCCAGTCTGCTCACCGATACGCCCACCGACACCGACGGCGACGGCCTGCGCGACTTCATCGAGGAGCGTATCAACACCAGCGTGGTCATCTCCGACACCGATTCGGACGGTCTGGGCGACAACGTGGAGGTCAACGGCTTTAGCTTTGGCGGGCAAACCTGGTATACCAACCCCGAAGCCGCCGACAGCAACAGCGACGGCCAGGGTGACGCGCTGGAATGGGGCTTCAACGCCGATGGCAGCCGCCGCAGCACGCCGCTGGACAGCGACAGCGACGGGCTGCCCGATCTCTTCGACCCGGACAACGACAACGACGGCGTGCCCGACAACAAGGACATCGCCATCTTCAGCAAGGGCACGACCAGTTACACAGAGGCTGCGCCCCTGCTGCTGACCCTCAACGACCTGACAGCCAACAAGCCCACCTTCGTCGAATTTCAACTGCGCCCGGCCAACATCCAACATCTGTGGTACGCCTTCAACCTCCTCGACTGGCCGCAAGACAGCCTGGGGCAGGTGCGCGATGTGGACGGCGCTACCTACGCTGACTATGCAGCCAGCGCAGGCCGCACCGCCGGCCCCACCGAGGCCAATGGCGACATGAAGATCATCCCTATGCTGGAGATTCGCATGCCTGACGCCGGCGTCAACCTTCCGCTCCAAAGCGAGCTCACGCCCTTCAACATCAGCGTCAACGACGTCACCGCCAACGGCCAGACCAAAGTCGCCTACATCCCCCTCAACATCGTCAACGATGACCGCACCGGTCAGCGCGTCGCCTTCAGCGGCCAGATGCGCTATAAGCCCAGCGGCAACTGGCCCAATCCCCACCAGGTGCGTCTGGCCTGGCTGGTGCAGGCTCTGGTGGATCAGGGCTGCGACCCTACCAAGCCCGATGAAGTGGCCCAGGGCTGTCAACCGGACGGCTACATCCACAATCAACCTCAAACCATCCAGACCTATTACACTGACTGGAGCCTGACCGGCATGACCGTGCGCGAGGATCACGGCGCAGCCATGGGCATCTTCTACGAAGACCCGGCGATGGATACAAACAAGAAGGACGATGCGGCCATCACCGCTATCTCTTTCGTCATGGATCATCACTTCGTCCTGGGGCGCAACGACCGCCTGACTCTCAACGAAGCGGCGAAGCGTTTCGACCATACCCGCAACAGCAACTACACCGACGACCAACGTTTTGGCGTGCCCCGCATCACCCGCGCCATGACCCAAACCTACTCCACCATCGATCAGGCCATCGCCTTCACGGCTATGACGGAAACGATCAAGATTCTTAACGACCAGTTCGCATTCCACGTCGCCGCCGACCGCGACATCAAGCCGCTCATCTTCTTTGCCCAAGAGAACAACACTCGCCAGATGGGGTTGGACAATGTCATCGCCGCCGACGGCTATGTGACGCAGAGCGGCGCCAACCTGATCTTCGACATGGCCCCCAGCGGGCAGCCCGTCGCCACGGTCGATCTCATCGCCGGCGTCAAGTGGGCCGCCTATTGCGCGCCGGCTGCCGGCCCCATTTCCTGGCAGCCCTGTCTGGTCGAGGATTTCTGGGAAGTATTGGAAAATCGCTATGCCAGTCTTGCTCCCCTCGCTGGCGACGGCGGCGACCCGACCCTGGTCTCTGGTCGCCTGCAACTCACCCAGTTCTACTTCACCGGTCTCCAGGCCGGCTATTACAACACGGTGCAGCAAGGCAACCAGCTGCTCACGGCCCAGTATTCCCTGGATGGCGAAAGCCAGACTGCGACCAATGTACGCGCCAGCCTGCAAGGCCTCTCCACCGTGCCGCTGCTGGCCGGGCTTGCCTATGCCCGCGTCATCGAGCCGCTGCCCAACAATCGTTCTTCCATCATCGTCAAACTGTCTAAGTGGGCCAGTGATATTCGCGGGCAGCTCAAGACCGCACAGGCAGGCGAGGTAAAGGTTGTTGGCAAGACCAAAATCCAAAACATTCGCTTCGCCCAGTATGGCGTTACCCGTTTCTTTGGCGGTCTGGCCGGCGCCGCTGGCACGATCTTGATGGTCATTTTCCAGATCACCGCCCTGTCGCCCACGGTGGACATGACCACGCGCAAAGTGCTCGGCGGCCTCGCAGCCACTCTCAGCCTGGGCATCAACGTGGTGATGCCTATTTTGCAGACCACCTTTGGCATTCAAGGCGGCGCCGCGACCCTCAGCAAGGCGCTCTCTGGAGCGGTGAAGATAGCCAACTCCATCAAGATCGGCGCCGGCATCGGTCTGGTGATCTCCATTGGCATCACCTGGGGCTTCTTCATCTACGCCGCAGCCACCAGCGGCCTGGCCGTGGGCAGCCCCCAGCTCAACAAACTGGCGGTCGAGGCCATCGCCAGCACAGTCGTCGCAGTGGTGCTCTTCCTCCTGGCCGCCAATCCCATTGGCCTCATCGTCGTCGGCATCGTCGCCTTCATCGACCTGGTGCTGACGCTCATCTGCGAGCTGGGGGTGGACGAGCTGCGCATTCAAGGCTCCTTCTATGGCGGCGCCTGTTTCACCCTCTCCACCTCTGCCGTCAAGGTGCTCTCTTACTTTCTCTACAACTATGACCTGATGGTCAACATGGAGCGCAGCGACCTGGTGGTCACCAGCCCACCCGATGTGACCCTGGCGAACCCAGACAAAGGCTACACTGCCGGCAACCTGATCAACGTCAACCTTTCTGTGACCACCACCATGGCGCACAAGGACCCGGATCCAGAGAACGGTCTCTATATCTATCCCTATCTCTGGCTCTTTTCCCAGGACAACATTCGTTCTGGCACGTTCAGCTATAGCCTGACCCGGCCCGACAAGCAGGACATCAGCGTCAGCCGTGGGCAGATGCCCAGCCTGTGGCAGAATGTGGTCGAGGATCACAAGCTCATCCTCACCCCCATGTACCGGGGCAATCTGATCAGCGGCCCACTGGCGATGACGCCTCCTTACTCTCCCACCGCCGGTCTCAACCAACGCATCAGCTTCTACTTCAACATGGGTTACGCTGTGCCCGCCTATGAGTGCTTCGGCTTGCCCTATCCCTGGCCGCCCTTCGTGCCGCCCATCCCCATCTGCTATACCCGCGACTCCACGGGCAACAGTTCCAACCAGATCAACTCCCTGGTCTACGACATCTTCCCACCAACCCTTGACGGCTTCCTCACCCTGGTTGCAAAAAGCGATAACGGTCGCGGCCTGGGCTGGGACCCGGCCTTCCCTTCCATCAAGGATTCGGACGGCGACGGCCTGCTCTCCAGCATCCACAACGGCATGGACCCCAACGACACGTTGGTGGACAACGACAGCGACGGGCTGACCGACCTCTTCGAACTCAACCAACAGAGCCGTTCTCTCGCCTTTTCTCCTGGTTTGCGCGACACCGACGCCGATGGCCTGAGCGATTGGCAGGAAGCCGTCCTCGGTTCAGACCCGGCGGTGGCTGACACCGACAACGATGGTCTGCTGGACGGCGAGGAGGTGCGCCATCAGGTGGTAGACGGCAACGGCGTGCTCACCAGCAGTTGGGAGGGCGGCTGGCAGGTGCGCATCAACACCACCACGCCCTTCAACGTCTGGGTTTCGTCCGACCCGCTCATGGCCGACACCGACGGCGATGGCATCAGCGACCAGGCCGAGCGTCAACTTGCCCTTTCCACATGCAGCGCCGGCGAGATCGCTGCGGGCAACTGCGAGGGCAGCCCGGCCAAACCCAAGGACAACCAGAACCGCCCCTATCACCCACGTGCGGTCAACACGCCGCCCATCTCGCTCTATGTAGAGACCAGCGACTTCGACGGTTATGTGCGCCCCACCCAGACGTTCCGCTACACCAGCACAGTGGTGGCCAACACGGCCGTTGCGCCGGGCGTGCTCAACGTGACCGCGCCAACAGTGGTGGGCGGCTCACTCAATCCCCAGGCGCTGGCCTTCAACCCCCTCACCTTCAGCGGCGCGCAGACCGTGACTCAGGGCAACAATCTGACAGTGAGCGGCGGCGCAGGCACCCAGGAGATCGAGCTGAGCAGCAGCGTGACCACCCGCCTGCCCAATACTGGCGCAGCCGACTGGACCTGGGAGACCTTCACCAACGAGCAGTTGCCCAGCGTCAGCTTGCCCGAGTCTTTCCGCACCACTGCACTGGCCGCTGCCCGGCCCGACCGTCAGGATAGCTATCGTTTCGCGGCTACCGAAATCCGCCATCCTCCCAGTCCACCCAGTGACGGCCAGAACCACAATTACGGTGACCTGCTCTCCTATGCCATCCCCAGTGGCGATCTGCGCCAGCTGGATGTGGATGTGGACGCACTCAACACCGCCTACACGCCGGCCGAAATCGACGGCGCTTTTCTGCGCGGCAAGACCTCGCCCGACGTGGCCTGCAACGACGCCGGCGTCTGCCTGGTCGTTTGGGAGCACTTCGACTATTGCAACACCATGACCATCAACTCGCTGACGGTGCTCAGCCAGGGCAACGACCACGGCACCAGCGGCATTGAGCCGCTGATTTACCTGGTGCGCGACCCCAACGACGCCGACCCCACCAACGGCGGTTTCGAGTTGCACTGGGACGCCCAAAACAACGGCGGCAATGACATGCCCACGGGAGCGGTGCGCGGGCCGAATGGCGGCGGCTTCCCCATCAACATCACCTTCTGTGGTCGCACCAATCTCTATGTCTCTGAGCTGGATGGCGGCGCCGCCTATGACCCTGACCCCACGCAGACCAACTGGGGCGGCATGGCCTTCATGGGCAGCAACACCCTCAGTCCCACCGATGATCGCGGGAAGACCCGAGACCTCGACTTCATCGGCGGCGACAGCTATTGGGTGCGCCTCAACGTCAGCGTCGGCTCACCGTCCAGTGGTCGCCACCACTCCATCGCCGGCGCGCTCCTGGCCGCCGATGGCACGATCTCCGGGTCTCAGTTCACCATCTCGCCCACCAACAGCGATGAGAACTCTCATTATAGCCCGGCGGCCGCCAGCAATGGCGCCAATTTCCTTGTGGTCTGGGAGAACCTGGAGAAATCCGGCGCACAGCGTTTCAGCGAGATCAACACTCGCCTGCTCAACAGCAGCGGCGGCGTCCTCAACACTCAGGTCGACATCGACCCCTTGCGCCTGGTCACCAACACCGTGCCCTTTGTCGACCAATCCTATGCAGACCTGGACGTGGTCTGGGCCACGGACAAGTACATCCTCACCCGCCAGATGCGCCCGCGCAACGGGGTGACTGAGCTGCGCGATGCTGGCAACAACGTGATCTCGGCCAACCTGATCACCGCACGCAACATCAGCTCTGGCGGTTCCATGGTTGTCAACAGCACGACGACCGTCGTCAGCGACGCCAACAACGTCAGCTACAACGCAATCTTCCCTGCTCCGAACCACAGCCTGGCCTGGGACCCGGCGCGCGGCAACGCGCTCATCGTCTACCAGTCCACCACCAGCGGCGAACTGCGCGGTAAACTCTTTGGCAATCAGAACATTGGTCCCGTCAAGTTGAACTTCAGCGGTAACAGCGTCTATGATTACGGCGTCCTACCGAAAGCCGCCTATCACCCCATGTCCCAGGGCTGGCTGGTCAGCTCTTATGATCCCACCGACATCGAATATCGTGCGCTCGAATACGATCTCTCCGGCTCGCTGGTGAGCGGCGCGCCGCCGAACGCGCCTTTTGACATCACCACCAACAGCCTGGCCTGCCCGGCAGCCCAGTCAGCGGCCAGCATCGATCTGCGCTTCGAGGAACTCCCTGGCGCAACAACATTCGCCGATAGCTCGGGCCGCGGCGCCAACGCCACCTGCTCCGGCGGTAACTGCCCGGCGGCTGGTTTCAGCGGTGCACCCAATGCACCTCTCTCTGATTACGCCGTCAAGTTCGACGGCGCAGATGACTTCGTGACCATCAACCGCGCCATGACAGGCAGCTTCAGCGTGGCCTACTGGATCAAGGCCAACAACAATGCTGTTAACAACGCCATCGTCGTCGATCAGGGCGCCAATGTGGCCAACGGCTGGACTCTCTATCTGAGCAATGGCGCGCCGGCCTTCCTCATCGGCGCGAGCCAAAATATCGTCAGTGCAGGTCGCATCGACGACGGCCAGTGGCACTTTGTCGTGGGTGTGCGCAACCAGGCTACTGGCGCCTTTGCCATCTACGTTGATGGCAACGCCACGCCGGTCGCCAGCGGAGTCGCCACGACTGCTGCGCTCAACGCCATGAGCGACATCCGCATGGGCGGCGACCGCAGCAACGCCCGCGACCTCAACGCACAGCTCGACCACGTACAGGTCTTCCCGGTAGCCCTGGCCGGGGACACCATCCAGGCCATCTACAACCGCACGTTGCAAGGCTTCTGCGTCAACGGCGGCACAGACGACCCCAACTGGGATCGCCTGCGCTGGACACGCGTCAAGCTCAGCCAGCAGGACACCCGCGGCGGGCGCGTCGCCGCCGGCGCAGCCCTCAACCTCATCATCGACAACGACCTGCCTGCGGCCAGCGTCACCTCGGTGCAAAACAGCGATCTGTTGGGGCCGGATCAGGTCATCGGCGGGACGGCCAGCGACGCCACTTCGGGCGTGGCGTCGGTAGAGGTGAGCATCAACAACGGCGCATGGACAGCGGCTAACGGCGCCAGCGCGTGGAGCTTTTCCCTGGCTGGCTTCAGCGGCGCGCTCAGCATCCGCGCCCGCGCCATTGATTTCGCCGGCAACCTGGGCAACCCCAGTTCGCCGGTCAACGTCACCGTGGATGCGAGCGCGCCGACTGTCACTATCAACCAGCCGGCCAATACCATCAAGCCGACCAGGAACGCCAACGGCCAGTGGCAGGTGACGCTCACGGGAACCGCAACCGACAACATGGTCAACAACATCAAGCCCGGCTCCGTGCTCATACTACTGAAACAGCACTCCGGCGTCGGCGCAGCCCAGACCGAACAAGTCGCCACGCTGAGCGGGGTCAATTGGAGCATCGACTATGCCCTGGACATCAGCCTCTTCGACCCCACCGGTCCCTACACCGTCACTGCACGCGCCGAGGACACCCTGGGAAATCTGGCGACGCCGGCCACGGCCATCGTGCGGCTGGATATAGCCGGCCCGGTTGCGGCGCTGAGCCAGGGCGACGCCACGCGTATGCTCATTAGCGACACCGTCACCCTCAGCGGTCGCGTCACCGATGTCAACAGCATCGCTGGCGTCGATACGCTGGAAATAGCCTTTACCCCCATCGATCAGCTTGCCAGCCTGCCGCCCGACGCCACCAGCGACCAAGCCGAGGCGCTGCTCAACCGCACGTGGCTGCCCGTCAACCTGGCGCAGCGGGGCGTGGGCGTCGCGACAAGCGCGTGGAGCGTCCAGGTTCCCGCCAATCTGGAAGGCGAATATCAGATCGACCTGCGAGGCCGCGACATGCTGGGCAACATTGCCATCAGCGCCAACCAGTGGCGCGGGATCATCGACGTGCTGGCGCCGCGTATGCTCATGAGCGCGACGCCCACCGGTCTCAGCTACTTCGACCCGGTCATGGGCGCGCAACGTTACGCCATCGCCTACGTCTGTGCGGCGGTGGATCGCAATCTCAACGGCGACAGCTTCGACTGCCCCGGCGAGGGCATCCAGCCGCCCTTGCGCTCCTTCGAGAACAATCCGGGGCTGCAAGCGCTTTTCCCGGATCTGACCATCCGCAATGGGCTGGCGATCTCCTACACACTGTGGGAGACGACCACCACGCCGGCCGCAACGGTGAACGCGTGCGACACCTTGGGCCATTGTGCCTCGGCCAGCACACCAGGAACAGGACAGGCGGCCAACAACCCTGCAGTGGTTCCGCCGCCGGGCGCGCCCTTTGCCATGGTCGTTGCGCCGGCCGAGGGGCAATATGTGGCGGTGGATGGCGGTGTGCTCAATGTGACCGTGGCGGCGGAGGCCGGCCAGTCTCTCAAGGAGATCGCCCTGACGCTGGACAACAGCCTGGCGGCCAGCGTGCTCATCGCCCAGAATGACGTGGTGACGCGCACCCTGCGCACCGTCACTGTCACGGTGAACAGCGAAGGGCCGCACACCATCGCCGCCCGCGCCAGCGATTGGGCCAATGCCGTGCAGGCGACCGTTTACCCCATCAACTTCATTGCTGATATGCAACACCCCACCGCAACCATCATCTCCAATGAGTTGACCTTAAGCGACACCTTCCAGGCGCTCAGCGGCATTCTGCGCTTCCGCGGCGCGGCCAGCGACACCATTGGCCTGGCGACCGTTCAGGTGCGCATTGGCGACGACCCCTTCACCGACGCGGCCTTCGCCAACGGGCTGTGGCACACTGCGCTGCCTGTGGCCGACCCAGAGGGCAAAGACTTGTTGGTGACGGTGCGCGCTATGGACCTGGCCGGGCGCATCACCACCATCACCCGCACTATCCCGACCCGCCTCTCGGCGGCGGATGCGCCGGACACCCAATTGACCGTCACGCCGCCCAATCCTAGCAGCACGCCCACCATCACCTTCGGCTTCGTCGGTGCGCCGGGCGGACGCAGCGTCGCCATGTTCGAGTGCAAGCTCGACGAAGCGGAGTTTGGGCCATGCGCCAGTCCGCATGTGCTGGGCGACTTGAGCAAAGGCGGACACAACTTCCAGGTGCGCGCCATCGACAGCCTGGGCTTCCCCGACCTCTCGCCCGCCACCTTCACCTGGCACGTCAACGCCATCCAACCCGAGACCTTCATCGACGCTGCGCCGGAAAACCCGACCACCAGCCGCAGCGCCCGCTTCCAGTTCCACGCCGGCGGGCCGACCGACGGCTTCGAGTGTAGCCTGGACGGCGCAGTGTATACCGCGTGCGTCAGCCCGCTTGACTACAGCGACCTGGCCGACGGTCTCCACACCTTCCTGGTGCGGGCAAAGAGCGACCCCACGAGCTCCGGCTCGCCCACCCGCCATGTGTGGACCGTGGTCAACGCAGCGCCCATCGCCGAAAGCCAGGCGTTCAGCGTGACCTACGCCAGCCCTCTCGCCATCGAACTGACCGCCCTCGATGAGGACTCCCCCTTGAACTTCCGCATCATCGACCCGCCTGTCAGAGGCGTGCTGCAAGGCGCGCCGCCCAACGTGACCTATGCGCCTGACCTGGAATCGGGCGGCCCCGACCAGTTCACCTTCAAGGCCAACGACGGTCAGGCCGACTCCAACCTGGGCGTCATCACCCTGGATGTGGAAGAACCGCCGCCAGCGACCATCGTCCTGCGCAAGGTCGTGGTGGGTCAGGCTGCGCCAGCCCCGTGGCACTTCACCTGGCAGTACAACGGGCCGAGCGGCGTCTACACTCTGCCGGGCGCTGGCGGCGTGCGCGTCTTTGGCGACCTGGGACGCGGGCGCTTTGGAGTGACCGAGACGCCACAGTCAGGCTACACGCCACTCTCCTCGTGCGTCAACGGCAGCGGCGTGGTCGCCAGCGGCGGCGCCAGCGTCGACTTCGTCCTCACGCCGGGGCAGACCATCACCTGCACCTTCACCAACACACGCACGGAGGCACTGGTCACCATCGTCAAGGAAGCGACCCCCAAGAGCAACCAGAACTTCAACTTCAACGCCAGCCCCCGCATCCCCCTACTCAACACGGGCGGCGAGGGCGGCGTGCTGAGCTCCTTCATGCTCGACGACGCGGTTCCCAGTGACAACGACGCCTATCCCAAGAGCCGCAGCTTCCTGTTGCCCAACGGCGTCTACAACTTCAGCGAGGTGTTGCCCACCAGTTGGCGACTGGCGGCCATCGACTGCGTGAACACGGGCGGCGGCAGCGCAGCTCTCAGCGGGACGGGCGTTCAGCTCACCCTGACCGGCTTCGATGTCACCTGCACCTTCAGGAACGAGTTGCTGGCTTCCATTCGCACGCTGGTCTACAACGACGCCAACGGCAACGGCGTGCGCAACTCTGGGGAAGGTGTGCTGGCCAGCTGGAGCATCTCCGCCACGCTGCAACCGGCCGGGCCAAGCCTGCCGCTGCTGACCACCAACAGCCTGGGCCGCGCCGATTTCAACTACATCCTGGCGGGAACCTATCGCGTGTGCGAACTGAAGCCGACCGGCTGGCAGAACACCCAGCCCGGCGGCGCAGCGCCCTGCTACACGACGACGGTGAACCCTGGCCAGACGGCGACGCTCAACTTTGGCAATCGCTACACGGGCCTGAGTGCGGCGGATGCGAACGAGGAGTTGGCGCCGCTCTCGCCTCAGAACGGCGTGACCATCGTCGAGGAGGATCACAACGGGATCGACGGCTACACCCTCGACCCCAACGGCCCGCCGGCAGTGGTGGAGCTGCCGGTGGATGCGCCCGTCGAGACGCCGGGGGAGACGCAGCCTGTGTTCGACGCCACGTCGTTCATCTACCTGCCAGTGGTGACCAGGTAGGGAATGGTCCGATGACCAATGCTGCACTGTGAATGAGTCGTCGGGCGGATGTGACCGGGGGGAGGCGTTGGCCTGCTCCCGATCACATCCGCCCGATTGCCTCAACCCCTTTGCGGGTTTTGACCCCCAGGCGTCGGTTGAAAACCGACGCCTGCTTATTTTTGACAAACAACCCAAGAGATCGACAATTACATCCACTATCCGCAACAGAAGGTTCGATCTTTCTCTCCAGGTGAAACCGATGCTCGATACAGTCGATTTGAGCCTTGCGCTCTCGAAGAAAGCCACCGCTCAGGTCATACGCCAACAGCAGGAGCGTCTCTTCGAGCTGGCCGAGATGACCTTTGAGCGCAAGATTCCCGTCATCGTCGTCTTTGAGGGGTGGGACGCAGCCGGCAAAGGCACCAACATCGCCAAGATCACGGAGCGGCTCGACCCACGCGGCTTCAAGGTGCTGCCCACCCGTGCGCCTCTGCCCCATGAGCTGCACAAGCCGTGGCTGTGGCGTTTCTGGATGAACATCCCGCGCCACGGGCAGATCGCCATCTTCGACCGTAGTTGGTATGGTCGTGTCCTCGTGGAACGGGTCGCCGGGCTGACCGCTATCCCGGACTGGATTCGCGCCTACGAGGAGATCAACGCCTTCGAGCGCACCCTGGCGGCAGATGGCACCGTCTTTGTCAAGTTTTTCCTGCACATCAGCAAGGCCGAACAGTTGCGCCGCTTCATCACCCTGACCCAGACGCCCGAGATGGCCTGGCAGGTGACAGCAGACGATTGGGAGCAGCACCGCCGCTACGATGAATATGTGGCGGCAGTCAATGATATGCTGGTCAACACCAGTACGGCGGTGGCTCCGTGGGAGGTGGTCCCGGCCACCGACAAATACTACTGTCGCCTGCGCATCTTCCAGACATTGATCCGCCGCCTGGAAAACGCCCTGCAGATGGCGCCTTCGCCCGAGCCGAATGTCGAAATCCTGGAATTGTCAGCCAGTGAACGCGGCGAAGATGAAAAGGCAAAGAAAGCAGAGAAGCGCATGGAGAAAGCGGCTCAAAAGGCCGCAAAGAAAGCGCAGAAGACGGAGGCGCGGCTGGCATTGGCGGGAGGACAACCAAAGGTGGGCAAGGTGGAAAAACGTAAGAAGAAGACCAAAAACCAGCGCGCCAACGGGGATGGATTGGAGATTGCGGTCAGCATGAACGGCGAGGAGAAGATCGATGCTTGAGATCATCGACCTGACGCAGCGTCTGGACAAGAAAGAGTATAGCAAACAACTCGATTATTACGAGACCCAGTTGCGCCTGCTGCTTTTTCACATGCACGCACAGGAGCGCCCTGCCGTTGTGGTCTTCGAGGGATGGGACGCAGCCGGCAAGGGCGGCGCCATCGCCCGACTGACAGAGCGACTGGACCCGCGCAACTACATCGTGCACCCCATTGCTGCGCCGCGCGGCGATGATGCCGAGAAACACTACCTCTGGCGTTTCTGGCGGCGGCTGCCCGAACGCGGCGTGATGGCGATCTTCGACCGCAGTTGGTATGGCCGCGTCATGGTGGAGCGGGTGGAGGGCTTCGCACGCGAGGACGAATGGCGGCGCGCCTACCAGGAGATCAGAGATTTCGAGCAGCAGTTGGTGGACTTCGGCGTCATCGTGCTGAAGTTCTGGCTGCACATCAGCAAGGAAGAGCAGCTCAGACGCTTCCAGGAGCGGGAGAACAGCCCCAACAAATCATGGAAGCTCACTGATGAAGATTGGCGCAATCGCGAGAAGTGGGCGCTCTACGAAGCCGCGGTGGAGGAGATGCTCATCCGCACCACCACTGCCCAGGCGCCGTGGACCATCGTCGCCGCCAATGATAAGTACCACGCCCGCGTCCAGGTGTGCAGAACAGTGACGGAACGTCTCAGCGCAGAACTCCACGTGGACGCTTCGCCCGAACACGTGAACAAATTGCCGCCCATTGCCGCGCCTACACCCATCCCCGACTGGGCCATCGAAGAAGCGCGACTGCTGGGCATGCGCATTGCATAGTTGTTACGCGGAAAACAGGAGGCGGCGAGCTTTCGCTCCGCCCCCCTTCATATGGGTGCATTCAAAGTCATCGCTCGCCAGGTTGACAAGTCATACGTCGCGAGGCGCAGGTGACTGGCGACATATGACTTGTGACGGGTTCGGAAGTGGCGGTCGTTTTGTCGCGCCGACAGTGTGAATGAGCCAGTTTTCATGCTGAATTCTGTCTCAGGACAATCCAGGCCACATGAACCTGCCTCGGAGCATACAAGAAAGAATGATGCCGTGGACGAAATCACCCCAGATCGTATTCGCCGGACGCGCCGACTGCTGGGCAATCGCGTTGTAGAGACGCCGGTGTGGTGTTGGAGCAGCCCAGATCTAGACGCTCTGTTGGGTGCGGAAACCCAGGTTTTTCTCAAGCTGGAGCTTTTTCAATATACAGGCAGTTTCAAGCTGCGCGGCGCGCTTTCGGTGATGCTCGACCTGGATCGAGCGGCGCTGGAGCGGGGCGTCACCGCGGTGAGCGCCGGCAATCATGCCATCGCGGTAGCCTACGCCGCCCATCTGCTGGGCGCAACGGCCAAAGTGGTCATGCCCAAGAGCGCCAATCCTTTTCGTGTGGAACGCTGCCGCGGTTACGGCGCAGAGGTCGTTCTGGTGGATGATGTGCAGCAGGCATTCACGCTCGTCGAGCAGATTCAGCATGACGAAGGCCGCCATTTCGTCCATCCTTTCGAGGGGCCGCTGACCGCGCTGGGTGCAGCTACGGTGGGATTGGAATTCTGCACCCAGACGCCAAATTTGGACGCAGTGATCGTCCCCATCGGCGGCGGGGGATTGTGCGCCGGCATAGCAACGGCCGTCAAGCAGTTGCAGCCCGGCTGCTTAATCTTTGGCGTGGAGCCAGAGGGGGCGGACACGATGCACCGTAGCTTCGCCGCCGGGTCGCCCCAGTCCATCGACAAGGTGCGCACCATCGCCGATAGCCTGGGCGCGCCCATGGCTCTGCCCTACTCCTTCGAGTTATGCCGTCGCTACGTGGATGAACTGGTGATAATCGACGATGAACAAATGCGTGAGGCTATGCGCCTGCTCTTCAGTTCCATGAAGTTGGCGGTAGAGCCGGCGGGTGCAGCCGCGACCGCCGCCTTGTGCGGACCGCTGGCCGAACGATTGCGTGGACGGCGCATCGGGATCATCGTTTGCGGCAGCAACATCGACGTGGGCAGTTTTTCCAGGTTGGTGGAGGTGCAGCAGTCACCATAGGGCGCGCTTGAGGCGACGCTACTGCTTTACCAACGCGTGGCCTGGAATGTCCAACCAGGCTGCACCTTCTGCATTTCGACCTCGTCGTTGCGTTCGGTCAGCCCGCAGCGTAGATAATTCTCGTGGAGCTGGGCCAACATGGCGCGATCCAACTCGACACCCAAACCTGGTTCATTGCCGATGGCAATTGCGCCGTTGTCGAACTTGATGCGTCCTCCCGTCAAGATTTCGTCCGATTGCCAGGGATAATGGGTGTCACAGGCATAGGTGAGGTTGGGGATGGCCGCCGCCACGTGGGCCATGGCCATGAGCGAAACGCCCACATGACTGTTGGAGTGCATGGAGAGGCCGCGGCCAAACGCGCTGCAAATCCGCCCCAATTCCAACGTGGCGCGCAACCCACCCCAAAAGTGATGGTCGCTGAGGATGATGTCCTCCGAACCGAGCTGCACGCTGCCCGGAAGGTCGTCGAAGGAAGTAGTGCACATGTTGGTTGCCAAAGGCAGCGGCAACGCCTGACCCACAGCCGCCATGTTTTCCTGCCCACGCACCGGGTCCTCATAGTATTCCAGGGCGCCAAGCAAACGCTGGCCGGCGCGGATGGCGGTCTCCACCGACCAGATGGCGTTGGGGTCCAGGCGCAAGGGCGTATCCGGACCAAAGGTAGCCCGCAGCGCCAAAATGGCATCCACTTCCTCGTCGGGCGGCATGACGCCTCCTTTGAGTTTGATAGATTTGAAGCCGAATTCGGCGCACATGGCTTGGGCCTGGGCCACGATCCCTTCCGGATCGAGGGCAGCCTGTTGGCGCGCCGCCGGCCAGCCGGTGGCTGTCGGATCGCAATCGAAGCCCAACGGGCCGCCCGCACCCTCGTACTTGTAGAAAAGATAGGCGGAGAAGTCAACCCGTTCTCGAGCGCGCCCCCCCAACAGATCAACAACTGGCCTGCCAATGGCCTTGCCCATTAAATCAAAGCAGGCCACTTCGATGGCGCTGTAGACGGCGGCCAGGCGACGTGTATTCCAGGGCGCTTCGCTGTCTGCGCTTTTCCTGCCAAAGCGGGCGTGCAGACCCTGTTGCAGCGCATTGAGTTGGAAGGGATCCCGGTCGACGACCACTTCGGCGGCGGCCTCCAGGCTGGCCGTGATTGCCGCGCCGCCAGGCACTTCGCCCAGGCCATAGAGACTGTCATCTGTCACAAGCTCGACAATCGTGCGCAACGCATAGGGTGCATGCAGCCCGGCCGCATTGAGCAACGGAGGATCGCCCACAGCGATGGGCGTGACGCGCATTTCAGTGATTTTCATGGCGAAATCCCGTGGGAATGGTAAACGGTGAATGGTGAATTGTTACGAATGCGCCATACGTGCGCCATACTCATTGACAATTATCAATCGAGATTTCACCATTCACCGTTGCTCATCCTTTGACGCTGCCGGCGGTGAGTCCCGCCACCATAAAACGCTGCCCGTACATATAGAAGATGACCACTGGAATCGAGATGATGAGCGAGGCAGCCATCAACATACCCCATGGGTAGATATCGCCAAAAATCGTCTGCGCCAATCCCACCGGCAACGTCATCAGGCGCTCGCTGGTGATGAAGACAAAGGCGTAGAGGAATTCCTTCCAGGCGTTGGTGAAGGCAAAGAGCGTGACGGCCAGGAGCGCCGGCGCGGTCAGCGGCAAGGTGATGCGCAAGAAGGCTTGCAGGCGGTTTGCGCCATCCACCATGGCGGCATGTTCCAGTTCTTCGGGGATCGAGCGGTAATAACCCATGAGCAGCCAGGTGGAAAAAGGGATCATGCCGGTGGGATAAGTCAGAATGAGCGCCCAACGGGTATTGATGACGCCCAGATTTGCCAGGATGCTATAGAGGGGAATGAACATGAGCGCGGCTGGCAAGAGATAAGTGATAAGCAACAACGTCGTGAGCGTTTCAGCGCCGCGGAAACGCAAGCGCGCCAGCGCATATCCACCCAGGGCAGCAATCACCACCGCCAGAAAGGTCGTTACTACGGAGATGATGACGGAATTCTGAAACCAGACAAAGAAAGGCTCTCCGAAAAAGAGTCGCGAAAATTGCTCTGTCGTCCATGGGTTCGGCCAAAAGATATCGTCGCGTTGACCGATCTGTGCGTTGCCTTTGAACGCGGTGATCAAAATCCAATAGAGGGGAAAGAGGATGAAGATCAACAGGGCAACAAGAGCTACACCGCGGAAAAAACTCCCTACGCGACGCGACCGTTTTTGGCTTGCCTGCCCCGGCTGCACCGGAAAGATGGCCTTAAAGCCACGCGCTGCCCAATTGAAGGGATAGACAAGAAGAGAGAAAATCGTAGCGAAAAACCAGCCAACTCCGTCAATGATACGATCTTGCCAGGTCGTTTTCTCTTCATCTCTGGAAGCATCACGGCGCATGAAACGCGAAAGTAGCAGGATGAAAAAGACCAACACGGGCAATAGGCTAAAAGCGACGGCTGTGCCAGGGCCGAATTGCAGGGAGCGAATAGCCTTCTCATAAGCAAGAATGGAATAGACCTTGGTGAGATTTCCCGGTCCACCGCCCGTAAGCAGAAAGATCGTCTCGAAATTGTTGAATGTCCAGATGGTCGAGAGCAGCGTCGCCACGGCAATGACATAGCGCAGGCCGGGTAAGGTAATGTGGATGAATTTATCCCAGGCGTTAGCGCCGTCGATGGCGGCGGCCTCGTAGAGTTCCTCATCGATAGACTTCAGCCCGGCCAGAATCGTGATGGTGAAGAAAGGAACGCCTGCCCAGACATTGACCGCAATCACACTGGCCATGGCAAGATTAGGGTCAGCCAACCAGGAGAGCGGTTCGCTGATGACGCCAAGCCCCAGCAAAATCGGGTTGAGTCCGCCAAAGAGAGGGTCATAGATGGAGCGCCAGGCCAGCGCCTGCACCACCGAAGGAATGATCCAGGGCAGAAGCACCAACGCAGTGATCAGATTGCGCCAGCGTTTGAGCGAGTGCAGCAACAAAGCAGCAATCAAGCCCAAGATGAGCTTGGTGACGACGGAACCAATGGTGAAGACAAAGGTTGCACGCACCGCCTGAAGATAATAGGGATCCGTATAGAGGCGAATATAGTTATCCAGCCCCACGAACTTTGTCTCTTTGGCCAGTGTGCGAATAGTCATACTTGTGAGAGCCGCCCGCACGAAGGGCCAGGCAATGAACGCGGTCATGAGGATGAGAATCGGCAGAATGAAAAGCAGAGCAAGCTGCCAATCCGGCCCCAAGAGACGACGCATCAATGGCTTTCTCACACTGTTGCTATAGGTGCTGACCGGCAAGGTCTCTGCTCGCTGCGCCATGGTTCTGATCCTGTGTTTACTTCAAACTGAAAGTAGGCGAGTGGGAAATGACGACTCGGCTCCGTCCAATGATTCGCTAATCAACCTTCCAGGAGACCCCAGCCTCCTGGAAGGTAAAAAAACTGTATAACCTAAACTTATCCGCCCAGCGCGCCCATCTCCTCAGCCAACTGGGCAATACGGTCGGTGGCGTTTGCCACAGCTTGTTCTGGGCTGACCCCTTGCGTAATGGTCTCCGCCAGGATGTCGGTGAGGATCGACTGGGCGCTGATGGCGTCGAAGAAGGGGCTGGGCGGCGCCGGCCACGAAAGACCGGGATAGTCACCCAACTGCTGTTCGGCCATGCGCTTGAGGTTGGCGTCCGCCTCATAGGCCTGAACAACCGCTTCCATCTCGTTGTACTTGGCATACGCCGGCAAGAAGAGGCCCGCCGAGATCAACGAAATGGGGATAAAAATCTCGGGATCCAGGAGATACATCGCCAGATCTTTGGCAAGCGCCACTTGTTTTGCGCCGCGCGGAACGTGCATTTGGCCCGTACCTCCTGCGCCAATAAACTTCTCCCCATAAGGGCCGGTGGCAATATCCAAGACGACGGTGTCTTCGAAAACCGGATTGCCATCTGCCTTTGCTTTTGCGTAAACGCTGGCTGCATTGCCCGTGTAGGCGATATTGCCAGCCAGGTACGCCTCGTTGTTGTTCGAGTCGGTCCATGCTTCCACGCCAGGCGGCAGCATGGGCTTATATGTGTCTGAGGTGTAGATGTCGGTGAGCCAGGCAATGGCCGCAACAGTCTCCGGGGAATTGAACGTGATCTCTGTCATCTCGGCATTGGTGATCTGACTGCCCCAATTGTGGAGGATGGCCTGCACCAAACCGGCGCCGTCGCCACTGCGATTGACCGTGCGTCCCCAACCGTACATTTGCGCCGCCGGGTCCGACGCCGCCAGGGCTGCATCCCGACGTTGGTCGTAGGTCGCCATGCCAGCATCCAAATCAATGCCAGCTTTCTCGAAGACGCTACGACGCACAAATTCGCCGGAGCCGCCATTGATGTACGGAATCGCCCACCATTCGCCGTCAATGAAGTTGTTGAGCGTGTGTCCGTAGGAAGGTTCACCATAAAGCTCGATAGCCTGGGTTGCCGTATCGGAGACTGCTTCCAGTGCATCGTAGAAGTAAAGCTGCTGGACGAGACGCGTGTGGTAGATGAAGTCGGGCGGGTTGCCGGCTTCGACGGCGGCCAGTGTTTTGGCAACGAAATCTTCGAAGGCCTCGGACGCGACGGTGGAGATCTCGACCTTGACATTCTTCCCTGCCGCCCAATCGTTGACGGCTTGGGCGAAAAGGTCTTCCATCTCCTTGAAGTACTCACGACGCCCTACGACCAGCATGGTGCCGCCATCGGCCGCGGGCGCCGCGCCTCCTTCGGCGCCGGGTGCAGCCGGCGCAATCGGCGCGGCGCAGGCGGCCAACGCAGTCATGGCCGCTGCGCCGCCCATGAATTTGAGCATCTGCCGGCGTGACAGAGCAGTCGCCAACGGGGTGCGATTTTTGTGCATAGATTCCTCCCTTGAGTGGTTGATTGATGAAAGTGAAACTTGGAAATGTTGAAATTTTGCCGGGCGCAGCGGACGAAAATATCTACTACAGAGCGGCCTAAATGAGACCAGGATCTCGTCATTCTGAGCGCCAGCGAAGAACCCGTTATGCTACCCAGATGCTTCGCTGCGTAGGCGGGTGCGCCCGTTCCGATCAGCATGACAAATCGTAGTGTTATTTAGGCCGAACTGTACTACGTCCCGTACAACACTAGGAATCGGACTTCGAATATGACGCATCTGTGTGGAATTGCACAACAGCGCGCCCAACTCGAACTATCAGTTTCGACTTCTGTGGAATTGTGCGGCCAATCTGGCAGGTCGCAACGATATTATAGGGCACAGGTGTTTTTTTTGTCAATGACAGGATTGAGCGCGCTTTTGGTTGCATTATTGTTTGGGCGACCTCCTATTTGCTTGCCTGATGTGGGCGTGTTACACTGAGGAGTGGTGCGCGACGAGGGCCGGGGGATGGTTCCGACCCTCGTTCTTTCTGTTCGCAGGGTAGTCCTGCGGGCCTCTCCAAAGAAAGTAGAAAGGATTGTTGCATGACTGACACGGCTTTACATGAATACGAATTGGTCTTCATTGCTCGCCCCAATCTGGGCGAGGACGGGGTGGCAGCATTGAACGGACGGTTGGCCCAGCTCATTGCTGGTCAATCCGGCCAGATACAGAGCACGGAGATATGGGGCAAGAGGACTCTGGCCTATCCCATTCGTAGATTCTTCGAGGGCGTCTATGTGCTCCATCGTCTTGCCATGGCGCCCCAGGGAACAACCGAATTAGAGCGGTTTCTGCGTTTCAATGAAGATGTGCTCCGCTATTTGATCGTCCGCACCGACGAGTGAACGACGACCAGACCTCCCAAGAATCAACCCAGGAGAACCATCATGAGCGATGAACTCAACCCCACCCAACCAGGCGAAACGTCAGCGACGGGCGAAGCGCCAGTGACCGACAAAGCGCCGGTCGAAATTGTTGTCCCAGTTGTTCCCGTTGTCAGCCTGCGTGATCAAGTGATCGAACCTGATGCAGAGAGCGAAGACGCTATCGACGCAGAGGAATTTGATGACGATGAAGAACAGGTCTACGGCGCGCCTGCTCAGTATGTGGAAAGCGAAGGTGGCCGCACCAGCCGCATCGGTTCAGGCGTCCGCATCGCCGACGTCGATTACAAGAATGTCGCGCTTCTGTCGCGCTTTCTGGATCGCCGCGGTCGCATCCTCTCGCGGCGCAAGACACGCGTCTCGGCCAGGGTGCAGCGCCGCGTGACACAGGCGATCAAGCGCGCTCGCCATCTGGCCCTTTTGCCCTACACCGCCGACCAGACCCGTGTTGTGCGAAAGCGCAGGTAGGATATGGCGAAGCGCAAGAAAGGTGCACCTGAAGACGAACAAGTGCGCGAGCTCACCAAAAAAGAAGAACGACTGCGGGCACGCGAACGCGAACGGCACCGCAATCTCTACCTCGGCGTTGGTATTGCGGTTGGCGTCGCGTTACTCTTTGTTGGCATTGCTCTGGTCTTCTATTTCTTCATCCAACCGAATCGGGTCGTCGCTTCTGTTGGCGATACGCCCATCGTTGCGCGCGATTTTCAGAAGCGCGTGCTTCTGGAACGCAGCAATCTGCAAGGCCAGTTGATCCGCTTCCAACAGTTGGAAGAGCAATTTGGCAACCAGGGCTTCTTCACCAGCCAGATCAATCAGGTGCAAGCCCTGCTCGCCAGCCCTTTTGCTGTGGGTCAACAAACGATTGACCAGATGGTGGAAGAGATCATCATCGGGCGCGAAGCGGAGGCGCGGGGCATTACCGTCAGCGACCAGGAAATCGAGGAGGCCCTCCGTGAGGAGGTCGCCAGCGGCCTGGGGTTGGTGACAGAACCGCAGGCCACTGCCACGGCAGCGGCTGATGCTGAAGCCACTGCGACAGCATCGAGCTGGACGCCCACCCCAGTTCCGACAATAGATCCAAGCGCGCCCATCACGCCGACAGAGACCCCTGCGCCGCCTCCCACTCGCGCCATCATCACGAACACCTCGTACACCGAAGGACTCGATACACTGAGAACCAACATCGCCTCCGTGGCGGGCATCTCGCTGGACGAATACAAAGCCGTGATTCGAGCGCGGCTGCTACGCGAGAAACTCGCCGAAACGATCGGTCAGGAAAAGGTGTCAGGCCTGGAAGAACAGGTCCATGCACGCCATATCCTGCTGCGCGAGATCGAGCCGACGCCTTCGCTGACAGAGACGCTGAGTCTGACTGAAACGGCGCCCCTCAGTGAAAGCCTCTCGCTTACAGAGACAACTGCGCTGACCAAAACCCCGGCGATAATGGAATCAGGCGGGTTGACGGCCCCGACAGGCATCACGCCGACGGCAGGCTTGACGGGGACAGCTGGATTATCACAAACCATCTCGCTCAGCGCCACGTTGGACTCGGAACTCTTTGGATCGGCAAGTGGACGCACGCGTGAACAGGCGTTTGCTCTTGCTGCCGCCCTGCGTCAACGCATTCTCGACGGCGAAGATTTCGCCACTCTCGCCGCCGAATACAGCGACGATCCAGGTAGCAAATTGAATGGCGGCGACCTGGATTGGTTCGGACGCGGCGCAATGGTGGCGCCCTTCGAGGAGGCCGCCTTCTCCTTGCCGGTCGGGGAGATTTCCGAACCTATCTCCACCACCTTCGGCGTCCATTTGATCGAGGTGCTGGAACGAGATACGGAACGCCCCAAGGCGGAGTCTCAAGTTGAACAAGAGCGCGGTCAGGCATTCCAAACATGGTTGCAAGAACAGGTCGTTGCCGCCAACGTCACTCGCAATGACATCGTCGGGAATCTCCCTGCAGAACTGCAGTAGTTGTTTCTATATCAGGCAACAAAAAACGAGGCCACAATATGTGGCCTCGTTTTTTGTTGCCTGATACAATGAAATCGTCTGCAAATCTCACACGAAGCGAGGAGAACCATGCGCATCACCTTTCACGGCGCAGCCCAAGAAATCACCGGCTCCATGCACCTGCTTGAAGTCAATGGCAAGCGCATCCTGTTGGAGTGCGGCCTGTTCCAGGGTCGCCGCGCCGAAACGTACGAACGCAACCTCCATTTCTCTTTCGATCCGGCTTCCATCGACGCGCTGGTCCTCAGCCATGCCCACATCGATCACTCAGGCAATATCCCAAACCTGGTGAAACAAGGCTTTGCCGGCAATATCTGGTGCACAACTGCTACGCGCAACCTTGCCGCCTACATGCTCATGGACAGCGGCCACATCCAGGAACAGGATGTGGAGTATGTGAACAAGGTGCGCGGCAAGAAAGGCGAGCCGCCGGTGGAGCCGCTCTACACGCGACAAGACGCCCAACGCTGCCTGAGTCAGTTCATCAGCATAGGCTTCAATCGTACAGCGCTGGTTGCAGATGGCGTCGAGGTGACCTTTCACCGGGCTGGGCATATTTTGGGCGCGGCCATCGTTGAGGTTAACGTCAACGAACCTGTTTCATCACGTCAGCGGCGCATTGTCTTCAGCGGCGATTTGGGACGCAGCCAGAGCATGATCCTCAACCCGCCCGTCGCCCTGCACGAAGCGGACATTGTGATCATGGAGAGCACCTATGGCGACCGCCTCCACGAAACGTATGACCAGGCGCGCAAACGGCTGCGCGACATCGTCAACGCGGCAGCGAAGCGGCGGGGCAAAGTCATCGTCCCCTCATTCGCCGTGGGACGCACTCAGGAGATCGTTTATGTGCTCAACCAACTCGACGCGCGCGGCGACATCCCCCCGCTGCCGGTCTTTGTCGATAGCCCCCTGGCCGTCGAAGCCACCGATGTCTTTCGCATGCACCCCGAAGAATGGAATGAAGATGTCCAGCGATTTCTGATTCAGGGGGAGCGACGCAATCCCTTCGATTACGGCGAAATCGAATATGTGCGCGAAGTGCGGCGCAGCAAGCAGCTCAATTTCCTGAATCAGTCGGCGGTGATCATCAGCGCCAGCGGCATGGCCGAGAGCGGACGCATTTTGCACCACCTGAAAAACAACATCGAAGACCCAAACAGCACAATTCTCCTGGTCAGCTTCCAGGCGCAGGAGACTTTGGGACGGCGCATCAAAGACGGCGTCAATCCGGTGCGCATTTTTGGCGAAGAACATCCTGTGCGCGCCCGCGTCGAGTCCATCGAGGGCTACAGCGCCCACGCAGATCAAGCTGAACTAACGGCTTGGGCGACTGGATTCGATCTGGACCGCCTGGAACGTCTCTATCTGGTGCATGGCGAACCTGGACCCGCAACTTCTCTGAAAGCAAAGCTGGGGGAGTATGGGTTGATGGATGTGGAGATTCCTGCGCGGAACGATGGGTTCGATATTTGAGATCAGGCGTGTGAATGCCATTGAGATCGGTATGACCAGGCGATGCGTGCGCTCGTTTTGCGCTATTTTGCGTTTCGCTTGATGTGAGTATAATAAATGTGCAAACACCTACACGCCGAACATGGCAACTGCCCAGGTGCGGCGCGATAGCGTGTGCAGGCCTCAGCAGCGAACCACACCTGCAACGTTGCCCGAACTTTGCGCGCCTCTCATACGTCGTACCCAATAAGCGCAACTGCTATTCACGCAGCTCATCATCTTTTCTCGTATCCATCGAAAGGAGTCTTCCATGGAGAGGGCCTCATTCAGGCTTCGTATTCGTTTGATCGTTGTGACGGCGCTGGCAATCTTGGCGCTGGCTTTGCCCACCGCCGCCTTTGCGGCGCCTGCTGAATCAGCCAGCTATCACGGCGGCAGTGGGTGCAGTGCATTTCATATCGTGCGCCCCGGACAAACCCTGAGCGGCATCGCGGTCGCCTATGGCGTCAGCGTCCAGGCGTTGATGCAAGCCAACAACATCTGGAATCCCAACCACATCTTTGCTGGGCAAAAACTTTGCATCCCCGGTGGGTGGGGGCCGCCTGGTGGTTCTGGTTGCGTGGCCTATCACACCGCGCGTTATGGCGAAACGTTGGCAGGCATTGCCCGCGCCTACGGGGTGTCCACTTGGGCGCTCATGCAGGCCAACAACATCTCGAATCCAAACCGCATCTACGCCGGACAGACACTGTGCATACCGGGCGGCTCCGGCTGGCCAGAACAACCTCCCCCACAGCCGCCGTCGGGCTGTTTCGATTGGTATGTGGTCAAGCGCGGGGACACGCTCTCCCAGATTGCAGTCTGGTATGGGACAACAGTTCACGCGCTCATGCGGCTCAATGGCATCTCGAATCCCAACCACATTTATGTGGGACAATATCTGAAGGTGCCAGTCAACTGCGGACAACCAAAGCCGCCGCCCCCGCCGCCGCCATGCCATCCGCACCCATCGTGCCCGCCCCCGCCGCCGCAACCTCCACCATGCCATCCGCACCCATCGTGCCCGCCCCCGCAACCCGAACCGACCGGTTATTGGTATGGCGCCTTCTGGTCGAATCCTGACTTCTCCGGGTCTCCGGCTGTCACCATGCCGTCGCCCCAGATCGCCTTCGATTGGGGAACGAATCCACCCGCGCCAGGAATGCCCAATCAGAACTGGAGCGCGCAGTGGACGCGCACAGAATATGTGAAGGGCGGCACATATCGTATCTATGCCACGACCGATGATGGCGTGCGCGTCTTTGTGGATAATCAGTTGGTGATCGACGGTTGGAGGGTGCAGCCAGCTACTTCCTACTTTGGCGACGTCGCACTGAGCGAGGGCTATCACGATTTCCGCGTCGAATACTTCCAGGCCAGCGGCGTGGCGCTCATCTATGTAAATTATAGCAGATTGAACTGATGGTTGGATAGCATCAGAACGAGGAGTTTGTTTGGGGTTCGCAACTGGCAAACCAGAAATGATAACTATTCAACCACTAACCCTGACGTTGGGGCGCGAGGTGGGCGACGAATCTAGGTCGTCTCTTTGAGCAATGCTGCTCCGCCGCCCACCTCATGCCCGTACTGTAACCCGCTGGATGTTACGGGAAGTGTTTAAAAGAAGGGCGCGCATCAAAGGGAACGCGGATCACTTGCGGAGATTGCCAATTCGCGTCTATCGTTGACCGCCTGAATAGATATGTGATCAGCGGAGTATGCACGCCCACATGCAGATAAGACACGCATGGGCGTGCATACTGAACGGTCTTGTAAAGACGGATCAGTCAAAGCGCTAGCCGTGCAGCGCACGGAACAGCAGCCGTGTATGCTCTGTCGTGAAACGCTGTGCTGCATCGGCTTCAGGAGCAAATGAATCAAAGCCGTGAAAACCGTCTGCGTACACATGAAGTTCAGTCGGGACGCCTGCCTTCATCAGACGTTGGGCGTAGGCAATGTCCTCGTTGCGGAACAAGTCCGGCGTACCGACGCCAATGTAGGTGGGCGGCAAACCGCTCACATCCTCGGCGCGGATGGCCGCCGCATACATTGAGATGCCTGGGCTCCCCGGTTCCTGCTGAAGATAAGCGCGCCACCCCGCCAGATTGTTGGCGCGCGTCCAGAGGGGTGCATCTGGCGTATCTGGCCCCACCTGCTCCACATTTGCGTCGTCGATCATCGGATAGATCAGAAGTTGGTAGCAGACGGCAACCTCTGCCCGGTCTCGCGCCAGCAAACCAAGCCCTGCCGCCAAACCGCCGCCAGCACTCGCGCCACCGATGGCAATGCGCGCCGGATTAACGCCGAATTGACCGGCGTTGCTCGCCAGCCATTTGAGCGCGGCATAACAATCCTCCACGGGTGCGGGGAACGGATGCTCTGGCGCGAGGCGATACTCCACGGAGGCGACCACGCAGTTTAACGCAAGCGTCATGCCTTTTGCCTTCAGATCATCGCCCTGGACGCTGCCCAGGACATAGCCGCCGCCGTGAATCCAGAGCAGGGCAGGCAGGGTGTCCGGGCGCGTTGCAGGCTGATAGATGCGCACCAACACAGGCGGCGCGCCGTCCGGCCCGGGCGCATAGTGGTCGCTGGTCACGACGCCGGGGATGTCTGGCGCCTGGGCCGCCATGACTGCCATCACGCCTTCCAAAAACTGGCGTGTCGCGGGGATGTCCTCGAGCGTGATCCCGCCCGGAACTGCCTGCTCAAATGCAGCGAGTCCGGCCGCGAGTTGCGGGTCTGTGATCGGGTGCATAGTAATGATTCCTCCTTTGGGTGGATAGATTGTGTAATTGTACAGATGGGTGGGAGAACAGGCAAAGTCAAGGGGGTGGCTGACTCAGGCAACAACGGATGAGCGGCGAATCGTCGTTCAACAGTTGTTGCCTTCCGCTGCTAGGTGTGCACCGCCCGCGTGAATGCCTCGGCCGCCCACTGATTGATACTCTTGCCGCTTACCTGGGCAGCCGTCGCGACTGCGGCATGAATCTCCGGCGACACGCGCAACATGAGCCGGCCCGAATAGGGTTTCTGCGGCGCACGATTTAGTTTGGCGCACGTCTGCAGATAATCCTCGACTGCCTCCTCAAACGCCGTGCGCAATTCGGCGACCGACTCGCCGTGAAACCCGATTACATCATTGATGCCCGCGACATGGCCGATAAAACATTGGTCTTCGTCACTGTATTCGATGCGGGCGGCATATCCTTTGTAGGTCATCGTGTTCATGGTTTGATCCCTCCCTGCTCCAAGAAACGTCGCGCAT
>CAZLMM010000021.1:0-53138 GCA_964560495.1 uncultured Caldilineaceae bacterium
CAGGAGTTTTTGAACTGTGAAAACTCCTGGTTTCAAAGCAACCGCAGTTTAGCTCTGCCGACGACGCGTCGTCAACGCGCCAGCAGCCAGCACCACCATCACCAGGGTGGCGAGCACCACGCTGAGCAGCGGTGAATCGAAGCTGCCGCCTGTGGTGGGCAGTTCGCCAGGCGCTTCGGGCGCAGCTTCAGCCGCAGGCTCTGTGGATTCGGCGGTTGGCGGCAAGATCACACTGTCGATGACGTGGATGACGCCGTTGCTGGCAACAATGTCCGCCGCGATGACGTTGGCGTCATTGACCATGGCGACGCCGTCGCCGATGGTGAACTTCACCGAGGCGCCTTGCATCGTGGGCGCTTCCTGACCGTCGCTCAGCTCACTGGACATGACGGCGTTCGGCAGTACATGATAGAGCAGCACCTGGGTGAGCGCACCGGTCGGATCGGCCAGGAGGGCGTCTCGCGTCTCTTGCGGTATCTTGGCAAAGGCTTCATCGGTCGGTGCAAAGACAGTGAAGGCGCCGTCGCTGCGCAAGGCAGATTCAAGACCGGCTGCCTGCAACGCAGCCAGGAGTGTGTCAAAGCCGCCGGCTGCCATCGCTGTGTCAACGATATCCATCGGCTCCGCCGCCTCGACGCTCTCCGTCATGATTTCGGTGGGGGCCACCTCCGCGGTTTCAGTCATGGCTTCAGTTTCGGTCATGGGTTCGCTTGCCGCGGCCTCGACGCTCTCCGTCATGACTTCGGTGGAGGTCATCTCCACGGTTTCAGTCATGGCTTCGGTTTCGGTCATGGGTTCGCTTGCCGCGGCCTCGACGCTCTCCGTCATGACTTCGGTGGAGGTCATCTCCACGGTTTCAGTCATGGCTTCGGTTTCGGTCATGGGTTCGCTTGCCGCGGCCTCGGCGGCTTCAGTCGCGGCAGCCTCCTGCATGGAAGGCGGGACCAAGACCTGGTCGACGATATGCACGACGCCGTTAATCGCCGGCAGGTCTGCCGTTGTCACCGACGCCCCATTGACCGTCACGATGCCGTCGGCCACCGCCAAGTCGATGTCTTCCCCTTGCAGCGTAGGAACGCTCATGGTTTGGGTGATGGCATCGCTGGTGAGCGCCCCGGGCGCCACATGGTAGGTGAGAATTTGCGAAAGTGTGTCCGGATCAGCCAACAATGCATCAAGTTGACCTTCGGGTAGGGCGGCGAATGCTTCTTCGCTCGGCGCAAAGACTGTGTAGGGGCCGCCTCGTGCGAGCGTTCCGCCTACCTCAGCGGCTTCTACGGCAGCAAGCAGCGTGGTCAACCCGTTTTTCTCAGCAACTCCCGCAATGGAATCTGCCACCTGCTCGATCTTGATGGGGATCATCACAATCTGATCGTTGACCACCGCGGGAGCGTCTGCATCTGGAAACTCGTACTCGCCGACCGCGCCGTCATCTACGTGGAGCATAGGGTGCAGCACCGGCGTCACTGCGGCCGGATCCACCTCGACTTTGAGGTTCGATGTAATGCCATTGGGCACGGGTGCGTAGCCGATCACTGGGCCGGGCTTGCCGCCGTCGTCAGCGTGGATGACGACCCATCCTGGCCCATTGCTGGTCACGCGAGTAACCCGCACGATGCCATCGACGACATCCTGATCGACAGCAAATATGGCCGGAGTATACTGGGCTGATGCAACTGGCGCGAGGATAAGGATGAGAATTGCAGTCAGCGCCAAAGTGATCAGCGCCTTATTCTTGGGCATAATGGACTCCTATCTGCCTGTTGTTGAACGGAATATCATGACGATTCAATTGCTCACAAAATGTTGCGGCGCCAGCGCGCCGACCAGATGGCGCATGAAATAAATGTTCTCACAATCAGTCATGAAAGAATGTTTGGTAGGGCAGAATGGGCGGCAGAAAACTATGGCCGTGGGACGGCGACGTCGCCGTTTCCCCTACCGTGAGCTCACCCTGAATTCACCGTATTCGATTGATAGCGCAACTCTGCGCATGGCGCCACCTTGTGCTGCGCTGCATCTGTTTGCGCTGAGCAAACCTGATTGAAAGTCTATCACAAGCCGGATGGATTTGCGAAAGTGCAAGACAACACAATAAGCCGATTTTATGAGTGACGAACGATGGTCGACGCCGTTCTGAGCGCGTTGTCGATAGCCCAGGTTGCATCGAGTTCCAACGCGTCCTCCCGTAACGTCCGTTGCAGCCAGAGGAAGAATTCCACATTCCCAGTCGGCCCCAACACAGGCGAAACCGTAACGCCGGCTATTGCCAGCGTCAGCGAGCGCGCCAGACTGACTGCATCTTCCAGGACGCGACGATGCACCTTTTCGTCGCGCACCACTCCCCGCGCACCCACATCTTCCTGCGCCGCCTCGAACTGCGGCTTGACCAGCGCGACCACCTGGGCAGTCGGTCGAAGCAAGCGCAGCGCGGCGGGCAGGGTCAACTCCAGGCCGATGAAGCTGGCGTCGATGACGGCAAGATCAGCAAGAACCCGGCCGGGTAGCTGGTCAAGAAAACGAACATTTGTACGCTCAAGCGGCGTGACGCGTGGGTCATTGCGCAGCTTCCAGGCAAGCTGACCATAGCCAACATCCACTGCATAGACATGAGCAGCGCCTCTTTGCAGCAGACAGTCGGTAAACCCACCGGCGGCAGCCCCAACATCGACGACGACAAGATGACTGACATCCAGATGAAACTCATCCAGTGCAGCAGCCAGTTTCAGACCTCCCCGACTCACGTAGGGTCGTGGAGCGCGGACGCTGATTTTGGCGGTGATGGGGACTTTTGCGCCTGGCTTATCAATGACATTTCCGTCCACCTGTACATCGCCGGCCATAATCAGGCGCGGCGCCATGTCGCCATGCTCGACCAGCCCGCGCGTTACCAACAACAGATCGAGACGCTGCTTTGGCGTTGCTTTTCTGCGAACAGTGTTTGGGAGATCATTTGACATTACGGTAACATGGCCTTATGTTTGCACAGAACCTGATCGGCCTTTGGAAGACCATGCGCCCGCACCAATGGGCGAAGAACGTGATCGTCTTTGCGGCGCTGGTCTTCGATGGCAAACTCTTCGTTCCAACACTCTTCTGGCAGACATTTCTTGTGTTTGCGGCTTTTTGTTTGGCATCCAGCAGCGTCTATATTCTCAATGACCTGGTGGATGTGGAGAAAGACCGTCTTCACCCCAAGAAACGCCTCCGTCCTCTACCCAGCGGATTGCTCAACCCAAGACTGGCCCTGGTCGCCGCTATCCTGCTGGCTATGGTGAGCCTGGGCGCGACGCTCTGGCTTGACCCGTGGGTGGGTGTGGTCACAGCCGTCTATCTTGCACAGAACGTGGCCTATAGCTTCTATCTGAAGAACATCGTCATCATTGACGTCATGGTGCTGGCATTGGGCTTCCTGCTGCGGGTGGTGGCCGGCGCAGTCGTTGTCCACGTAGCCAATTTCAGCCCCTGGCTATACGTCTGCGTAACGCTTCTTTCTCTCTTTTTAGGTTTCGGTAAGCGGCGCCACGAGATCTCATTGTTGGAGGGCGAGGCTGTCAACCACCGGGCCAGCCTTTCGGAGTACAACCTGCCTCTGCTCGACCAGATCATCGGCATCGTCACCACCAGCACGTTCATCGCCTACACGCTGTATGGCATCGAGGCCCAAACAGCCCTGGCGCGCGACGGACGCATGTTGTTGACCACACCTTTTGTTTTCTACTTCATCGCCCGCTATCTCTATCTCATTCACGTGAAGAAGCTAGGCGGTGCGCCCGATGAACTGCTCTTCCGCGATCGCGCGCTGCTGCTCAACAGCGGTTTGTGGGCGGCGTCGGTCGTGGCGTTGATCTATCTGTGGTGAGGATGTGAGGTTCTGGATCCCTGAGGTTTTGGGACGCCACCCCGCTACCCTAAAACCCTAAGACCGCAACGCCACAATTTACTCCTCTTGTGCAAAAACCGACCACGGCCCATCCATTCCATCCTCGGTGACGCCATAGAAAACGCGAATCTTTTCACCTTCGCGCAGCGCCAGGTCATAGCGCAGCTTGCCGGCGCGCTTCTCTACATGCACCAGCCCTATGTTGCCGCGCCATTGAACATTGGCTGGGTTGACCGGTCTGTCTTCGTGCTTCTGGATCGCATAATTCCACAGGTCTTTGGCCCCGCGCCGGGTCACATTCTTGATGACGCGCCCATTGCGCAGGTCACGGATGCTGTGAAAGCGGTTGCCATGACGGACTTCTGTTTCGACGATCTCCATGCCGATCTGGGGCAGATAAAAGGCGTCGTCAGCGGCGACAGCCTGCACCAGGCTTGGCCCTGTTTCGGGCGGAGCTACATGCGTCGTCGCCAGCTCCAATTCCGCACTGTGGGTCGTCGGCGCTTCGGTGGAAACCGGCAGCGCCTGCTCGCTGGCGAAGATCGGCTGTTGCATCTGTGCTGCTCGACTTTCCAGCACCATGGCGATGATCTCGTCGCGCACGGCCAATGTGGAGTCGGCCTCGTCGCGCACATAGAATTTGTAGCCATCGAGACAATAGGGACTGTCCTCACCCTTTGGCACACGCAGGGATAACACGTTGACGCCGTCGCTCTTGATCGTGTCGCACTTGATCTCCAGCGGCGGCGCCAGGCGCGCTTCGGTCTCGGCCAAAATCTGCTCCTCCACTTGCTTGGGGCGTGTAATGCCCTTTGGCCCTTCTTTACGGGGTGTGATGCCGATGTAGATCGTGCCGCCGGCTGTGTTGGCAAAAGCGCACACATCGGCCAAAATGGCGTCCAGCTTGCCGCCGCGCTGATTGGCCGATTCGTGAAAACTCTGGATGATGCTCGGCCCTTCCTCCCGTGCGGCGGACAGTGGGTCGAAGGGCTTGTCTTTGGGGCGAGCCGGGCGCGTGCGGTCGAAGGCTGTGCTGCGCAGCAGCCCGGCCAGCGAGTCGAAAGAGACTTCGTCCAACAGCATTTCGGTGGCGCGGTCACCGATGCCCAGCCGCTTGGGGTTGCGCAGGTCCATGTTGATGCGGTGGGCGTCGCTGCCCTGGATGCAGTGCATGCGCCGGGGATATTCGCTCTTGGAGCCATTGAAGAAGCGCGCGCTCGAATAGCCGCGTTCCTCCAAGTCGGTCACTTCCAGGGCGTCCAGATTGGGGTCCTGGGTGTAGGCGATTTTGGTCTGGCCGCCGAAGGGGAAATTGCGCATGGCGACGCCGTGGGTGCTGTTGGCGTGCGCTGCGATGACCAGACCGCCGGCGTCATGGATGGTTTTGTATGCGGCCAGCACATCGACCGTAGAACCGGTTTCGGTGCTGCCCACATCGATCTTTTCCGGCGGCACCTTGAGGGAGAGAAGGATATGCTCCAGGGTGCGCACGGACGTTTCGGGCGGAAAAATGCCCAAGATGTGAAAGCCAAAGGTCGCGGTGAACTCGAAACCGGGGAGAACGAGGACCCGATTGGCCAGGTCGCGCCACTGCATGAGGGCCGCGCGCTCGGCGTCGGTGAGCCGATTTTGCTGCTCCAGGCGTGTCAGCCACTCGACCTCACGGCGGATGGCAGCCACGCCGGCCACAGTGTTGTGGTCGGTGATGGCGATGACATCCAGCCCCTTGTTGGCCGCCGTGCGCAGCCAATCCAGATAGCCCACATTGGGCTCTTCGTAATCGTTCGACGCGGGGGTGTGCAGGTGCAGATCGACCTTGCACCACCGGCGTTGGGTTTTGCCCGGCTGCTGGGCCGGACGGGTCTGTGTATTCAAGTTAGCTTTGCGTTTTCTTGTCACAACAAACTACCATTTCTTGGATGCGAAGTCTAAAGACTCAATGTCACTTTCTAGCATAGATGGTTACGCCATCATATTCGTGGCGAAAGCCCATGACGGCGATTGCAGCCAGCCATTCACCCAGTTGGGGAACCTGGCGCAGCCGGGCGAGGCGGGGTTTGTACTCTTCAGGAATGAACCATTCGTAGCCAATCGCGCGCTTCATTTCCAGCACACGCAGGTTGCTTGCAGCGAATGCGCGATAGTACCCCCACAACGTATGCACATGCTCATTGATGCCGTAGGTCTTTTCGTCTTCCTGGGACGCAGCGTTTGGGTTGGCGCGAAACGATCGAATCCCCTCGTTCAGTCCGGCCAAGATTCCGCCCTTCCTAGTGACGCGTGTCATCTCCTGAAGCATTTTGGGCAAATCCAGGGCATGATGCAGAGCAGCGATGGCGAAGACCAAGTCGAAGTGGTCGGAGACAAAGGGCAAGTTTTCGGCGTCAGCGGCTACGACCTCGTAGTGGCAGCCGGACTGCTCCATGAAGAAGCGCGCCCGTCCCAGCCCGATATTGGGATCAGCCACGATGTCGCAGGCGCAGTAAGAGCAACCCACCTCGACAAACATGCGCCCGGCCCAGGTTTTGGCCGCGCCAATCTCCAGCACGCGCATCCCAGGTCGCACATAAGTCGCCATCATCTCCTCGAAAGAGTGCTTGGTGGCCAGCCAGCCAGAAGCCTCCTTCGGATCCCACCCCAACTTGCCCACAACGTCGGGCAGCGCCAGGTCGATCTCTGGGGTTGGGATGTACCAATTCTCTTTTTGTGAGATTTCGACCCAGCCTCTGGCTTCGCGTTTCTTCTCCGCCATTCTCGGCAGGTCATCCGCCAGCATGTTGGGAATTCCAGCTTCAATCAGGTAGGGACAGCCGCAGCGGCTGCAGATCATCACTCCTGTCTCGATCAGGCCATCGTGTGCGTCGAGTGAGATAAGCTCAAGGCGGCCATGACAGCGTGGGCAAATCAGGACTTCAAGAAGGTCAGCTTTCATTGTCTTTCCTTTGCCGTACGCTCTGACCGTGCAACGTTGTTGTCTGGTTGGACGCCGACTCGTACGTCGATGGCTGCGGCCGCTTCCTGATCAGCGTCACGATCCAGCCGCCACCTGGGAGATGGTTTTCCACCTCAGCGACCGGCGTCAGTATTTCCGTCAGGTCAAATGACCTGCTGCGATTCCCCACAAATAGATGATCATCGCGCATGTAAAAATTCCATTGATGCATGCCGGTATACTGTTGGGTTTCGACCTCGTTGGAATGATGATGCAAATAGACCAGCCCGCCCGGTTTTGTGACTGCAACCATCTGCTCAAGCACCGCCACGGGATCACGGCTATGATCGATGACGTTGCGAGCATGCACCAGGTCGAAGCTGTTCTCGGCAAAGAGGCTCGTCAGCCCCTCTGCCTCGCCAACTTGCGTGCGCACCGGCGGTGTAATGCCATATTTTTCCAACAGCCGATTGTACCTCTCCGCCAGCGGGTCGATGGCTGTGATGCGCACGTTGCGCTGCCCCCAACGCTTGCCGAGAAAGGTCAGCGGCCCTGCGCCCACATCCAGAATGTCCACCGTTGCATCGAGCGGCGCAGAGAGGAGATCGGTGATGTATGATTGAAGACGTAGCTCTGGGTCGCAGCGCAATTGGAAATCAACGCCCTGGACGCCTCCGGCCTCGGCCAGATACGCATCCCAGAAGGCGACTTCCTCTTCCTCGCCAACTCGATAGGGAGGCCGCACCTGCGCTTCTGCTTGTCTCGTCGCGTAATCTTTGCCAGCCACAGCGTAACAGAATTCGGCGAAGCGCTCGCCCATGCGCCGCCAACTATACTTTTCCTCGGCCATGCTCCGCCCGCGTGCAGCCATCTGTTCACGCAGCGGCGCGTCCTGCAAGAGCTGGATGCACTTGCCCACGAACACCTCCGGCGCGTCGGCCAGCATGATCTCGACGCCGTCGCTCACCTCTAGCCCTTGCGCGCCCACTGTGGTGGAGACCACCGGCAGACCGGCGGCCATGGACTCCACGATTTTGAGCCGCGTGCCCCCGCCCAGGCGTAGGGGCACCGCCATGACCCAGCTGCGCGCCATGTAGGGCCGTACGTCGGGAACGCTGCCCGTCACGACGACGCCGGGCAGCTCGCCGTAACGCTGGATTTCGGCGGGCGGCCCGTGTCCCACCACCAGCACGTGGAGGTCAGGCAACGCCGCCGACAGGGCCGGATACATCGTCTGAAAGAAGTGGTGTGCGGCGTCAATGTTGGGATAATAGTGCATGGTGCCAAGGATGAGCAACGTGGGCGCAGGGTCGGGACAGCGCCAGAGCGTGAAGTAGTCCACATCGGCGCCGTTGACGATGATGCGCAGCGCCAAATTGCGCCCCTGTTGGCTGACGACCCGGCCATCATCTTCCGAGCAGACCAACGCGCCGGCAAAGAGGGGCATCTTACCATCTTCGTAGCGTTTCAGCCGTCGCGCCTCCAACAGGTCGAGCAGCTTCTGCTCTCCCCAGGGGCGATAGGCTGCGGTCTCTTCGTAGTGGAGATGGTCAACCTTGTGACGGATCACCAGGCGCGGCGTGTGGGCGTTTGCAACAAGTTCCTCGACATAGGGCGTCATGCAGATTTCGTCGCACACCAGTAAGTCGTATGGCTGGCTGTCGAGCATCTCCCGCAGCTCGGCCAGGCTTTCGGCTGTGTGAAAGTAGCGCACGGAGCGCGGCAAGGGCGAAAGCAGCCCGGCGACCTGCTCGCGGCGCTGGGGGCGAGGTCGAAGACGCACGATCTCCACTCGTGAACAAAGGCGCTTGAGCGGCGCTGGATCGGGCGCTTCACCATGGGCGACAGTGTAGAAATCCACGTCGGCGGCCTCGGCCAGGCCCTTGAGCAGATAGTAGGAGCGTAGCTTGCCGCCGGTGTCCGCCGGCCAGAGGAAATAGGGGGTGATGAAGGCAACGCGCACGTCAGTCCACCATGGGCTTGTAACCGAGCACGAGATACTCCCTCGATGGATGAAGGAAGCGAGCCGCTGCGGCCAGCCGTCGCACACGCTCCTGCAATGTCGTCAGGCAGGAATTGGTCAAGGCAAGGGAACGGCTGATGGCAGCAAAGGTCTCGTCACGACGTTCCAGATCAGCGCGCAGGGGGGCAACAAAAGGTTCGGTGAACTTATGATAGACGAAGTCAGCGACCCGCCACGCCAACCTTTGGCGCAGGGTGGCCCCCGGGCCGGGTGGAGGGGGCAACGGTGAGATTGAGGCGTGTGGCGGGATGACCGGCAGTTGGGGCAGGCTGGTAGTCACGGCCTCCAACATCACATCGATCCCTTCCCAATCCGCCATTGGGTTTGGCGCGCTTTGCACGCGTTCGAAACCAGCGTCCACCAAGAAGAACTCCATAAGTTGGCGATTGTAAGGACGCACATGGGTCGGGTCGCGCCAGAATTCATAAAATTGAACGATAGCTGACTCCGGGTTGGGCGTGGTGAAGAGGATCATCCCCCCCGGTCGCAGCGCGGCGAAAGAACTGTCCACAAGCGCAGCCACAGTCGGCGCATCCAGATGCTCCACCACGTTGGAGGAGAAGACCGCATCGAACTCTCCGGCGTGATCTTGCATCCAGGCGATTGCGTCGGCCTGGTGGGCCTCCAGCCCTTGCACGCGGCACCCCTGCACCATGCCGCTGTCCAGATCCACACCCACCGCACGATGGCCCGCCTGAATCAACATCTGCATGAATTCACCGTGGCCGCAACCCACATCAAGCACTCGCTCGAAGCCGTTGAGGTAGGGAAGATAAACGCGCAACACAGCCAGCAGCGCTTCTTCGCTGCTGTAGCTGCGTGCGCGAAGATATGCATAGTAGCGGTTCTCCAGGTTATCCAGTTGGGTCATGTTCCTACAATAAGATTTGCTCGAAAACTGGTCATTGACAAAACTCTTTCTGGATTATATATCCGGTTAGCACTCTACGCGAAACTCCGCCTGTAACGTCTGGTTGTGTTCACCAGACCGGGTGTCAGCCCCCAGATGATTCATCTCAAGACCTGCGCAGTCTCGCCTGAGATCGCATGCGTCTCGCCCACTGTTTGCCCGGGCGGCCGGTGAGACCAGCGACTTGGCATGACTACATCTCCATGAATCTCATTCTCTGACGCCATCTGAAATTCATAGAGCTGCTCATGATAGTCGCTGGGGTGACTCCAATACGGCGGATCCGGTTCAGGATAGGCGGCGGCAGAAAGGCGATAGCGCCCGGCGGTGAGCGCCAGGCCAGCAATCGACACGACAAGCTGCCCTTCCCCGGATTGTGTGATCGGCTCAACAGGGTGATCCAATGTATTGCTCGCCCAAAGGTAATGACCGTCGGGCTTGTGAATCAGGATGCTGAAGATCGGCTCCTGAACCGGCTTTGTCGCCGTGTATGTCACCCTTACAGTGACCGCTTCGAGGGGACGAAACGACCAGCCCGGTTGCCCACCCTCATCTATCATCTCAACACCCGTGATACGAATCGGACCTTTGCCCCAGCGCCGGGGAGGACGGCCCGCCGCGCCGCCATCCGGATCATCGGCTAACCAATCGCGGAGGGCATTCTCAGCGATGAGGCGCTGCGCGGTCGCCTCATCTACCGCTCGCAGATAGGCGCGCACTACGTCCTGTGGGCGACCCTGGCTGCGCACACTTCCGTCGTTCAGCCAGATGCACCGATCGCACAGGTCCATGACCAGGCTCAGGCTGTGGGAGACAAGGAGGATGGTCACGCCACGGGAGCGCATCATCTCGATGGCGTCCAGACAGCGGCGCTGGAAGGCTTCGTCGCCCACGGCCAGCACCTCATCCACCAGGAGGATGTCTGGTTCGACGTGTACGGCGATGGCGAAGCCCAGACGGGCGTACATGCCTGATGAGTAGTGCTTGACTGGCGTGTCGATAAACGATCCCAGATCGGCGAAACGCACGATAGGTTCGACGATAGCGGTGATCTGCTGTTGACTCAAGCCCAACAGCGAGCCATGGAGATGGATATTGTCGCGGCCTGTCAGTTCTGGGTGAAAACCGGCCCCCAATTCCAACAGGGCCGAAACGCGGCCGGCGATCTCAACGATGCCGCTGGTCGGCTGCAAAATGCGGCTGATGAGCTTGAGCAGCGTGCTCTTGCCGGCGCCGTTTTCGCCGATCAGCCCGACAACCGCGCCAGCGGGTATCTCAAAGGAGACATCCTGCAAGGGCCAGAAGTACTCACGCTCCTCGCCGCGACCAACCAGCCGCAGGAGCAGATCGACAAAGGTGCGCTGCTTTTGGCGGTTGAGTTGGAAACGCTTGGAAACGTTGACAAAGCGGACGGCGGGCGCCGGTTCACTCTGTTTTGGCGTCGTCAACGGCGGCGCCACGGACAATGGGGCCGGCTCGGACAACTCAAACCTCTTCTCCGAAGCGATGGCTGTACTTGCTGAAAAACCAATAGCCAAATCCGAGAATTGCAAAGGCTGTGATGGCTGTGCGCACAAAAAAGTCGAAATCCGTGCGATAGCCCCAATAGAGCAAATCGCGGTAGGTGGTGACGATGGAGGCCATGGGGTTCAGGATGTAGACCAGGCGCTGGATATTCAGCGTCACGCCCAGGATGGTGTAGCTGTCAGGCAGCACCTCGATGGGATAGACCACAGGCGTGAGGAAAAACCAGGCCAGCATGACCACATCCATCACCATCATAGTGTCGCGATAGAAGACGTTGAGCGTGCTGAGCACAAACGCCAGCCCCAGGATCAGCGCGGTGTGCAGCAGGATGACCACCGGCAGCAGCCAGATCCACGGACTGAAATGGGCGCGAAAGATCAACAACGCCACAAAGAGCACCACCAGCGACAAAAGAAAATTGACCAGGTTCGCCAGGACGCCAGACAGGGGCGCGGCTTCGCGCGGGAAATAAATCTTTGTCACCAGATTGGCGTTGGCCGTGATGGAGTTGATGCTGCCCATGACGCCGGCGGAAAGGAAGTTCCAGGGCAGCAGGCCGCACAACACGAAGAGAGGATAATTCTCGATGGTGTTGTTGGGCAGGAAGACAGTGAACACCGCGGTGAAGACAAGCATCATCCCCAAGGGGTTGAGCAGGCTCCAGAAGAAACCTAACGCGGTGTTCTTGTAGCGCGCCTTTAGCTCGCGACCGGTCAGGTGATAGACAGCGTTGCGATAGCGCCAAAGTTCAACAACGCGAACCGCCAGAGAAGGACGCTGGACAGCTGTGGTCACAGTCATACTGCCCTTGTCTCTCATTTTCTGAAGACGACGATCTGATAGTACGTCAAAGCGCGCAGATTGGGGAGCGATCTGTAAAGCCAGTCATCCAGGTCGCGCGCCAGGGCGAAGAAGAAGCCATGCTCGCGCCGAAACAAGTATTTGACCGCCAGTTGAAGGAGAAACATGCGACCGTAGATGACGCGATAGGCGCTGAACGCCTGTGCAAAAGCGGAGATCTCCTCTGGCCTGAGCGGATGTTCACCTGGGCTGCTGTTCTTGGGAATGCCCCAGCGCCCAACGAGAAATCTTCGCGCCAACATGAGCACGGGATTGCGAGCCGAGTTCTCGTGAAAGACCGCGCAGCCGCCCGGCTTGAGGACACGCGCCAACTCACGCCCCAGCAAAGCATGGTCGGCGGCGTGGTGCAAGACCATAGAGCCAAAGATGGCGTCGAATGCTGCATCCTCCACAGCAAGATTGTGCATGTCGCTGACAAAAGGATAGGTTGGGCGCGGCGCAGCTCGATCAGCGGCGATGGAAACAATCGACTCCGCAAGATCGCAAGGGTGGACATACGCCCCCAATCGGGCGAAGTTGGCTGTCCAGACGCCTCCGCCGCAGCCGATATCGAGCACTTTCTGTCCTGCCAGGTGCACCCCGCCGAGCGCATCGACAATCATCTCATACTCGGCGGGGCTGTAAAACACATAATCAGGCGTCTTGGCGGCGACCTCGGCCCAGTGGAGCCTCTCACCCGGCAAGTGCATCCATCGACTCCGTCTCAAACGTACCTATTCATCGTACTGAAGGTCCTGCCATTTGGCCCGCGCATAGTCCCGAAACAGCGTGCCTGTTGCGGTGATGTTGCGTGTGGGTGTGTCGAACAGCGCGCCATAGGGGTTGAAGCCCCAGCCGTCATCCTGCAAGCTGTACCAGGCCCAGCGTTGCACCAGCCGACAGTCGTCAACGCCGCTCAGATTACAGTCCTTCGTGTTGCTGAAGTACTCGAAGCTCCAAATCATAAAATCCTGCACGACAGCAGGGTCCTCAAGCTCCACGTAGTTGGAACCGTAATAATTGATGCACTTCTGTCGTTCGACTGGTTCCTTGTTGGGACAAAGCGTGGGAAAGAGCACGCCATATTCAGTGACGATCAGCGGTTTGTTCATATCGTCATTGTCCTTGATCCACTGACGCATGGCGCGAATCTGTTGGTCAAAAGTCGGCTTGTGAACGTGACGCCAATCCTCGCCGTAGTACGAACCGATGTCGCCGGCAATGCCCGGCGGTACAGCCATCGAATAGCAGACCCGCTCCGCCTGTTTGTTGGCATTGATCTCTTGCCGACAGAACTCGGAGCCGATGAAGTTGTGTACATTCCAGACGTCAACCGGCATCTTTTCACCGTACAGTTCTTGATACTTGGCCCAGACGATGTCCAGGTATTGTTGACGCATGGGCGTCATTTGCACTATGCCGGCAATCGCCACCTTCGCCGTCGGGTCTGCGGCCTTGATGATATGATAGATTTCATGATAAGCCACAGGATAGAGGGTGGGCAGCATTTCGTCTTGATAGGTCTGGCAACAACCATCAATGCGGTCTGGCTCGTTGCCCACCAGCCAGGTCATCCCCGGATTCGCCTTCGCCGTTGCTTCGAGGGTCGCCTGATCGGGCCAGTAGGTGTAGGAGTGGGGTTCGACATAGGGACAGAGCGTGCGGTCGGCAGTTGTGCCGATGGGACAGGTGAGATTCTGGTGCATGCGTACTGTGGGCATGTATTCAATTCCACCTGGTCGTAGTGGGTTTGGAGTCACGCGCCAATCGACATACCAACCGGCTTGAAGACTGCGTATCTCAGGAAAGTCGGTGATTTTGAAGATGCCTACACCATAGCCAAGTCGGTCGGCCATCTGTGGAGTGTAGTCATTCATCACCAGGGGCAGGTGAAACGATGTCGTCTCCTGCGGCGCAGTGTCGGACGCGGCGTCCTGGGCTGAGGCTACTTGCGGGGAGAATGCCGCGCATACGACAATCGCCAGGCCAACAAACAGCACGCGCAAAGAGGATGGGGCGAGCGGGGAAATGTGTTCGAGAATTTTCATCTGTGACTCCAAGAAATCATACACTTTGTTTGGGAATCTGGCTGATGGGCTTGGCCGACGCAGCGGGCGCTTCATCGCCAAGCAGATCTGCATAGGCTTGTAAAATATCTCTTCCGGTGGGCGTCCAATCGAATTGTTGAACGGCGCGCTGGTGCAGTTGTCGTCCAATTTCCGGTCGGCGGTCGTCATTGAACAGCGCCTGCTCCAGTTGCTCTGCAAGACTGTCCACGTCGCCGCGTATAGCAAACAGCCCATACGCGCCCAAGTATTCGCGAGCGACAGGCGTGTCGAAGGCGACAGTGGGCAGGCCGACCGCCATGTAGTTGAGCAGCTTGCCGGCGCCTTCGGTCAGGCTGAGCTTGGGGGCCGCCGCCGCATCGCCCAGGGCAAGGTAGGTTGGCGCTTCATGATAGGGAATTCGCCCGGTAAAGATGACCTGGCTGTCAATGCCCAGGTCGCGCACCTTCTGCTGATAGACATCCACGCCAGGAAAGCCCATGAGCAAGAGCGTCACATGGCTGCGTCTTGCCAGAAGCCGTCTGAACGCCTCCAGGAGGTGCGTCACCCCCTGGTATTCGGCCAGCAAACCCAGATAGACAAGCACCCGATGGTCGGCGGGGATGCCCAACCGGGCGCGCAGGACAGCCAGCTCATCAGCATCATGTTGGGACGCGGGTCGGAACGTCTCCGTGTTCACGCAGTCAGGAATGGAACGCAAACGATTGGGGGTGCAGCCAAAATCGTTCACCAGGACGCGCCGGGCATTGGCTGAATTGGTGAAGATGATGGGAGAACGACGCGCGATCCAGGTCTCCAAATGCCGGACAGGGCCAAAAAGTTGTGAATCGCGGCGCAGGAAACCATGGTCAAGCATCTCTTCGGTCATGCTGCCCTGAAAGTCAAAGATGGTGGGGATGTGAAAAGGCCAGCCCAGGATCAACCCCATGAGCGCGCCTTCGTGAAGATGGGCATGGATGATGTCAACCCGCCCCGTGAGAAGCGTCTGGGCAATTCTGATGCCGAGGAGGGCGTCGAAGACGATCTTGTGGCGGCTCGAACCGACCTCGTAATGACGCCGCCAGGGAATGGGCAGGGTGCGCTCGATGTCAACTCCAGGGACATCCTTGCCGTTGTGATAGGTCGCCACTTTCACTTGACAGCCGAGCCGTTGGAGCACACGCGCTTCCTCAAGGATACGCACGTGGCAGCCATAGTCGGCGAAAAAGCTGGTGGGGGCGATCATAAGCACCCGATATCCTCTCGGCTGCTCTGGCTTGTCTTCGTTCTCGCCAGCCTTGGCCGATCGACGATTCTTCCACTTCTTCATTCCGCCATTGTAGCCGATCAGCCGACGAAATCGCCAATGCAACAAAGAAATCAGCGCGCTTTTCAGCCAACCAGAGCCTGGCGCAACGAGGCCAGATCACGCCGACCGACCCCGCCAACCAACCATGCCAGCAGCCCATAGAGCGCCGCGCCCACACTCACCGCCCACCAGGGAGTCTCCTGGAGCCGCCAGATCGCTGCGGCGACAGCCAGCGCAGCGATCAACATGAGCAGCAGGGTTGTGACAGATGACGCGTTGAGTGTGCCCACATGCCAGGCGCCGACGCAAACGCCGGCAATGCCGGCCAACACCACGCCCCAAGCGGCGCCAGCAATGCCAACCCACAGGATCAGGGGCGGAAGTGCAGCCACGACAACGCCCAACTGCGTCAGCGCGACCATCAGGCCTGTCCGCGGTTGTCGCTGTACGAACAGGATGGCGATGAAATAGCTTTCCAGCAGATAGAGAGGGGCAGACCAGATCAGGATCCTCAGCACAGCAGAGGCCGCCACGAAGTCGTCGCCAAAAAACAGCAACATGATCTCCGTTGCCAGGCCGGCGGCGACGGCCGCTGCCCACAGCGCAGCCGCCCAACCCAGACGTAGGGCCATTCCTTGCAAAAGCAGGAAGCGATCTCTCTGCCCTTGATGGAGCCGGCTCAGTGTGGGGTAGAGGGCGCGCCAGTAACTCTGCGCCAACTTGATAAGGACGCGCACCAGGCTGTTGGCCGCTGCGTAGGCGCCCGTTGTAAGGGGACCGGCCAGAAAACTTACGAGCAAGAGATCGGCGCGCTGCTGCAAAACATCGGTGAGAGAGAGTCCTAAGAATGGCAGGGATTTGCGCATCAGCCCGCTGATGGTCCAGTCAGGGCGCGACTGGGGTGCTGGCCAGAGGTGCGCAGACCTAGCCACAACAACGCTCGCCAGGGCCATCACAACCTGCACTCCCGCCATGACAACCATCAGATGAATCAGTTGGCCGCCAGCCAGCAAGACGAACGCGCTGGCGGTAAAGAGGAGGACATTGGCGGCGACCTCGATGGCCATCACCAGCGGCATACGCTCGCAGGCTTCGCACAAGGTCTCGCTGGCGGACATCACTGCATAGAAGGGCAGGGTGACGCCGCCAATCAACAACAGACGCCCCATCTCTGTGGGCAACCATGGCGTCGCGACGACGATAGCCAGCCAGATGGCCCCACCCAAAGAAGTCTGGATGATGAGGGCGGCGCGATAACCAGCCAGTCGATGATGGGGCGTCTGCGCCAGGTCGCGAGGCAGCAGCGAGGGCAATCCCCACTCGCAGATAACCTGGAAGAGGTGAATATACGCTACCGTAGCGGCGTAGAATCCCAGCGCCGCCACCCCCAAAGATTGGGCGACCAGCAATTGCAGCGCAAAGCTCAAGCCGATGCGAAAAAGGCTGGCGGCGCCCAGCGCGCTGACGTTTACGGCGACACGTTGGCCGATCTTCGAGCGACCGGCAGGTTGACCGCTCATCGGCGCTCGACGCGCCCGCTCAATAGGAAGCGGCGCAACTGCGGCCACCTGTACAGACGATGCCGCCAGACAAATACCGCCAGGGCGAGCACTCCACCCAGCTCCCACGTCCACAGCTCACGCCGTCGGGTGAAGGCTATCCAGTAGGCCCAACCGATCTTTTCCTGCTCGGAGCCGCGCTTGCCCCACACGTGAAACTTCCAGCCCTGCAAGGGCCAGTAAAAGGTGGCCGGAAAATACCACAAACGATCCAGAAGCGCATGTCCGATGATGCACGCGGCATAGATGCGCTCTCGGCGCCCCAACTGTAGCGCAACTGTCATGACAGCCAGATAAGCGATGAGCGTGTGGGCGAAGAGCACAGCCGACTTGTGGCGCTCGTAGAAATAGAGCCAGGCCAGAGGCTTATCCACCAGGTCACTGGCCATGGCGGCCAAGGCTGCCAGACGATAGTCCAGGTCGGGCGCAACCCCCAGCTCATCCTGCGCCACACTCAACGCAAGCCAGGTGTACGCGACATGAGATGGCGGCAGCATCAGGGCCACACGTCCTGGGGTGATGTGCAGGTCAGGAACATGGTCTCATCGTCCATCCAGGAAATACACGAATCATCGTCATGAGAGCGCATCTGTCAGCCCCTGACTCGCCAGAGCCTGACGCAACGCTGCGATATTCTCGCCGGGCGTCGCCTTGTTGTTGAAGACGGCGCTGCCCGCCACGATATTGTTGACGCCGGCGCGCACCACATCGTCGATATTGTGGGGATAGATCCCGCCATCCACCTGAAGGTCGCAGGTGGGGTTGAGTTCTTCTTGCAGACGGCGCATGCGGCGCAGCTTGCTGGTCGTCGTCTCGATGAATTTCTGTCCGCCAAAACCTGGATTCACGCTCATGACCAGGATGAGATCGACGAAAGGAAGAATCTCGCGCACGGCTTCGATGCTGGTGGATGGATTGAGGGCCACGCCAGCCCCACAGCCCAGGCCCACGATTGTCTGAATGGTGCGGTGGAGATGGCGGCACGCCTCCACATGCACGGTGATGTTCTGCGCGCCGGCTGCGACGAACTCACCAAGATAGGGATCCGGGTCAGCCACCATCAGATGGACATCAAGGGGCAGGCTCACAGCGGCGTGCACGGCCCGCACCACCAACGGGCCGAAGGTGATGTTGGGCGCAAAGACGCCATCCATAACATCCAGGTGAATGGCGTCCGCCCCTCCCGCTTCAGCCGCCCGCACAGATTCAGCCAAATGGCCGAAGTCGATTGTCAGGATCGATGGCGAAATCTTGAGTGTTCGTTGTCCCATAATGGTCTTCACTTTCAGCGCGCTTTTCAACAGCGCAGGCGCAACCGGGGGCGTCTCCACCTGCATCATATCACAAGGGCGTCTGGCAGACGCGTTGTCTATGCGTGGCGGCGCAAAAAATCGTCCATGATCTGCGCCACCTCATTGGGTTGGCGAAAAAGGAGCGCATGTGTCTGGCGCGGAACGAGGCGCAGCTCGGCGCTGGGCAGAGCGGCGGTCATGCTGCGCGCGATGGAAACCGGAAAGAATTCATCGTGGTCGCCGTGGATGATGCACACGGGCAGGTCGAAATCGCGGAAGGCAGAAAGGGGCAGATCAATGGCGCTGGCGGGCGTGAGGCCGCGAAAACCTGGGAGCAGGGTCCCGTCGAAATAGCCCTCTCCCTGGAAGGGGTCGTGGAGACGCGCCGTGGCCTGCAACCAGGTGCGGCTGGCCTCGAAACGTTCGGGTGTTAGCGGGTTCGCCGCGCCGGTGCGCCGTGGATCGGTGCTGTGGGTGGCGCTGACCAGCGTCAGCGTCGCTGGCTGGGCCAATTTCTCGGCAACGATCAGTTGAGCGATCATGCCGCCGCTGCTGCACCCGGCCAGGTGGCCTGCCTCTGCGCCAACCATATGCATCAATTCAGCGATCTGGCCAGCGATGAGCGTGTGGTCATAGCCGGCAGGGTGTCCCAGGGAGCGCCCGTGCCCGGGGAGGTCTGGCAGAAGGATACGGAAGCGCTGATTGAGCACCGACAAAAGGGCGCCCCAGGCCGCGCGCCCGGTGCTCATGAAATTGTGGAGCAGCGTCAAAAATGGGGCATCTTTGGCGGCTGGCCCGACAGTGTCCAACAACTCATAAGCGATGACGCCTGTAGCAGTGGCAACCTGAAACATTACGAAGGACTATACCATCTGTTGACCCGTAGGCGTGGGATTCTGCGGAGTGCGATCCATGGTCGCGCTCAACACTTGGAAGACTTCCGAAATGTCTTCCAAATTGATCAGCGCCACGAATTCGCCATCCTCTTGGACAACCGCAACACGGCTACCGCTGCGAGCCATCTGCTCCCACACCACGGCCAGATTGGTGTCGTGCTCCACCATGGGCAATTGACTCGCTGGCAGCATCACATCCACAACGCGGCCTTCCGGACCTATAGTGCGCAGCGCCTCGACCAGCCGCGGGCGCGTCACCACCCCAACGAAACGGTTGCCCAGGTCGAAGACTGGAAAGTCAACCTGATAGGATGTCATGATGAGCTGGATCACGCGCTCCAGTCGCTCGCTTGTATAGAGGCGCGCGCTTTCTTGATTCACCGCACTGCCCACGCGCACTGTGCGCAACACTGTCTTGTTCTCCACAGCTTCGCGTTCGGCGCCGCCGCCTACATAGACAAAGAATGCCACCAACAACATGAGGATGTTACCCGACAGAATGCCCCAGATCGCTAAAGGAATCGCCAACAGCCGGCCCACCATCACGGCGATGCGTGTGGCGCGCACATAGGGGGTGGTCAGGGCAAGCAACGCACGCAGGACCCGCCCGCCATCCATGGGAAAAGCAGGCAACAAATTGAAGAGCGCCAGCATCAGGTTCATCCCCACCAGATAGACCAACAGGTTCGTGACGCCGGGTGTGCGCACGCGATCCAACATCTCGTTCAGTTGAAAGAAGTTTACGCCCCGCACGCCTTCGATCTGGCTTCCCACCATGACAAGTGGTGTGAGCAGAACGACAAGAAGAACATTGACAAGGGGACCAGCCAGAGCAATCGCCAACTCTTGCGTCGGTTTTTCGGGCATGCGCTCCAGGTTCGCCAGGCCGCCGATGGGCAGCAGGACGATGGTGGGCACTTTGATGCCATAGCGTTTGGCTGCGATGGCGTGACCGAATTCGTGTAAGGTGACGCAAACGAAGAGCAGGACGATGACGAGCATACCGTAGAGCATACCAAAGAGCGGGCTGGACGCGCTGACCCCAAAGGCGAACGCGCCCCAAATGAGAATCAAAGCAAAGGACCAGTGCACTTTCAGTTCAGTGCCGGCAACTTTGAGAAGCGTAATCGAAGCACCCACATCGCACCTTTTACTGCGAAAAGCCAAATCTGTGTAGTTCCATCATATTGTGGATTGGCTGAAAACAAAAATCGGTCAGGCGGGCTACACACCCACATGACCGATAGAGAGCGAGCAAGTCCAAAAGTCTGGCATTGTCACCCAGTGGGCCTTCCGCTGAGGAGGCGCATGAGCGGCGGCGGTGGACGGTCGCACCCTGTTACAATTGACCTCGTCGCCGTTGACGCCCCTGCCGCAAACCACTGGTCTCTCAATTGGCTGCTCATGCCGCTACCGTCACGAGTCACGCATGAATTGTCAATCTGGCGAGCAACTATACTTCGCTCTGTTTGAAACCAGGAGTTTTTGAACTGTGAAAACTCCTGGTTTCAAAGCAACCGCAGTTTACTTTGAATACACTCATGTCAAATCAGACCGATGAGGCGGGTCATGCCGCCCGTTGCGCCGGCGATCTTCGGGCCGCCCACAATCACGGTGGCGCCTGCAGCGGGCATCGCAGCCAGGTTTGCCGCGCATTCGATGCCCCACTTTCCAGCCGGCAGCCATCGATAGTGCACCGCAAAATCCGCCGATTGCCCGTAATCCAGGCTCAGGGTATCCACCAGGATGCCGTTGGCGTTGCGCTCGCCCAGAAGCATTTCGATAGCTTCAATGTGGAAGCCGGGAAAGTGCATGACGCCAGCGTCGTCAGCATTGCGGAACATGGACGTATTCACATGTTGGTCCCAGCCGCTGAGCATGGCCACGACTGCGCCTGCGGGCAGAGATCCGTGGATCCCCTCCCAGGCGGCGATGTCGTCCGGCGTCAATTGGGCGTCTGGGTCCTGCGCCGCTTTATTGCGGATGTCGATGACGGCCAGAGGGCCGACTAGAGATTCCACGGGGAGTTGATCTGCGGTCGGGCCGTCGGAAAAATGAAAAGGCGCATCCATGTGGGTGCCGGTATGTTCCACCAACAGCCATCGGTACATGTTGTAACCATTGTCGGCCAGCGTAAACATGGATTCCAGCTCAAGCTGGGGGCTTCCCCCATAGGTGGGAAAATCCGGCGTCATGGTGTGAGTGAGATCGATGACGCGGCTGAAGGACATGGGTCCTGGCGCGGCAGCTGCGGCAGCAGCCTGTCCCAGGCGCGGAGGAGGCGGCGCAACCGGGCTGCAAGCAGCCACCCCTAAAGCGGCAGCGACGCTGGCAGCAGCCTTCAGAAATCGACGACGAGCGAGATCCTGAGCAACTTTGTGGGTGCATGCTGGAACACACATGGTTTTTCTCCTTATTATTTTCGTCTGGGCGATTGGAAGTTGGACGGAAGTAAGTGGGATTATACCCAAATCCACGGAGCCATGCAACAGGCCAGACATTGTGTTCCATATGTCCACGCCCACGAATAATCATAGCAAAAAAATGATTTTAATTCGTATTCTCGAGCCGGGCATGAGGCCGCTCGTCATCCTTTGCCCATAGCCAAAGACATGATATGATATATCCCTTGTCATTTACCCGGCGTGCAGGCGCTCGACGACGGCAGATTCTCCCTAAATAAATCTGCCTCTCGCCCGCTTATCGCCTGTATGGGCATGCCTGGGCTAGTGTATGCGTAGTGGCAATGCAAATCAAGGGAGGGTCAGACCATGAACTCGAATCATGATGGAAAACATCCCTATCCGGGGGCGCCTACTACCTCGGATGGGGCCGGGGCTGTCGTTTGGGTGGATCGGCATATCACGCAAGGTGCGTGCGCGTATCCCATCACCCCATCGACCACCATGGGAGGCGGCTACGGCGCCTATGTGGCCAACGGCGCAGTCAACTTGTGGGGCGAGGAGCTCAAGTTTCTTGAGCCGGAATCGGAGCACAGCTCTGCGTCGGCCTGCGAAGGCTTTGCTGTAGCAGGCGGACGGGTGAGCAATTACACCTCTGGGCAGGGGTTGGTGCTCATGAAGGAAGTGTTGTACACCATCAGCGGCAAACGCCTGCCCGTGGTATTTCACATCGGCGCGCGCGCCATCACCAACCATAGCCTCAACGTCCACGCCGGCCATGATGACGTCATGAGCGTGGCGGACTGTGGCTGGGGCATTCTCTTTGCCAGGAACGCTCAAGGGGCGGGCGATCTGGCGCTCATTTCGCGACGAGCAGCCGAAGACAGTCAGACGCCCTTCATGAGCGTGCAGGATGGCTTCCTCACCACCCACACTGTGGAGGATATGGTGCTCATCGAGCCAGAGATGATGAAGCAGTTTGTCGGTCCGCCCTCCGCCAAGTTGACCAACCTGTTCGACCCTCACAACCCAGTGATGACGGGTGTGGTGCAGAACCAGGACAGCTACATGAAGGGCAAGATCGCCCAACGTTCGTACTACAGCAGAGTGCCGGGCGCGATTCAGAGCGCGATGGACGAGTTCTATCGTCTGACTGGGCGCCGCTATGACATGGTCGAGACCTACAACATGGAGGATGCCGAATATGCGGTAGTGGGCATTGGCTCGTTCATCGAGACGGCGCGCGCCACAGTCGATTGGATTCGTGAGGAGGAGGGCGTCAAGCTGGGCGTCGTCCACGTCACCTGTTATCGCCCCTTCCCTGGCCCCCAGATCGTCGAGGCGCTGCGCGGCCTAAAGGCGTTCACGGTCCTGGAACGTATGGATGACCCGTTGGCCCAGAGCAACCCCCTGACCCGAGAGATTAAGGCGGCCTTTGCCGACGCCATGACTGGGCATGAGGGGTATCCCCAGGTTGACCGCATTCCCACCATCTACAGCGGCTCCGCCGGCCTGGGTAGCCGCGATGTGCGACCGGGGCACTTTGTCTCCATCGCCCGTAACATGACCGGGCGTGGGCGGCGCTTTTTCACCGTGGGCATCCAGCACGAGACCGCGCTGCCCATGCCCATCGACCCGGATGTACGGCCACGGGGCGCCTTCTCCATGCGCGGCCATTCGGTGGGCGGCTACGGTTCCGTGACGACCAACAAGGTCATCGCCACCATCGCCGGCGATGTTTTTGGCAAGAAGGTGCAGGCCTATCCCAAGTACGGTTCTGAGAAGAAAGGGTTGCCCACCACCTACTATCTCACTGTGGCCGACGAGCCGATTCTGACCCACTGCGAGCTGAATCAGGTCGAATTTGTGCCGATGAACGATGTCAACGCCTTTGTCACCAGCAACCCACTGGCAGGCATCGCCTATGGCGGCGCCATCTTTGTGCAGACCAACAAGACCACGCCAGAGGCAGTCTGGGCTTATATCCCGCCCAAGGCCAAAGAGATCATCCGTGAGAAGCGGATACGCGTTTTTGCTGCGGACGCGGCCAAGATCGCCCGCGAAGAGGCGCCCTCGCCCGATCTGGAGGTGCGTATGCAGGGCATCGTCTTGCTCGGTATTTTCCTCAAAGTGACTCCCTTTGCGCAGCAGACTGGTATGACGTACGCCGAGGTCATGGAGCGTGCAGCCAAAGCGCTGCGCAAGTACTTCGGTAAGCGAGGCGAAGGCGTTGTCGAAGCCAATTTACGCGCCGTGCAGCGCGGCTACGAATCCTGCTTCGAGGTGTCCGACGAGATCGTCTCGCAAGAGATCAACGCCGCCATCTACACGCCGGGTATGGAAATTCAGTTGTTTGCATAGGAGAAGACTCATGGGCGTTACAACCGACCGTATCAATATCACCAAGATCAGCCGTACAGCCAACGGCCATTCCGGCTTCGATCCATCTATTGTGGATGTGGAAGACTTCTTCGACCGTATTCTCACCGAGTACAACGAGGGTACAGCCGACGATGGTCTGGTCGCCGACGACGGCGTCGCCCGTTCGGTGATCCCCGCTGGCACCGGCGTCATGCGCGATTTCAGCTATATCGCCCCGGAGATTCCCCTTTTCAACAACCAGAACTGCACGGGCTGTATGACGTGCGTCAACCAGTGTCCTGACACGGCTATCCTGGGCAAGGTCATCTTGCTGGACGACCTGGAAGAGTGTTTGGATGACATTGATAATCCGGCGGAACGCGATTACATGGCGAATCAGTTCGCGGTCACCAACAAGTTTTACACGGTGCCCCAGAAGCGCGGCAAGACGCCTGGCAAATTCGGCATCTTTATTGACCCGACCAAATGCAAGGGTTGCGCTGAGTGTGTGGAAGCGTGCGCCGACTTGGGCTACAACGCGCTCACTATGATTCAGAAAGAGGACACCACGGTCCCGGCATATCAGAAGAGCATCGAATTCTTCCGCCGCCTGCCGCCCACGCCCGACGAATTCATCAGCGACCGGGTGGCAGTGGACATGATGCTGGCAGAGCAGAGCATGCTCTACGTGGGCGGCGCAGGATCGTGCGCCGGCTGCGGCGAAGCAACCGTGATCCGCATGTGGCTGGCGGCCCTGGGCTACAAGTATGGCGCAGAGAACATCGGCATTGCTGCCAGCACCGGCTGTAACACGGTCTATGGCAGCACCTACCCCTACAATCCCTACATCATTCCGTGGAGCAACTCCCTCTTCGAGAATGGCCCGGCCTTTGCCATGGGCATTCGCCTGCGCTGGGATCAACAGGGATGGGAGAACAAGCAACTGTGGGTCATGGGCGGCGACGGCGCCATGCTGGACATTGGCTTCCAATCGCTCAGCCGCATGCTGGCCAGCGGCATGAACATCAAGGTGTTGGTGTTGGATACACAGGTCTACTCGAATACAGGCGGACAGACCAGTACAGCATCTTTCACCGGTCAGGAATCCAAGATGTATGCCTTTGGAAGCGCCCATGCTGGCAAGGAGGAGAATCGCAAGGAGCTGGGACGCATCGCTATGATGCATCCCAATACGTTCGTGGCGCAGACCGTGGCCTCTATCCCCAACCATTTTTACAAGTCGGTGCTGGACGCGGCTTCGTTCGATGGTCCGGCCATCGTCAACACCTATACCACCTGCCAGCCAGAACATGGCGTGGCCGACAACATGAGTCGCCAGCAAGCAAAACTGGCAGTGGAGAGTCGCGCCTTCCCGGTCTTCATCTATGACCCGCGCAATGGCAACACCATCCGTGAACGCCTGAGCCTGACGGGCAACCCGGCGATCAAGGATGATTGGTATGTCATCCCCAAGACGGGCGAGCGCATCGACTTCGTCACTTTTGCCCGCAGCGAGGGACGCTTCGCCAAACAGTTCGACAAGCAAGGCAACCCGTCCGAGACGCTTTTGCGCGCCCAAGCCGACCGCCTGGCCAACTGGCATCTGTTGCAAGAGATGGCTGGCGTTCGCTGAGCGGCTGTCAATGAACAAACTTCCCGTATCTCATCTTCCAGGAAGCTCACAGCTTCCTGGAAGATGTAGCGATAGACTGCGGGATGCGCCTGAAATGGTCATGACCCGGCCAATCGGCCATAGTTGGCCTATGAGATTCTTCAACGCAGGCGGCCCTTGCAACCCTGAATACCACTATATGCTTCCTGCTACGGCCGGCTGATGGAAGAAAATGTCATGCGCCTGGTCGAGACGCACAGTTACTTTGTCGTCCATGCGCCGCGTCAAACGGGCAAAACGACAGCCATGCCGGAGCTGGCGCGGGAGTTGACCGCATCGGACAGACACGCCCTTGGAATTGAAACAGATGAATACACACCCCTACTCCTCATTAGAACCGACTTCTCATCCTGACATCACCCTGCGCGAGGTCGTCGCCGACGACCTGCCAATCTTCTACAAACACCAACAGGACGCCTCCGCCATCTGGATGGCCGCCTTTACGGCAAAAGACCCTTCAGATTCAGCCGCATTCTCAGCCCATTGGACAAGAATCCTGGCGGATGACTCGACTATCGTCAAAACAATCCTCGTCGCTGGCGAGGTGACCGGCCACATTGCGAAATTCGAGCAGTTCGGAGAGCCTGAGGTGACTTACTGGCTTGGCCGAGAGCACTGGGGCAAGGGGATTGCGTCGGCGGCGTTGGCCGAATTTCTGAAATGCGTTGCGGTGCGCCCCCTTTTCGGGCGCGCGGTCAAAGACAATGTTGCTTCCCTGCGCGTGATGGAGAAGTGTGGTTTTGTCATCGTCGGCGAGGACAAAGGCTACGCCAACGGTCGCAGTGGAGAGGTGGAAGAATATATTCTGCGCCTGGAATAGGGTGCATTCAGAAACTGGACGCACCCTACTCAGTCTACGCTGGTTGACGCTGCACCGCCACCGGGAAACGCAGCGTGTTGAGCACCGGGCAGCCCGCCTCCACGCGCCGGTGCAACTCCTCGATCTGGTCCGCCTCAGCTGCTGATGTCACCTGGGCAGAGTACCTCACCTGCTCCAGGCGGGGCGCTTCGCTGGCCGGCAACCCGACCACCGCGCTCATGTTGAGTGCGCCCTGAGCCGTCACTTCCACGCTATCCAGGGGCAGGTTCATAAGCGTCGCCTCGATGAGATAGGTGTGCACCAGGCAGCTCGCCAATGCGCCCAGGAGCATCTCCGGCGCGGTCGGCCCCAAAGCGTGACCAGCCAGAGCCGGCGCTGAGTCCGTCACCCATACGATCTCGCCCATGCGCACCGGACGTGCGCCGGTGTTGCCCGCCACCCAGGATTGGGCCTTGAGCCGCACCAGGGCCTTGTCGGCGTCGGCCTGAAAATCGCTGCGCCGGGCGGCCAGCACCGCCTCTTTGCGGGCCAGATAATCATCCAGTTGGGCCATGGTTCGCTCCTTTTTCATGTGGATGTGTTCAAAATAGCTATTGGTGATCATTTCGTAGGGGCTTGAACGGCGGCGACAAGGCTTCGCTGTTACAGAAAGACGACTTCGCCGCCGTTCAAGCCCCCTTCCGCAAACCAAATTTGAACGCAGCCTTTTCATTTTTTGTCGTCAAGATGTCAAACAGATGAGCTGGGTGCTGATTTTGAATGCACCCAATTCAATAATTCAATAGCGCAGCACCAGGGCGATGCGCTGATGGGCGGCAAGCTGGCCGTTTTCCGTGAAGACGACCTCGCCCCCTTTACCCAGCACCATTTCGATCACCTCATCCACCGCGTCGGGAATTACGTCGGGCGCTGAAGGGTCTTCCACCGGTAGGAGCAGGAGGCCCGTTTCGTCCAGCCGACCAGCTTCGTGATAATCCTTTTCGACGAGCAGGAGTTTGCCACGCCCCAGATTTGCCATGCGCCAGGCTTCGCCCACAGTGGAGGCCGTGCGCTGTTGACCGACCGCTTGCTCCAACTCCGCCAGATAACGCTGCACTCGTTCGGCCAGGGCGTTTTCCACTAATGGCCAGACCACCTTGACCAATTCGTGGGGCGTCATGTAGTCGTAATTGCCCTGCAGCGTCGCTCGCACAAATTGACCATGCGTGGTGACTTCGTTCCAAAAGGCCAGATAGCGGTCGACGCCGACGACAACCATGAGGAGAGGATCGTTAGCCAGAAAGGGCTTGAGCGCAGCATCGACGCTGCGGAAGAACTGGCGATGACGCTCGTCGCGATGGGCGGAGACCTGAACGCCAAAGCCGCCCGGTAAGGGTGCGGCGCCGCCAGGTCCTTCGTGCGTCATGGGGAAGCCTCCTTCATGCACCTCGACAAGCGTATCGTGAACCCCTTCAAAGAGGCGTGTAGGCTGCTCGCTCAAGGCCAACACCCAGTAACGCGGCATGCGGTTCATGGCAAAGACTAGGTCGCGTGTCAGGAAGGTGTCCCCAATCACCACACGCTCGGCGACGGTGTACGGCAGATAGTACTTGGCCGCGAAATCCTGATTGACAAACAACACCAGACCGTCCAGCGCATGATGATAATCAATGCTTTCAGTCAGGCGATCCAGTCGATCGATCAGACCGGCCACTTCACGTTTGCCGTGCTCTTCCTGAAGGCGTTCTTTGGCCTCAGTCGCCAGATTTCTCACTCGAATGGGGTCTTGAAAGTTGTCAGGGGCGGTGCGATGGGTCGGCAGGGTGATGGTCAGCGATGGCGAACCACTGAGCGCCTGCACTGCTTGAATGTCATAACGATTCATGAAAAGGATCCTTTGTTTGTCTGAAATGGTCCGTGACGCCCTCTCATGCGAGAGTGAGCGACATAAAAGCATAGAGCGAAACGCCAGCGACGAAGAGGATGCCGGCGAAACCCGGTTCCCCTTCCTTGTTGGCTTCGGGTATCAAGCTTTGGGTGACGGTGGTGATGAGGAAGCCCGACGCCAACGCGATCAGGGTGAGTCGGAGTTCCATTGCCTGGTTGCGCAGCACGAGATAGCCCACCATTGCGCCCATGAGCACAGACAGAAAGAACAAGATCGCCAGAATCCGGCGACTTTGCTTTGAGACGCCTTGTTGTTTGGCTGTGGCAGTCGTCACAAAAGCCAGCGGCGCGGTGCTGATCGCCAATCCCAAGGCCAGGAGCAGGCCAGTCTTCGGGGTCAGCGTGGCGCCGACGCCAATGACCACGCCGTCGATGACCAGGTCTACCAGAATGCCGATATAGAGCCCCAGGGAAGTAGGCCCATTGCCAGTCTTGGGACGGGCAGCCAACAAGCGCGCCGAGGCATACTCCATCAGCACGAACAACGCGCCGCCGATGAAGAAGCTCAACACGATCCACGTATAGGGGCCATAACGCACGGCAGGCGGCATCAAACTGAAGGCAACCAGCGCAGAGATGATCCCTGCTGCAAACTGTAGCGCGGCGCTAACGACCTTTTGTGGAACGTCGAATCTCTCTGCCATCGGCGCGCCGAGATAGGTCAAAAAGGAAGCGAAGAGTCCAATGACAAAGACGAGCAGGAAGTCATTCATGAGGATGGCGAATCGGGCAGGATCGGTTTGGTGCGCCAGTTGTAGCGGATGCTCAGCATGCGAACGGTGAAAAAGGTGGCAATCACAATCCAGCCGGCAATGTCTTTGTTCACCTCGAAACCCTGGACCAGGATGACGAAGAGGATACAGACGAAAATCGCCGCCGAAACATAGAACTGACCAGGAATCAGCGCCGCCGGCGTGTCATCCACCAGAATATCGCGCAGCAACCCTCCGCCCACACCGTTGACTACACCCACCAACACAACCCCCGGCGGGGGAATGCCCGCCGCAAAGGAGAGTTGCATCCCAATGAGGGCGAACGCCGGCACGCCTATCGCGTCGATCATGCTGATCGTTCGATCCACCAGGCCCATCCGGCTGATGCGCCGACGAAAGAGACTGACCACGAGCGTGGCTAATAGAATGATGGGGATATACCACTGGTTGCTGAGTACGGGCGGCGTCTGCTGCAAGAAGAGACCATCGCGCAACAGACTGCCCCCTGTGGAAGCCACCAACGCCACCACCAACGCGCCGGCAAAATCATAGCGCTTGTGCATGCCCACAATGGCGCCGCTCACCGCCCAGAGGAAAGTGGCAAAATAATCGAAGAGGGCGGGTATCTCGAATTGTGACTGTGTCATCGTCTTTGTCGGTTACACACCGATCATTGCGTAGCCGGCGGTTTCTATAGGGTGTAATTTGCGCCCGTACGACAACCTGCCCGAATCTATCGTAGATGTGATTTCCATATCGCATCTACGATAGACAAAACGTTCGGTTTCAAACGAGCATCGCGCTAAACGCTCACCGGATACCCCGGCCCCAGAGGAATGCCCAGGAGGAACCAGGCGATGAAAAGCAGCAGCCACGCAACCAGAATCACCAGCGCGTAGGGGATCATGAGCGCCACGACCGTGCCAATTCCCGCACCCTTCTGATATCGTTGGGCGACGGTGACAATGAAGGGCAGGTAAACCATCAGCGGCGTAAGCACGTTCACGGGCGAGTCGCCGACGCGATAGGCGGCCAGCACCGTCTGCGGCGCCACCCCCAGACGGTCGAAGATGGGGATGAAAACCGGTGCAAAGATAGCCCATTTGGGCACAACGCCTGGGATGATGAAATCGAGCACGACGATGACCAACGTCATGGCGATAAGCAGCGGCAGCGCGCCGATATTGGCTGCCTCCAGGATGTCAGCCATGGCGACAGCCGCCACAGTGGGCATGCGCGAATAGTTGAAATAGGCGATGAACTGGCTGATCATGAGCAACATGAAGACCAGGCCGGCAAGACCGGCAAAGGTCTTGGTGACGGCGTTGATCACATCGGTGCTGCTCTTGACCGTCTTGGCGCCAAGCCCATAGCAAACGCCTGCCACCAGAAAAATCATGGTGATGATAAAAAGCAGGCTATCCATGAAAGGCGTATTGCCGACAATAGCGCCGCTCTCTGGGTCGCGCAGCGGCGCCCCGGGCGGCGCAGTCAGAAGGGTGACCAGGGCGAGAATTCCCAAGAAGCCAAAGAGCGAATACTTCAGGCCACGATTCTCATCCGCTGACAGAGTGTCCTGTTCCTTGTTCCCTTCCGACTTAGCAGAGGCGGGCGATTCAGGTTGGAATGCGCCCAGTCGCGGCTCGATCATACGCTCGGTGACCACTGTCGCCACTATGCTGATGATCACCGCTGAGGCAGCGGCGAAGAAGTAGTTGGCGACAATCGTGAGGGGCTGCCCACCCGTCAAGCCGATGGCTTCATTGGTGATCTCGGTCAACATGCTGTCGATAGGTGTGATCAACAAGTTCACCGCAAAGACGCCGGCTACACCAGAAAAAGCCGCGGCCATACCGGCCAGGGGATGGCGACGTAGGCTGAGAAAAGCGGCTGCGCCCAGCGGAATGAGAATCAGATAGCCAGCGTCGGAGGCGACGCTGGACAACATGCCCACGAAGACGATGATGAAGGTGATCAGGCGGCGGGGCGCAACCTTGACCAGCTTGCGGATCATGGCCGACATGAAACCGGCTTGCTCGGCTACGCCCGCACCCATCATGGCGATGAAGGTGACAGCCACGACGCCAAAGTTTTGGAAGTTCGTCACGAACGACGAAAAGAGAAAACGGATGCCATCTGTCGTCAAGAGGCTACGAATGGCGATGGTCTGCTCCTGGATCTCGAAATCGGTGTCCGCATAATCATAGCCTTTGGGCGGCGTCTCCTGTTGAACTTGTGTCGTGTCTTCATAGAAGTTCTTCTGCACCTCGATAGGAACAGGCGTGGCGATGGTTTCGGTCACGCTGACGCCCGCCAGGTAGAGGATGTGGGACAGGACAATGACAAAGATGATCAGATACAAAAACATCATGACCGGATGGGGCACCTTGTTGCCCACCCGTTCGACGCCGTCGAGCAAGCGCTGAGTGAATGATTTCTTGCCTGGCGGCGCAGCTTGTGTCGCATCTGCGGGCGCATCCTTGGGCGCCGATGCTGTTGTGGGCTTTGGCGCAGGTTTTGTCGGCTTCTTGTTTCTGTTCGCCATCTTACCTCCAAATTCGAGTTGCAAAAGAGATCACTCATGAAAAACGCTTGTCAGGATTCCCCCACAACTGCGCCAGCTTGATGCACACCTCGGTTGCCCGGCCCATATCCTGCACGCTGATCCACTCCAGTGGCCCGTGAATCTCCTGCATGCCGGTGAAGATGTTGGGCGTCGGTACGCCCAGCTCGGTCAGCCGCGAGCCATCGGTGCCGCCGCGGGTGGGCAGCGAAAAATGATCGACGCCCACAGCCTCGCACGCCTTGCGCGCCAGGTCCACCGGGCGCATATCATCCTCTAGCCAGTAGCGCATGTTGCGATATTGGGGCGTGATGGTGCAGGTGATGTGGGCGCGCGGTTCGCTGGCCTGCACCGCCGCACACACCTTTTGCAACAGATCGCCGTGCGCCGCCAGTCCCTCGCGCTCGAAGTCGCGCAAGATGATGTCGAGCGTGACTTTGGCCGCCGAGCCATTCATCGAGACCACGTGAAGAAAGCCCTGACGACCGTCGGTGGTCTCCGGCGTGCGGGTGGCGTGGGGCAGCGTGTCCACGATCTTGGCAGCCAGATGCACCGCGTTGACCATTTTGTCCTTTGCCCAGCCGGGGTGCACTGAAACGCCCTGCACGATCACCTTGGCTGCGTCCGCCGAGAAGGTCTCGTAGACGATTTCGCCCAGATGCGCGCCGTCCAGCGTGTAGGCGAACGTAGCCTGCAAGTCTTTGGGCAAGTTGGCGTGAACGCCGCGCCCGATCTCTTCGTCGGGTGTAAAGCCGATGCGAATGGTTCCATGGGGGATGTCTGGGTGGGCGAGCAGATGCCTGGCCGCAGCCATGATGATAGCGACGCCCGCTTTGTCGTCCGCGCCCAACAGCGTCGTTCCGCTGGCAGTGACGATGTCTTCGCCCACTTTCCCGGCCAGATAGGGGTAGTCCCTGGGCGAAAGCGTCAACTCTGGGTCATCAGGAAAGGTGATGTCGCCGCCGTCGTAGCTGCGATGAACCACAGGCTTGACATCTTTGCCGCTAAACTGGGGAGCGGTGTCCACGTGCGCCAGGAGGGCGATGACAGGCGCGCTCGTCTCCATCGTAGCGGGGAGCGTGGCGAGGAGCGCGCCGTAGTCGGTGAGTGTGACATCCTGCGCGCCGATCTCCTTGAGTTCCTTCACCAGCAAATTGAGCAAATCGTATTGCTTCTGCGTGCTGGGCGAGCTTTGCGAATTTGGGTCGCTTTCGGTGTCGATCTTGACGTAGCGCGTCAAGCGTTCTTCAAGTTCACTGTCGAATTGTGTTCTCATAATCATCTTTACCTTTGGGGCAATTGGGCCAATTCTTCCAGATAAACGATAGCTGTCTCGACGCCTCGTTGGAACATCTCGATGCTGTAGTGCTCGTTGGGCGAATGGAGACCATCGGTGTCCAGTCCATACCCCATCATGACCACCGGCATTCCCATCAGGTCATAAATGTCGGCGACTACTGGAATGCTGCCCCCGCCGCGGGTGAAGATGGCCGGATGTCCCCAGCCTTGTTCATACGCGCGGGTTGCGGCCTGCATCTCAGGCAGGTCGAAGGGGATGAGCGCCGGCTTGCCGGTGGTGAGCAAGCGCACCTGCACCCTGACCGTGGACGGCGTAATCGCCTCGATGTACTCTTTCAGCCGCTGATAGATGACGTGAGGGTCCTGATTGCCCACCAGTCGCGAGCTGAGCTTGGCGCCAGCTTTCTGCGGGATGATCGTCTTGGGACCGGGGCCGGAGTAGCCGCTCCACATGCCGTTGATGTCCAGGGTGGGCCGGGCAGAAACGCGCTCGCGGATGGTGTAGCGGGCGTCGCCCCACACTGCCGGCACGCCGGTGGCCTCCTTGAATTGCTCGTGGGACAAGGGATTGCGGGCGATCATGGCGCGTTCTTCTTCGCTGAGCGCCACGACCTCATCATAGAACCCTGGAACGGCGATGGTGTTGTCAGAGTTGTATAGCTTACTCAGGATTTCCACCAACGCCAACGCCGGATTGTGCGTTGCGCCGCCCCAGAAGCCGCTGTGTAGATCTTCTTTCGGCCCCTCGACCTCCACTTCGATGTAGGTCATGCCGCGCAGACTGTGGGTGATGGCCGGCTCCTCGATGACGCGCATGGACGAGTCGCTGATGACACAGACATCGGCGCGCAACAACTCCAGGTGTTCCTTGATGAAAGGCAGCAGGTTGGGCGACGAAACTTCCTCTTCGCCCTCCAACAGAAACTTGACATTCACAGGCGCGGCGCCGCTCGTCTTAAGATACGATTCCAATGCCTTGACGTGGATGAAAAGCTGCCCCTTGTCATCGGTGGCGCCCCGTGCGTAGATTTTGCCGTCCTTCACCACCGGCTCGAAGGGCGGGGTATGCCAGCCGTCCGTCATCTCGGCCGGCACTACATCGTAATGACCGTAAACCAGCACGGTCAGCTTGTCTGGCCCGGCGCCCATCCACTCGCCATAGACGACCGGATGGCCCGCGGTTGGCATGACCTGGACGTTGTTCAGACCAAGCCCGGCCATGTGCGCCGCCAGCCATTCAGCCATACGGCGGATATCACCAGCATGGCCTGGATCGCCGCTCAGGCTGGGGATGCGGAGCATCTCGAAAAGCTCGCCCAGAAATCTATCGCCATTGGTGCGGGAATAGGTGCGTGCGGCATCGCTCGCTTGCGTCATGGGTTCTCCTCTTACATCATTATTTCAACGCGACCGGTTTTGAATAGGGTGCATGCAGAGTCACCCAATTCAGGCAATTTCTCACGCTCTAACGGCTGCGCCTCCAGGCGGATGGTCTCTGGTTAGTTCATCGACGGAGAGTTCACCCGGCGTATATTTGGGCAGCTTGAGCGCTGGGAAGATCGCCAAGAGTGAGATGGCTGCCAGCAACAGGAAGGTGGCCCGCAACGCGCGCAAACGCGCATCCGCATTGATACTCACCGCTTCGTTCACTTCTTCGGGCGTCACCGATGTTTGGCTCAAAATCGTTTCGAGTTGGTCGTTGCTGATGAAATCGATCTTGTCGAAATTGATCTCCCGCTTAAGCGCAGGAGGCAGGTTCGACGCAGTGAAGGCCGCTGTGATCAGGAAGCTCAGAACGCCCACCGCCACCACACTGGAAAAAGCCGCGCCCAAAGCCGACGACACATTGTTGACCACGCCGCGCAGCGCGCCCACGTCGCCGGCCAGTTCTTTTGGAGATGCGGAAACCAGTACGTTGAAAAGCAGGGTCAATGTCGTCCCTTCCCCAATGCCAACGAGTATCAGCCCCACAATGACAGAAAAGGTGCTCCATTCGTTGCTCACCGTCAGGGCGAGCAGGCACATGCCCACCGTGATTAAGAGAAAAGAGATCAGACCGAGTCTGCGCGGAGACAATCGGTCATAGAGCCGCACCGAAAAGATGGCTGCCAGCGCTACGGCGATGGCGTATGGGATGATTGCGATCGAGGTGAAGAAGGGGGTTTGATTTTGTACAATCTGGATGTAGAGCGGAATCAGAAAAGTCACTGCTGGCCCAAGACCACCAGCCACGAGAAACGCATACACGGCGTTGCGTTCTTCGGATGAATCCAACACCTCCAAGGCCAACAACGGCGTCTTGTTGACCGCCACGCGTTTATTGCTCCAGGCAAAGAACGCCTGACCGAAGACAATGCCCAACAGGAGCATGAAGGGTACGGGCGACAGGCCCAAAATGGAGAAGGGCGCCGCAGGTTTCGCCAGGACTGCTCCCCAATTGTTCAGATTATTGAAACCGAAGAGAATCAGAGCAAGCGACATGGCAGAAAGCACCACGCCGACAAAGTCGATCTGGATGCCCTGCTGACGCGGCACCTGTTTCATGCGGAAACTGAGAAAGAAAACGGTAATCGAGATCAGGAAGATCAGCCCAAACGAATAGCGCCAGCTCAGGGCTGTTGCGATGAAGCCGGCGACGATAAAGGTCAGTCCACTGGCGACTGCGGGAATGCTGGCCAGGATGCCCAGCGACTGCTCCTGTTGGCGTCCATGATAGTTGGCCGCGATCATCACCACGAGCGTCGGCACCAACGCGGCCGCAGCAACGCCGGCAATCGCCTGGGCAAGATTCATCATGCTGTCATTGACACTGACCGCCATCAAGGCCATTGCTGCGCCGTGGGCCAGCGCGCTGATCTGAAAGACCAGGCGTTCGCCAAACAATTTGCCGATCTTGGCGCCCAGCATGACGAAAGCAGCGACGAAGAGCGAATACAAGACGAGCGCCGTCGCCACTGAAGTTGCCGGCGCGTTAAGGTCTTCGGTAATTGGCCCCAATGAGACTGGCAATGCATTGACGTTGATGCCCATTTGCAACTGCGCCAGCACAATGATCGCCAGCGGCGCCCAGGAAGCTTTGATGACTGCTTGCATAGAACTCGATGCGGTGGGTTTGGTCGCCATACCTGGCCTCGACTGTGATTTGATGGAACCAGAAAATGGGAGCTATGGGTTGAGTGCAACAACTCGAACGGCGGCGGAATCACTTGTCTATGACTGTGAACTCCTACCGCCGCTCAAGCGCCAACGACGCGGTCGCCCAAATTTGTTGGGCGCATTTAAGCTGTAGAGAGAATGAACGGCGGGGCGGCGGCTTGCCTTGGAGTACCCCCCACCGCCGTTCAAGACCTACCACGTGGTCACGGATCTACTGTAATCGAGTGAAAACGACCGCCAGCGCGCCGTCTCCCCGGCGCAACTCCAGGCGGCTGCCGTCGAAGCGGAAGGTAGCCGCTGATTGAAGCGCAGCTATGTATTGCTGCTCCTGCTCCATGACGCCAGCCGGGTCTGCGCAGGCCATCATGCTCGTCACCAGCCCGCTGATAGAGATGTTGCCGCCGCTCACCCAATAGGAGCCAGAGAAGGTGTTACAGCCGGCGTTGCCGCTGATGCGGTCGCCCTGGAACATGGCCGTCAGCGTCGTGCCAATCAGTGGGCTGACCACAGCGCCCTGACCATTGTTATAGCTCGTCACCTGCCAGTTGGTGTTATTCAGAGGATTCTGCGGCGCAGCCGGAACGACGGTAACTGTGACCTGACGGAATGTGACCGAGCCATCGCGCAGCAGTACGCGCATCTCATAGGTCGTCGTCACCGGCGGGCACACCTGCTGCGAACCCTGGCCCACCTGGGGGAACTGCTGATATGGCTGCCCCTGGGGATAGACCCAGACCGCTTGAACGTTCTCCACAGACCATTGAAGAGTGGAGCATTGCCCTTGATTGATGGTTGTTGGGTTGGCGCTGAAAGAGATCTGCGCAGTTGGTGTGGCTGTCGGTTGAGGAACCGGCGTCGGCGTCGGCGCGGGCGTGGGTACGATGACGACCGGCGGCGGCGGGGAAGCGATGATGGGTACGTCCTCCGCGTTGCTTGCCGCGACGAAATCAGCCGAGACCCAACCCATGCCGCCCGGCGCTGAAGGCACGGCAACGACCCACCATTGACTATCTGCGCTACGACCGATGATCTCTCCGGTGGCGCCAAAGGGGGCAACACCCAACGTCGGGAAGTTTGTGCCCGGCCCTGTGCGCACGTTGACGCCATTAGGCGCAGTCACGCGGCCGGTGGGAACAGCGGGTTCTGGCTCTGGGATGGACACTTCGATCTGGCGCACCATTTGGACGGCGATGGCGTCGTCAGCGTTGCGCAGCTCGATGAAGTCGCCTTCCACTGTATAGGTTTCGGCGCTCTCCAAGGCAGCAAAGAACTCCGTCTCTTGCTCCATGACGCCAGCCGGCGTGGAACAAGTGCGTCGGGTGGCGCCCACGCCGCTGATCTCGATTGCACCGTTGGCTGCCTGGATGCTGGCAAAGAAGTCATTGCAGCCGGCGTTACCCGAAATCAGGCTCTCGTCGTTGATGTTGATGATGATGTCGGCGCCGAGGAGTGGGCTGACAACCGCTTCGCGACCGTTGTTGTAGCCGGTCACCAGCCAGGTCGTGTCGGCCAGATCTTCCCTGGCTGCCACATACGTGGCAAGCACCTGATTGCCTTCCAGCAGGATAAGCTGGCTGCCCCGCACCTGGTATCTGTTGGCAGCGTCCAGGGCGGTCATGTACTCATTTGCCTGGTTTGTCACCGCTTCGGTGCAGGCCATCATGGTTGACGCAACCGGCGTCGCGATGGTAATGGTTGACTTGCTGGCAGTGAAAGTGGTGGTGAAGCGGTTGCAGCCGTCGCTGCCGCTGACAGCGTCATCTTCGCCAAAGACGAGGGTCAGTGTCGTGCCTGACAACGGCAATTGGCCGCCCAACGCGCTGAGCACCCAGCTCGTGCCGTTGAGAGGCGAGGTCGCAGCCAACGCCGACGGATGCTCGGCAAAGAGGAAGAGACTGAATAGGATCAAAATCGCGCGTAACGTTGTCGTTCTCATGTGAAGCTCCCTTTTTTTATCTGTGATTCTGCTCAATGACGTTCGATTTGCCCGGAAACGTACTCGCGGATAATAGCCCCTGATGTCATCAGGCAATAAACTTGCGCTGTAAATAGTCTTGTTGGCGAGCAAAGAAGATGCAAACATTGGATGTTTATCATGCAGTCACTTCACGTAGGCAGGTTAATCACTGACGCGCCTTACAAAGAGTAACTCATCGCGTCAGATTTGGTCAAATAGCCCTTTGCGCTGCTTGCCTTGCCCTGACGTTTTCTTTAGCGCCAAATTACAATTCTGCCAACACTTCTCCCATCTGCCCAATATCATAACCGCCCAGAGCGGCGACTCCTGCGGCGAAACCCGACGCCGGATCACGAATGATCGCCAACAACGGCGCAAGCATTGCGCTCTCGTAATGCTCTACTGGAACGACCAGATCGTAGCGTTCGTCGAAGAGCGGCGCAAAGTCCAAATTCAGGCTGCGCGCTGCCGCCAGAATGCCTAGCCCGCAGTCTGCCGCGCCGCTGGCTACCGCCGCAGCCACGGCCAGATGGGTGTACTCCTGGCGCTCATAGCCCTGAATCTGGCGCGCATCCAGTCCTCGCTGTTTGAGCTGGTAGTCCAGGAGGACGCGCGTGCCGGCCCCACGCTGACGGTTGACAAAGACCACGTCAGAGCGCAACAGGTCTTCCATCGTGTAGATGCTCTTGGGGTTACCCTTGGGCGTCATCAAGCCCTGGATGCGCCGCACAAAACCAAGCAGCACGACCCGCACGCCATGGGGCGTCAGCAGGCGGCGAATGCTGCCCACGTTGTAGTCGCCAGTTTCTTCATCCAGCAGGTGCGAACCGGCCAGGTGCGCTTCCCGACGCTGCAACGCCAACAATCCGCTCAGGCTGCCTACATGAGCCGATGACAGGCTCATGTCGGGACGGCGACGACGCAGCCTGTCGGCCAGCAGATCCAGAGTCATGTCGTGGCTGCCAATCGCCAGGATGGTGTTGCGCACCTTTCGTGGTTCGCATAGCAGCTCCACCTGCACCGTCTCGCCGGCGTGATGTCCCTCGGAGAAGCGCGGTATCCTCACCAGGCCATCGGCCTTGACCAGCGAGGTGATCACGCCCGCGCCGCCGGCCAGCGGCGTCGCAACGACGCGCTCACCCACCTGCCCCAACGTCACCCGCAGGAACTCATCTTCCCCCAAGGGCGAGAGCGTTTTGCGGGTGAGCGTCGCCGCCATCATCGTGCGTTCGGGCGTCAGACTGCCCTGCCAGCGATAGAGCAGGGGTTTCGCCAGCAGATCGAAGGTTAACGCCGCGGAGACAGGATAGCCAGGGATGCCCATGATCGCCCGGCTGCGAGCCACGCCCAGGATGACCGGATGGCCGGGGCGGATGGCGACGCCGTGAACGCAGAGCTCTCCCAACCCGGCCACGATGGAGGCGGTGAAATCTTCTGATCCGGCGGATGAGCCGGCGTTGATGATGACCAGGTCATGGTCGGCCAGGGCTGTCTCCACCGCAGCCAGAATCTCGGCGCGTACATCAGCTTGGATGGGAAAGCGAGTGACTCTGGCGCCGGTCTCCTGGGCCAGCGCGCCCAGCACCAGCGAGTTGTATTCGATGATGCCGCCTGGCTTGAGCGCCGCGCCGGGCGGAACCAGCTCCGTACCCGTGGGAATGATGGCGACGCGTGGCTGACGGTGGACGCTCACTGCGCTGTGGCCGCAGCCGGCGATTGCGCCCAGGTCTTGGGCGCGCAGGCGGTGGTTGGCCGGCAACACCAGCTCACTCGCCACCATGTCCTCGCCCATGGGGCGCACAGAATGCCACGGCGGTACGCTTTCGATGATCTCGATCTGGCGGATGTCGCCGTCCTGCACCACCTGCACATGCTCCACCATGATCACGGCGTTTGCGTTGGGCGGCAGAGGGTCGCCCGTGTCCACAGAATGGGCCTGGACGCCAATGGTCAGGCGCAAGGGGCGGGTTTCGCTGGCGCCGCGGGTATCCTCGGCGCGCACTGCATAGCCGTCCATAGCTGCGGCGTGATAGTGGGGCGAAGAGATGAGCGCCCACACCGGCTCGGCGGTCACGCGACCCAGGGCTTGATCCAGGGGAATGGTCTCGGCGGGCAGCGACGTCAGCAGGCCGGCGGCGTCCAACGCTGCGTGCCAGGCAGAAATGGCTTCATCCAAGGCGATGTCGTGCAGATAGATAGTCATTTTAGTAGAACTCAATCACCTTATCAATCCAGCCACACATCCACCCACTCACCCGCAGCAAGGCCGTTGGCATCCAGCGGTACGACGACAGTCCCCTCGCTGTGCACCAGCGTGTAGATCAAGTTCGACTTGCCGAGCACCGGAATCGCCCACGGCTCGCCGGCGCGCGCTTCCAGGCGCACTGCCACATAGTCTTCACGACCGGTGACAGACGCGATGTTGCGCACCAGCCGCGCCCGCATCTGGCGTTTGGGCAAGGGCTGCGCGCCCAGCAGCGCGCAGATGGTTGGCGCGACGAACAGGTCGAAGATGACCATGGCCGAGACAGGATTGCCTGGCAGACCAAAGACCGGCGTCCCATCGCACACAGCCAGGATGGTGGGCTTGCCCGGCTTGACGCTGACGCCGTGGACGAGCACGCCAGGCGTCCCCATCTCCTGGATCACATCGACGGTCATGTCGCGATAGCTGACGGAGCTGCCGGCCGAGAAGACTACGATGTCGGCCGCCGCTTTCGCCTCGTGTGCTGCAGCCGCCAACGCAGCGCGCCGGTCGGGAATGATGGGGAAGTTGAGCGGGAGCGCCCCGGCGCGCAGGCTCAAAGCCGCCAGTGAATAGGAGTTGACATCCCGCACCTGGCCGGGCTGGGGCGTCTGTTCTGGCGAGATCACCTCGTCGCCGGTGGAGAGAATTGCGATGCGTGGCCTGGCCGCGACTGTGATCTCCGTGACGCCCAGCGCCATGAGTGCGCCAATGTCTTGCGGTCGCATGCGCTGTCCCGGTGCAAAAATCGTCTCTCCCTGACGCACGTCCTCACCCACCTGCACCACGTTTTCGCCCTCGGCAACCGGTTTAAAGACTTCGATGCTGGTTGCGTCCACCCGCTGGGTCTGCTCCACCATGACAACTGCATTCGCGTTAGGTGGGAGCATGCCGCCGGTGTGCATAAGCACCGCTTCTCCCACCCCAACGGGCGTAGTGCTCGCCTGTCCCATGAGCGCTTCGCCCACCACCGCGAGCAAGGCCGGCAACCCAGGCGTTGCGCCATAGGCGTCGGCGGCGTTGACTGCGTAGCCATCTACGGTGGAGCGAGGGAACTCAGGCAGGTCTTGGGGAGACGCGATGGTTTCGGCCAACACCCGGCCCAGGCTTTGGCTGGTTGAAATACGTTCAGTGCGGACGATGGGAGTGAATCGCTGTGCGAAAATCGTCCACGCCTCGGCTGGCGGGCGCACGGTGAAGAGTTCAGTGCTCATGGTTGGACAACATCTGCAAAGGGTATGAATTGGCGGGCGAACGAATTGACAATTGACAATTGTAAATGAACAATTATTGAGGATCGTATCATGCCAACGTCGCAACACCAAGCGCGTTGGAACGTTTTGCTCTTTATTTTTTCATCCGGGAGAGAACTATGTCATTCGATGCTATTGCCTGCGCCGAATTCTATCGTGAAAACGGCTATTTCATCTATGAGGATGCGCTTACACCTTTGGAAGTGGAAGAATTGCGCGCGGAAACGACGCGCATCTGTCGCGGGGACGCCGGCCCGGTGCGTGGTCTGCTTCCCGCGACAGACGGCGATTCCGAGGCCGACATCTTGGGCCGCTACGTCTGCATCCACTTTCCCCACAAGCTGTCCCAGGCCATGTACAGCTATTTGGGCCACCAGGCTATGGTGGATGTGCTGACCAGCGTCATCGGCCCGAACGTCAAGTGTATGCAGTCCATGCTCTTCATCAAGGCTTCGGGCAAGCCAGGTCAGGCGTGGCATCAGGACGAGTATTTTATCCCCACGCGTGACCGCTCGCTGACGGGGGGGTGGATCGCCTTGGACGACGCCACGGTGGAGAATGGCTGTCTGTGGATCATCCCAGGTTCGCACAAGTATGGCGTCATCTGGCCGACTCACTATCAACAGGATGCCCGCTTCGACTGCACCGAAGAGGCTTTCGGCTTCCCCTATCGCGATGAGGACGCCATTCCCGTGGAGGTCAGGGCCGGGACGATTGTTTTCTTCAACGGCTACACGCTGCACCGTTCGCTGCCCAACGTGGCGAAGAACGGCTATCGCCGCGCCCTGGTCAACCATTACATGAGCGCCGAGTCGCTGTTGCCGTGGATGGCGCACCGCTCTCACGAGCCAGCCGGGCGGGCGGATCACCGTGACATTGTGATGATCGCCGGCAGGGACCCCTATGCATATAAGGGAACGCTCGACCTGATGGAATCTCACATTCGCCCCGACAAGATGGGAGGCTGTGGGACACAGGACCAGAATCTCATCTCCACGGGCGCCGCCGCCTTTGCCCGCAGCGACGGGATGATGGGCGCCGGGGCAATGGGCGGCGCAATGGGCGCAATGATGGGCGGCGCAAACGGTGGAGCGCAAGCAGCGCTTCTGCAACCACTCATCATCGACGATGAAGAGGATGATGAGTGAGGAGGCGCGCAAGCGAAACGAGGAGCAGCAAAAGGCCGAAGACTTTTGTCAGGTGACCAACAAGGGAGACCGAGATCAATGATCGATTGCTCAGTGCAGGCGAATCAGCAGCAAGAGCCGCCCGAAGATGTGGGCAAACTCGATGCGCCGGTCGCGCCCATGCAGCGCATCATGACCATCGACATCCTGCGCGGGTTCGCCTTGTTGGGCATCCTGCTGGTCAACATGGAGTATTTCAACCAGTCGGCGCTCAATCTGGTGGTGGATTTGAAGCCGCCGGCGTCGCCCCTCGACCAGGCGGCCCGCTGGTTCATTGCCTTCTTTGCCGAAGGCAAATTCTACACCACCTTCTCTTTTCTCTTTGGCCTGGGGATGATCATTCAAATGGGGCGGGCGGGAGAACGGCGCGCTCGTTTTGGCCGTTTCTGGTTTCGCCGCATGGTGGTGTTGTTGGGCTTTGGCTTGGTCCACGCCTATCTCTTCTGGCCGGGCGACATCCTGATCCTCTACTCAGTGTTAGGCGTCGCCCTGCTCCTTTGGCGCAAAGCGCGTCCGCGCACGACTCTCATCTGGGCGTTTATCTTTCTGATCGTCCCGCTGGTGATCAATGGCGTGCTGTGGGGGCTGGTCAAGATGGGCGAGATGGCCATGGGGAGCGCAGAGATGGAGCGTATCTTTGCCCAGCAGGTGGGTGACTACGCCGTACAGGCCGCCGAGGCGGATCGCATCTACGCCACAGGCAGCTTCCTGGAGATCACCCAGCAGCGGGCGCGCGACATGAATTTCATGTATTTCACCTGGCCTTTCATCGGCTTTAACGTGCTGGCCGCCATGCTTCTGGGTCTCTATGCTGGCAAGCGGGGCGTCTTCGACAACATCCCCGGCCATCTGCCTTTCATCCGCAAGGCGTGGCTGTGGGGGTTGATCATCGGGGTAATCGGCAATGCGCTGTATGTCTACTTTGGCGAACAGGCCAATCGGGCCGTGCCATCGCTGGCGAATCTGATTTCGCTCGCCGGACAGAGCTTTGGTGCGCCGGCCATGGCGATCTTCTACATGGCCAGCCTCACCCTGCTGGCCGAACGCGCCGTTTGGCGCCGCCGCCTGGCGCCGCTGTCCCTGGTCGGGCGCATGGCCCTCACCAACTACCTGGCGCAAAGTTTCATCTGCGCCACGCTTTTCTATGGTTACGGCTTTGGCCTCTACGGCACGGTGGGCGTCGCCGGCGGCGTCGCGCTGACGGTGGTCATCTATGCAGCGCAGGTGCTGTGGAGCGGCTGGTGGCTGCGCCGTTTCCGCTTCGGCCCGGCGGAATGGCTGTGGCGCACCTTCACCTATGGCAAACGTCAATCCATGCGGTTGGTTGGGGCTTCGGTTGCAGATTGACCGGGGCGATCCCCCCTCGGGCAAATGCCGATGGGAGATCATCCCCGGTTTGACAGCGTCGAGCTTCACGTCCGCAGACTGCCGCCCGTCTCCTTCTCCACCGCGGCGATGATGCGCTGGCGCAGGGTCTTCACCTCGCGCTCGTTGAGCGGTCGTTCATCGCTCTGGTAAGTCAGGCGGAAGGCCAATGATTTACGATCCGCAGCCAGGTTCGGCCCACGATAGATGTCGAATAGTTCCACATCCACCAGCAGTTGCCCGCCTGCCTTGCGCATGGTCTCCTCCACCCGACGCACCGTCACTTCCTCGGAAAGCTCGAAGGAGAGGTCTTCCAGCACAGTCGGATAGTTGGAGATGGGGCGCATGGGCTGGACGACAAAATGGGGTCGCACCACTGGCTCGATGCGCAGGTCCGCCGCGCACACGCGCATGGCTGGCAGATCGAAGGCAGCGCGCACCTGGGGATGCACTTCGCCCATCAAGCCCAGGTTGACGCCGTTCAGCCACACCGCAGCGCAGCGCGGGCCATAGGAGGATGTGTCCGGCTCGGCGCGAAATTCCACTGCATCGGGCGTGAAACCAAGCTGGTCCAACAGAGTCTCCACCACACCCTTCAGATCAAAAAAATCGAACTCCCCGCTGGCGTTCTGGTGATAGAAGTCGGGCGGTTGACGCAGACCGGCCAGCGTGATGCTCAGGCGGCGCTCCTCGCCGGGGAAAACACCGTCGCCTGCTTCAGGCAAGAAGGCGCGCCCGATCTCGAAATATGCGTGGCGCGGCGCCAGGCGGGCGTTGCGCGCCAGGTTTTCCATGGCGCTCACCAGGAGCGAACGGCGCATGACCCGTCGTTCGGGCGAAATGGGGTTGGTCAGGGTGACGTAGGCGCCAGGGTGGAGCGGCGGCAGCCCCGGCGTGAGTTTGTTGTGGCTTTCGGGCGAGCTCAGCGCATGATTGATGGTTTCTTGCAGCCCACAGGCGACGAGAATGTTGCGCAGTTTCTCTTCGGTGTCATAGGCGTCGTGCCGCCGCTGGGTTGCCAACACATCGTCGATGAGCGTCGCGCCCACTCGTTCGTAGCCAATGACGCGCGCCACCTCCTCGGTCAGGTCGGCGGGATAGGCGATATCCAGGCGATGCCACGGCGCAGTGCAGGCGAGCAACGGCTCGCCGGGCGTCCGCTGTAAGGCCAAGAGACTGTCAGGAGATGCGTCAGCCGACGCGTCAGCGACCTGTTCCACCTGAAAATCAAGACGGCGCAACGCGTCAGCCACCTCATCCAGCGTTACAGGCATCCCCAGCAAGCGACGCATGTCGCTCTGGCTGGTGTAAACCGTGGGCAAACGCTGCTCCACGGGATAGGCGTCGACCATGCCAGGGACGATGCGCCCGCCGGCGTAGCGCCGCATCAGTTCGGCGGCATAGCGCGCAGCCATGGCGTTGAGCGACGCGGGCACGCCGCGAATGAAACGAAGGCTGGCCTCGCTGGAGAGCTGCAACTTCTGGCTCGTGCGGCGGGTGTTGATGGGGTCGAAGGTTGCGGATTCCAGCAGAATGGCGCGCGTGACGTCACTCACCTCGCTTTCCAGTCCGCCCATCACGCCGGCAATCGCGACAGCGCCAGCCCGGTCGGCGATCATGAGCATCTGTCCCGTGAGTGTGCGTTCCACGCGATCCAATGTGGTGAACTTCTCGCCTTCCGCGGCGCGCCGCACGATGATCACCGGTTTGTCTTCGCCCACGCGGGCTGCGCGCTCCTTGAGGATGCCGTAGTCGAAGGCGTGGAGCGGCTGTCCCAGGGCCAACATGACATAGTTGGTAATGTCCACCACGTTGTTGATGGGGCGCATTCCAGCGCGAATCAGGCGCTGCTGCATCCACAGCGGCGAGGGGGCGATGACGACACTTTCGATGATGACGCCTGTGTAGCGATTGCACAGCTCCGGGTCGGCGATCTCCACGCCCACCCAATCGCTGGCCTGGTCATCGCCGCTGGGTCGCCATTCGTCGGGCGGCAAGCGCAGCGGCGCGCCGGTGAGCGCTGCTATCTCCCGCGCCACGCCCACCATGCTGAGACAGCGCGCCATGTCGGGAGTCAGGTCCAGATCCAGGATTTCGTCCCCCAGATAGGAGCGCAGCGGCGCGCCCACGGGCGCATCTGCGGGCAACAAGAGAATGCCTTCATGCTCCTCGCTCAGGCCCAATTCTCGCTCGGAACAGACCATGCCGTTGGAGAGCACGCCGCGAATCTTGGATGGTTTGAGCCGCTTGAAAGGGCGTGGCCGTTGGTCGCTGTAGGCGTCGATGAGGAGCGCGCCTGAACGGGCGAAAGGCGCTTTCAACGTGGGCAGGGTTCCTTCGGCCTTGGTCTTGCCCTTATGGACAAAGAGATTGGGCGCGCCGGTGACCACGCGCTCCGGCGCGTCGCCGCCGAACTCCACATCCACCAATGTCAGGCGGTCGGCGTCTGGGTGGGGCAGCACCGCGATGATCTCGCCCACGGTGATGAACTCTGGGTCCCACCAATCTCCGACCCGCTCGACAGCGTCCACCCCCAGACCGGCCAGCGTCAACCGCTCGCTCAGCTCTGCGGTTGGCAGGGTCATGTCAACGTACTCTCGCAACCAGGATAAAGGAACGCGCATGAAAGACTCCTCAAGAATTGTCGATTGTAAACTGCGAATGATGAATTGTGACCGGGCGCACCCACACTTAACCATTCACGATTCATCGTTTACCATTTTTCATTTACCGCTCGCCATTTCTCAAGTCAGCGATCGCGGGCGGTATTGAAGCGCCTCGGCCAGATGATGCACCTGAATGTGGCGCTCGTCGGCCAGGTCGGCGATGGTGCGGCTGAGCTTGAGCACGCGATGATAGGCGCGTGCGCTCAGGTTCATCTGTTGCATGGCCGAGCGCATGAGATTGCGTCCGGTCTCGTCGATGGCGCAGAAGTGCTGCACCTCCGCCGGGCCCATGTCGCCGTTCACCAGCACATTGGGCTTGCCCAGGTGAGTGAAGCGCGCGTGCTGATGCTGGCGCGCCCGCTCCACCCGTGAGCGCACCGTGGTGGATGGCTCGCCCTTGTCCAATGCGGCCAGCTTCTGAAAAGGCACTCGCGGCACATCCAGGTGGATGTCGATGCGGTCCATGAGCGGGCCGCTGATGCGTTGCTGATAGCGCATGACCAACCCCATGGAGCAGGTGCATTCCCTTTGGGTGTCGCCATAGTAGCCGCAGGGACAGGGATTCATGGCAGCTACGAGAACGAAATTGGCAGGAAAGGTGAGGGATCCACTGGCGCGGCTGATGGTGACGATGCGGTCTTCCAGGGGTTGACGCAAAGTCTCCAGGTTTTTGGGGCCGAATTCGGGCAGCTCATCCAGAAAGAGGACGCCGCGATGGGCCAGGCTCACCTCGCCCGGACGCGGCCAGCGACCGCCGCCCACCAGCCCGGCGTTGCTGATGGTGTGATGGGGCGCGCGGAAAGGGCGTTGACGCACCAACGGCTGGCCGTCGGGCAGGGCGTCGGCCACAGAGTAGATGCGGGTGATGTCCAGCGACTCGGTGAGCGTGAGCTTGGGCAGAACCGAGGGCAGCGCACGCGCCAGCAAGGTTTTGCCGGCGCCGGGCGGGCCTTTCAGCAGACAATTGTGGCCGCCAGCGCAGGCGATCTCCAGCGCGCGCTTGACGTGCTCCTGTCCCTTGATGTCGGCGAAATCCACCGGGTAGTGGGTTTCGCCCTGTTCGTCGAAGCGTAGGGTGTTCTCGAAGCGGGCGATGAGGGCCGCGCCGTTGAGATGGCGCACCAGGGCGGCCAGCGAGTCGATGGGATAGACCTCAATGCCTTCCACCAGGGCGGCCTCGGCGGCGTCCATCGTGGGCACAAAAAGGCGACGATAGCCGCGCTGCTGCGCCATACTGGCCATGGGCAAAACGCCATTGACATGACGCACGCTGCCGTCCAGGCTCAACTCGCCCAGGATGAGGGCGTCATCCAAAACGCCGGAGACCTGGCGTGTGGCTGCCAGAATGCCCACGGCGATGGGCAGGTCGTAGGCGGGGCCTTCCTTGCGCAAATCTGCAGGCGCCAGGTTGATGGTGAGGCGATGTTGCGGGAAGAAAAAGCCGCTGTTGGTGGTGGCTGCGCGCACACGTTCGCTGCTCTCGCGCACGGCTGTGTCGGGCAAGCCCACCAGGGTGACGCGCTCCAGCCCGGTGGCGATATCCACTTCCACCTGCACCGGCTCTGCATCCAACCCGACGACGGCGCAGCTATGAACTTTGGCGAGCACGATGCCTCCCGCGGGGGTGGGGCGTCTCGCGTTGCACCCGACCCCGGATGTCACTCATGAAACGCCTTGTCCATATGACGATAGGGCAATTCTACTTGCGATGACGGCGGGCGTCAATGCGCAAGAGGGAAAAACTACACGGATATTCATTCACTTTCGGCCAGGTCGTCCAGGATGGCGAGATTGGGTCATGTCACTGGCCACCAGTAGGAAGCGCGCGACGCGGTGGGCTGAAAGTCGAGTCGCTCTACGCCCAGATAGTGGAGCGTGGCGCGCTCCAGCAGGGAAAACTCGTCGGAGTTCTCCCGATTGAGCCGCATCGGTTCCTTGAGCACGACGGGGGGGTTGCTCATGAAGCGCGGCCTGCCAATGACATTTTGTGATGAGGCATGGAGCATGAAGGGGTGGAGGATGACGAAATCGCCGGCGTCGCCGGTTAATTCCTCGAATTGGGTGCACTGGCTGATCATGGCCTGAAAGTCGAAATCGCCCGGGGCAACGCCTGCCGGATGATCCGCCAGATAGCGCGCCATGATGCGCACTGAGTCAGGCGCGATGAAGGTGCCGCCGCCCTGATGCAGCATGTCCGACCAGAGGACGATGGTGAGCAGCGCCTGCTCGCGACTGTCCAGAAAGTGGCGGAAATAGCTGCCATCCTTGTGCCAGCCGCCGACCTGGGCGGAGGGAGGCTGCCAGGGCTTGTCTGCCCCCCGGTGAAAGTTGACGATGAAGGCGTCCGACCAGATGAAGGAGTTGATGGTGGTGAAATGGCCCGATTGAATGCCCATCACTTGCGTCTCCAGTCGTTCTTCGCCGCCCACCACGTCGAGGATTGCGGCCCAGGCTTTGGGCGCCAGCTCAGCCACGGGCATCTGGTTCTTGTGATCCATCCAGATGATGTCCTTTTGCCAGGTGGTCGGGTCATGGCTGTCATAGCCCAGCCGCTCATAGGCTTCGTCGATCCAGCGATTGGCGACTGAGAGATCCAGGCAACCCTTGACGACGAGATAGCCTTTGTCCAGAAAACTTTGCACTTGTTCTGCGGTCAGGATGCGATAGTTGCTCATGGGTGAATGACTCCGGAAATAGTGTAAGATGTTCGGATGAAGAATGTCGTTGCTTTTGAGGAACTATTCTGCCATTGATCTGCTCTGGCGGCAACCAAGGGCAGGTATCCCCAGTGTTCCGCGACCGAACTGCCCATGTATTCCTGACCTGTGTTATAATGAACGACAATCATTCAACCATATAAAGCCAGAGCGGTAACATATGCGCACAGTCTATTTGCTGATCATTGGCCTGCTGCTCATGACGCTTGCCGGCTGCGTTATGATCACGCGGCCCACCGATACACCGGCCGCAGCCAGCGCACCCAATGTGGAGTCCGCAGATTACGGGCGTCCCGTCACATTCCGCGCCGGACGTTCTATTCGCTATCCAGACTTTACACTGACCTATCTGGGCGAGCGATTCGTCATATCGGAGAATCCGCCGAGGACCTTCTCTTTGCAGGATTTTCGCGCCACGCAGAATGAGGAAGAGGCTGCTATCACCTGGAGCAGCGGCCTGGGCGACATCGCGCCGGCCATCTTCACCATGGGCGGGCATGACTATCTGTTGGAGCTTGCTTTCTCAGACGAGTTGGGGCAGCTCGCCGAAAACGAGCTGGTGGTCTGGCGGAAGGCTGCGACGCCGACCGCTATCTCCACGCCGGCTCCTCAAGACGACTCCGACCAGACCGTCGCGCTGGATCAGCCCTTCGGCCTGCGACGACGTCAACAGGCCAACCTGGAAGGCGAGGAGCTGGTTGTCGAGTTGCGCCGCGTTCTGGCTGATTCGCGCTGTCCGGTGAACGAATTGGGTCAGCGCATGACCTGCACCTGGCTGGGCGAAGGTGTGGTGGAGCTCATTGCGCATCTCGACGGCGCGTCTCGCCAACGCGTGGTGTTGGGCACAGCCAACCGCGCGGCGCCCAAGTGGGCAGAGGTGGGAGACTTCACGATCCAGCTGCTGGACTTGACCCCTCTACCTGCTGTGGACAAACCGCAGCCCACCCAGGAGGAGTATACGGCGCTCTTGCAGATTTCCCAGCGCAGCGCGCCGCCAGTGGAAACGCCTGTTCCAACACCCACTGCAACCACTTTGCCAGAACCCACGCCTACGACGTACTACGAGATAGAGATCATCATTGACTGTGACAGGCTGACAGGGGAGGACGCAGAGGCCGTGTTGGGCGAGTCGGTGAGCCGCGACGGTCTGATGCTCAACTTCTTTTGCCTCGAATCCAGCGTCGAGCCGGCCGGCGCCAGCGCCCCGGATGACTTTCCCTTCTACCTGGGCGACTATCAGGATCGCAATGTGGTCGCCGCCACCCAGTGGGGCGTAAGCGACTCGCCCGACCCGCTCCTCGACCTGGCCGAGCGCGTGCGCCGCGCCAACCCGACTGCGGACAGCGCCTATCCGAAGCTGCTGACATACTATGCAGTTGGGTCGCTGGCTGATGCGTTTGCCCAACTGCCCGTCATGGCCGAGGGCGCGCAAGGGTTGCATGTGGAAATGGTCGACGGCTTGGGAGAGGCGGCTCTCTGGCTGTGGCAGGGTCTGCCCGACGGTCGCCATTTCGCCGCTCTGCTCACGCTGGAAAGGGGCAAATACATCGTCGTCTATGCCCTCGTCCGACCGGAACAGACCGAAGATGCCGCACAGGAAGGAATGATCACAATCAGCCAACGAATGAACGGGCAGTGACAATTATTGTCGATGCGAACAGGTTGTTTCGCTCCCACCTTTGTCCGCGCCGCCAATCCTTGGGTGCTCATCCACTAATGCTTTGAAATAGACAAGAGGCTGCCTTTGCGCTAAGTTTTTGGCGTCAAGACCGAACTTGGTGAAAGGCAACCTCATGCGAAAGCCGAAAGACTGGGGACAACCGCGCCCCACCCAGCCTGTGACCATTATAAGCAGATGGGGCGCGGCAACGTGAAGTCGACAGCGACGTACAAGACCCAAAGCGGGAAGCGGCGCACCTTCCAATGCACTGCGTGTAGAGAGCAGTTTGCGGAGACATGGGAAACGGTCCTGTATGATCTGCGCGCATCGGAAGAGAAGGTGATGATCGTGCTTAAGTTGCTGCTGTGCAAGGTGGAGTTGAGCGCCATCAGCTTTGCCCTGGGAGTGACAGAGGAAACGAGTTTGGAATGGCTGCGACGTGCATCGGAAAAAGCCGATGAGATCAACCAGCGCCTGTTGCGCGAGGTGAAAGTGACCCAAGTGGAGTTGGACGAACTGTGGAGCTATGCCTTGCGCAAACGGCCGACGAGTGCGGCAGCAGATGGCGAGAGTCCAGAAGAAAGCAGCGATGGACGACAGTGGGTGAGCTTTGCCCCAGAATATCGACTCCTGTTGGCCACCCATGTGGGGCCTTCTGGGTTGAGGTGAGGCGACAAACCCGATCTTGCAGTGCTGATGACCGTTCCGTGTCTGGGATGATGTGGCCGCCACGGCCAGCCAGGTTCCGATCACGGCGATCATCAACTCAAACAGCGGGCCGCCCAACAGCGACTATATCCACGGGTTGGATGAACTGTTCGCAGCCAGCGTGACCATGTTGGGGATCGACGGGGTGACGCTGTTCACAGTGAAACGCACTCCTCCTAGATTGGTGCGCGTTCGACTTGGGAATCCATGTGAGAAGCGGCATCGAAATTGACCGATCCCTGCGCAGAAGCTACAATACGCAAAGTGGTTTCAGATTCCACATCGGAATCGTTGGAACCACGACCCAGACTACACAATCTACTCTATCGTTGTAACTCCTTCCCACAAGGTGTGACATGGCTCCACCCCAGCCAACATCCGCCATGCAGCGGGCGCTCATGTCGCATGAGCGCGTCTACGCGTTCGCGGGCGGCTGTGCATTCCTTGCACTGCTCTTCTTCACCTTTCTGGTCTCTCCAGCTTGGCGTCCTGTTCGTGTGTCTGCGCAAAGCGCAAGTGGGTTGCGCATCAGTCAGGTCTATGGCGGCGGCGGCAACAGCGGCGCACCCTACAATGCCGATTTCGTCGAGCTTTTCAACGCCAGTTCGGACCAGGTTTCGCTGGAAAACTGGCGCGTGGAGTATGCTTCGGCCAGCGGCTCGAACTGGTTGCCAACCGCGCTGAGCGGCGTGATCCAGCCCTACAGCTACTTTCTCATCCAACAAGATGGCGGCTCGAATGGCGCCCCTTTGCCTGCGCCTGACCTCGTCGGCGCCACAGCCATGTCACGCGAGGAGGGCAAGGTGCGCCTCGTTGACGGCGCGGGTGGGGTGGTCGATCTCGTTGGGTACGGCGGCGCCAACGAGTTCGAGACATCCCCCACGCCCAAACTCTCCAACGACACCGCGGCCTTGCGTAACGGCGGCGGCTGCGACGACAACAATAACAACGCCGTAGATTTCGTCATCGGGCAGCCGCTGCCGCGCAACAGCGCTGCACCCTCCAACCCATGCGCACCGCTGCCAGAGACAGCGACCCCCACTGATACGCCGACGCCCACTGAAACGTCAACGGTCAGTGAGACGTCAATTCCAACCACCACAGTCGAAACAGAGACGCCTACGCCGACCTCAACTGATACTGAAACGCCATCTGCCACACCTACGCCGACCGAGACGACGCCTGCACAACCGGCGTTGCCCCTCTTCATCAGCGAGTTTCTGGCGGATCCGAAGGCGGTGGGCGACAGCGA
>CAZLMM010000021.1:53238-76795 GCA_964560495.1 uncultured Caldilineaceae bacterium
TGGGGCGGCGGTCTGCGCGTCACCGCCGGCGCCAGCCTGGAACGCGCTGGCTTCGAGGCGGGTGCGTCCTGGGTTGCGGCGACGAGCGTCTGGCCCGGTTCGGCTGGCGACAAGGGCAGCCCCGGCGCAGCCTTCGCTGGCTCGCCCGACCCGGCCACATTGACCCCCACGCCTACTCCAACGGCGACGGATTCTGCGTCGCCCGGCCCGGCGCTGCCCCTCTTCATCAGCGAGTTTCTGGCGGATCCGAAGGCGGTGGGCGACAGCGACGGCGAGTGGGTCGAGTTGTTCAATCCCAACGCCGAGACGGTCAACCTGCGAGGCTGGCGACTGGCCGACCTGGGAACGGACAATCACGCCATCGCCGCCGACGTGTTCATCCCGCCGGGCGGCTACGTCGTGCTGGCGCGCAACGGCGACCCGACGGTCAACGGTGGCGTCAACGCCGCCTATGTCTATACGGGAATCAGTCTGGCGAATGGCGACGACGAACTGCTGCTCATTGCGCCCGATGGAACGGAGATGGATCGCGTCGTATGGGGCGGCGGTCTGCGCGTCACCGCCGGCGCCAGCCTGGAACGCGCTGGCTTCGCCGTCAACTCCGGCTGGCAAACGGCCACGCAACCCTGGCTTGGTTCAGCAGGAGACGTGGGCAGTCCTGGCGGGCCGGCGACTCCGCCCTCAGCGGCAACAGCTACCCCCACAACGGTTGCGCCCGGCGCAAGCTGGCCGCTTGCGCCGGTGGAGAGTCAATTGCAGATCGACGAGGTTGCGCCCAATGGCAGCAATGAGGAATACATTGCGCTGGTCAATGTGGGGAAAACGCCCCTTGCGCTGGATGGCTATCTCGTTGGCGACGCCCAACGCCCTGGCCTCAGCGAAGGGATGTATGCGCTGCCTGGCGGCGTCGTACTGGGGGCCGACACGCTCTTTGTCATTGCCCGCAACGGCGCCGGCTTCCGCGAGCGTTGGCAACGCGCAGCCGATGCGCAGATCGAACCGACTGATCCTGCCGTCCCCACGCTGGAACGCCGCGCTGACCTCGCTAACGGAGCGCTCGCCCTTGCGGACGGCGGCGATGAGGTCGTGCTTTTGAACGCCGCCGGCGAGTTGGTAGACGCCCTTGCCTATGACAATGGCGATTTTGCTGGCTTGGGATTGACCCAGGCTTTGCCCCTTGCCAGCAACGCCTCATTGCAGCGTGTTCCCGGCGCATTTTTCCCGGCAGTAAGCGACCTGCGCCACCGTTTCCTGTCGGGTCCGCCGTCCCCTTTTGTCTCGGTCAGCTTGCCAACGCCGCTTGACATCCCTTTACCTCAACTCGACCAGGGTCTGCTGGCTGTCTGGGGGTCCTTGGGCGGTCACAGCAACTTCAGCCCTGGTTACGGCGCGCCGCCGCACTACACGCTCGCCGCCGCCGCAACGCATGGTCTCGATTTCGTAGCCCTAGCCGATCCTCAACCCCACGATTGGCTGCCCGTTGCGCCGCCGCTGACTCTGCTGCCGGCATGGACATGGTATGGCGGAGACGACCGGGCTGTGGTCTATAGTGACCACTGGGCCGATCTGCTCGACCGCGCCAGCCTCACCGATTTTCTTGCGGCAGGTGGGTATACAGCCCAGTGGCAAGGCGACGAAGCATTTGGCTCACCCAATATCGTGGCGCTTGCCGCCGACCGGGTGAGCGCGCCGGAAAACCTGTCTTCGCTCTATGCAAGCTGGATCGAGGTGGGCGCAGCCTTGTTGCCAGCCGGCAATGCTGAGCCGCCGCTGCCGGATCGAGCGCCGCCTGCGCCGGCGTACACCGGGCTGGCTGTTGCGACGGTCGATGCAGGCGGGGTGCGCGAGGCTTTGTCCGCGCGTCGCGGTTGGCTTACCAATTCGCCTGGACTATGGCTGACGCTGCGCGCTGAGCAAGATGGAAGCCACGCCTGGATGGGCAATTCTATGACGCCAGGAAACGACGTGACCCTACACGTTCATTACGGCGACCGCAGCGGCGAAACAGCCGGTCTCGCCATTTGGCAGAATGATCGCCCGGTGCGCCAACTGGACACGCCCACACCCGATGGACGCTGGTCGGTGGCGCTGCCCGCTGCGCCCGGCAGCCTGCTCTTTGCCGTTGCGGCGCAAATGGATGGCGGATTTGCGGTGACTGCGCCGTTGTTGGTGCTGCCGGGGGCTGGAGGGAATGTGTTGATCAATGAGGTTCTGCCATCCGCCTGGAGCGACCTGAATGGCGATGGCGACATCGACGGCGACGATGAATTCATCGAACTGTACAATCCGGGCGACGATCCGGTGTCGCTCGTCGGTTGGCAGGTGGCAGATCAAGGGGAAGATGGCGGTGTGGGCAAACATTTTACTTTTGGTTCAGGGCGCTTCGTCACTGGGCGAGGTTTTCTTAAACTTTGGCGCAAAGACACGCGACTTAACCTGAACAATGATGGTGATGCACTCTTTTTGTTGCGGCCAGACGGCAGCCAGGCTGATTCGATCTCTTGGGAAAAGGCCCCGGGCGGCGGTCTTTCGATTGCCCGCCTGCCCGACGGCGGTGATTGGCAGAGCGAGGGCGACCCGACGCCGGGGCAGCCCAATCGGCGCGGCGAGCCGCTGACCTGGCCCTTTCCTGATCCGACGCCGCTGCCTTCGTCGCCACCATCGGATAGCGATGACGACGAAGAAACTCGCCTTGATCTGGGCGAGGGTCAGGCTGGCGGCTCGCCTGGGTCAGTGGCCTTTGCCAAACGCTGGGGATTGGAAGTGTGGGTGGAATTTCGGGCGCAGGTGGTGGCGCCGCCGGGGTTGTTCAACGACACCATCTATGTGGCCGACCCTGCCGGCGGCGCGCTGGCAGGCATCGGCGTCAATGTCTTCTTGTGGCGCGGCGACTTTCCGCCGCTGGAAGAAGGCGACTGGGTGATCGTGCGTGGGGTGCTCAGGTCTTTCCGCGGCGAGATGGAAGTGCAGATGGACGCGCCCGAACAAATTTGGCGGATTGGGCCCGGAGAGCCGCTTGCGCCGCTGCCTGTGACTGTCGGCGACATTGGAGAGAAGTTGGAAGGCCGGCTGGTGACATTTGAGGGCGTGGTGAGCGGCTACCAGGGCGACAGCATCTTCCTCAGCGACCCGGACAACCCGGACGCGCCGGCTGTCCGGGTCACGGTGCGCAGCAGCCTGGGCTGGCGGCGTCCTTACGTGGTGGAAGGAGATCGCTGGCGCGTCACGGGCGTGGTGAGCCAGTTTGCCCGCGAAGCGCCCTGGAACGGGGGATATCGGGTGCTGGTGCGCTACGAGGGCGCTGATCTGGCGCGGGTGCAATAGTTCTTACACATCCAGCCGCGCCTGGTTGGCGTGGGTTTGGATGAAGCGGCGGCGTGGGGGCACGTTGCTGCCCATGAGCATGTCGAAGGTGCGGTCGGCCTCGGCTGCATCGTCGATGCTCACCTGGAGCATAGTGCGGTTCTCTGGATTCATGGTGGTTTCCCACAATTGCTCCTCATTCATCTCGCCTAGACCTTTGTAACGCTGCTCAATTCTTACATTGTCATCGCCAAATTGCTTGCGCAGGGTTTCCAACGATTTATCGTCATAGACGTATTCGGTGGCTTTCTTGCTCTTACCGTTCTCGCTGCGCGTCACCGCCACCCGATAGAGAGGGGGTTGCGCGATGAAGAGATTGCCGTTGGCGACCAGCGGCTCCATGTAGCGGAAGAAGAAAGTGAGCAGCAGTGTGCGGATGTGCGCGCCGTCCACGTCGGCGTCGGTCATCAAGCAAACTTTGTGATAACGCAGCCCGCCCAGGTCGAAGTTCTCGCCAATGTTGGTGCCCAAGGCGGTGATGAGCGCCTGAATCTCTTTGTTGCCCAGCGCCTTGTCCAGGCTGGTCTTTTCGATGTTGAGGATTTTGCCGCGTAGGGGTAGGATCGCCTGGAAGCGGCGGTCGCGGCCTTGCTTGGCCGTGCCGCCGGCGCTGTCACCCTCGACGATGTAGATTTCTGACTCCTTGGGGTCGCGGCTGGAACAATCGGCTAGTTTGCCCGGCAGGGTCAGGCTTTCCAGCGCACTCTTGCGATAGACCAGGTCGCGCGCCTGTTTGGCCGCTTCGCGGGCGCGGTAGGCGGTGCGGCACTTCTCGAAGATCGCTTTGGCCTCGCGCGGGTTTTCCTCCATCCACTTGCCCATGGCTTCGGCGATGGCGGTCTCTACATGATAACGCACCTCGTTGTTGAGCAACTTGAGCTTGTTTTGCCCCTCGAATTGGGGCTCCAGCACTTTGACGCTGACGATGGCCGTCATGCCTTGACGTGTGTCTTCGCCGGTGAAGTTTTGCTCACTCTCTTTGAGTATCCCCTGTTTGCGCGACCAGTCGTTGATTGTGCGCGTGATGGCTGTGCGCAGGCCGGTAAGGTGCGAACCGCCATCGGGTGTGTTGATGGTGTTGGCAAAAGCAAAGACCGATTCAGAGTAGCCATCGGTGTATTGAATGGCCGCTTCCACATGAGTCGTCTCCACATCCATGTCGATGTAGACCGGCGTGTGGAGCGTCTCACGGTTGCGGTTGAGATAGCGCACAAAGGATTTGACGCCGCCCTCGAAATGGAAATTTGTCTCGCGCGCCAGTTCTGTGCGTTCGTCGATGAACTGAATGTCGATGCCCCGCGTCAAAAATGCCATCTCACGCAGGCGGGTGGCCAATGTCTCGAAGCTGTATTCCAGCACCTGAAAGATGGTGTCGTCACGCAGAAAGGTCTGAATCGTGCCAGTTTCGTTGGGATCGCACACGCCAATCACCTCCACCCCGGTGACCGGGACGCCCCGCTCGAAACGTTGGCGGTAGAGCTTGCCGTTGCGCTTGACTTTGGTCTCCATCCAGGTGCTGAGCGCGTTGACCGCGCTGACGCCCACGCCGTGTAGACCGCCGGAGACTTTGTAGCCGCCGCCGCCAAACTTGCCGCCGGCGTGGAGCTTGGTCATCACCACCGTCACGGCAGGCAGGCCAGTCTGCTTTTGGATGTCAACCGGGATGCCGGCGCCGTTGTCTTCTACGGTGACGCTCTCATCTTTGTGAATGACAATGCGAATCTTGTCGCATCGTCCCTGCATGGCCTCGTCGATGGAGTTATCCACCACTTCATAGACCATGTGATGGAGCGCCTTGGCGTCTGTCCCGCCGATATACATGCCAGGGCGGCGACGGACGGCTTCCAGCCCTTCCAACACCTGAATCTGATCCGCCCCATAGACAAAATCTGTATTTCGTTCAGCAGCCACGATTTCCTCCAGATACGTTCAAATCAAGCAACAATGTCGCCCATCACCGACGCGCCCTGTTCAGCCAAGACACGGGTGCGGTAAAAAACCAGCAGCGCCATGGAGAGGCCGACGCCTACGTAAGCGTCCAGGAAGATCGCCGCCAGCGTTCCGAATGGTTCATACGTTGCCACTCGCGCCAGGAGCAGACCCATGCCGGCAAAGATCACGTTGATGAGCACAGCAAACCCCAGCACACTCCAAAAGGAACGACGCACCAGGTGCAAGCTGCGGGCGACAGCGGCCCAAACACCCAGGTCATCTAGTATGATGGCCGGCGTCACAAAATAGAGAAACAGAAACAAAACCAGGGTGGTCAACCCCAGAAACGAAGCGAGTCCAAGACCGAGAGCAGGGGCGACCAGGGCCAGCAGGCTGGCAAAAATACTGGCCGGCGCATAGACGGCCAAGATCAGCGCCAAGGTCATGGCGATGAAGCCGACGACGCGCAGCCAGTGTCGGAGGCTGGCCCACAGAAATGACGCAGGGGTAGCCGGCTTGGGCGCAGCGCCCATGGGCAGCACGCTCGCCAGCAGGCTGAGATAGAAAACGCCAATCCAGAGACCGACCAGGCTCAGCCCCACCCACAACAAGAAGGCGACCAGGCCATTGGAGATGGGCCATATCCTGTCGCTCGCAGGCAATCCAGCGGTTGTCATCAGGCTGGGCACATGAAACAAGACCAAGCTGACAAGCCCATCCCATAGATTCGACGTCGCCCCCAAGGATGTCAGGCCATCGGCCATGGTTGCCGACATTTCGGTCATTTCCACAGGCAGAGCCGCCAAAGCCGACGCATCGCGGTAGAAAGCGGCCAGCCGGTCAAAAAGAGGTGCGACGCTCAAGCGGGGCGCCAACCACAAGAAGAGATCCAACGCCACAGGAATGATGAGCAACCACAATTTGCTGCCTACGAACCGATACCCAGCCGAGAGACTATCGATGATGCCCAAGATTAGACCTCGCTCCACCCTTTTACATTGTCTCTCATTTTACCATACAAACGTGGGAAACCGAAGTTGCGCACCCTGAAAAGCGGAACAAACGTTCGGACTTTTCCATCAGCGCGGCTTGGGTGATTTCTTCCTGCGACCGCTATAATCCTATGGAAATGCTTACGCATAGCGTAGTTCGCCTGAACGAACCGTGACCGGAGTAGTCATCATCGAACGGACGGCGCAACAGAATGGTAAGTGAAGCGTATGAGCGTGTTTCTACAAGCTCGCAGCCGAGCTATGATGCGTTGGCTGCTACGAGTCGATCAGCCAGTGGCGGAACGCAGCGACGATGAGTTGGTCGCAGAGGCGCGGGTTAACTATCGTTGGAATTTCAACGTTAATGTTCTTGACGGCGCGTTCTTTTGGTTTGGGCTGAGTTTCATCTCGGCCACCACGATCCTGCCCCTGTTCGTGAGTAAGTTAACCACGAACACCTTCTGGATCGCCCTGTTGGCAGTCTTGGGTACAGCAGCCTGGTATCTGCCTCAGTTATTCACGGCCAGCGTCACTGAGCTTTTGGCGCGAAAAAAGCCGGTGGCCGTCAATCTGGGTTTTTTCACAGAACGCTTGCCCCTCTGGTTGCTGCCGATTTCGGCGCTGATTGCGCCCACCTACCCCGTTGCCGCGTTGTTGCTTTTCTTTTTCGCCTACGCCTGGCACGGTTTGGGCGCCGGCGCGGTTGCGCCAGCCTGGGCCGACATGATCGCCAGTTGTTTCCCGGTGGAGCGGCGGGGCTGGTTTTTCGGCTTTACATCGTTCCTGGGCACTGGATTGGGCGTGGCCGGTGCGGCGTTCAGCGGTTGGCTGCTGACCGCCTATCCCTATCCGCTCAATTTCGCTTTTGCCTTTACATTGGCGGCTCTCACCATCACCATCAGTTGGTTCTTCCTGGCCATGACGCGTGAACCTGTACGTCCTGTCCCCGAAAAGGCCAAAGAGTTCGCCCGTATGCCGTTGCGCAAGATCAGAGCCATCATGCGCAGCGATCCCAATTTCCGCGGATTCCTCTGGTCCAGGCTGTTGACCAATATCGGGCGCATGGGCACCGGTTTTCTGACTGTTGCAGCAATCCAGATGTGGGGGGTGTCCGACGCCACCGTGGGCTTTTTCACTGCTGCGCTGCTTCTCGGTCAGACCGGAGGCAATCTGCTGGCGGGTGTGGTGGCTGATCGCCGCGGACATAAGCTGAGCCTGGAAATCGGCCAGGCAACTGCCGTCGTTGCATTTTCCCTGGCCTGGCTGGCGGAAGGGGCAGATTGGTACTACGCAGTCTTTTTACTGGTTGGGGCAGCCCAGGGTGTTGCGATTGTGTCGGGCGTATTGGGGGTCATGGAATTCTCATCTCCAGAACATCGGCCCACATACGTCGGCCTGGGCAACACCATCTCGGGCGTCGGCAGCGTCATTGCGCCGCTCATCGGCGGTCTTTTGGCGGCCTTCAGCTATGATTGGCTCTTTGTCATGTCTGCGGCAGTCAGCGGGGTCGCGTTGATCGTGCTTCACTTTGGCGTCCGTGAACCACGCCATCTTGAGGAGTTCCCAGAGCTTGTGGCATAAGCCTAATCAATGAAAGTGGCGATTTCGCCCAACGTCTTCTTGGTGATGGGCGGCACGCCGGCGCCTGGCGCTGGATAGCCAGTGACCACCAACACGAAAGGTCGCTCGTGGGGAGGTCTTCCCAGGAGTGTGTTGAGGAAGCGCATGGGGCTGGGCGTGTGGGTCAGCGTCGCCAGCCCGGCGTGGTGCAACGCAGTGATCAACATGCCGACGGCGATCCCGACCGATTCAGTGGCGTAGTAATGCTTGATGATGCGCCCATCGGGCTGTATGCCATGCGGCTGGACAAAAACAGCGATGAGATAGGGTGCAATCTCCAGGAAAGGCTTGTTGGCGTCTGTGCCAAGGGGCGCCAGGGCATCCAGCCATTCCTGGGGCGCACGCCGCTCATAGAATTCTCGTTCTTCTGCCTCAGCAGCGATGCGAATGCGTCGTTTCAGCTCCGGATCGTTCACCACGACAAAATGCCAGGGCTGCTGGTTGGCGCCATTGGGTGCAGTGCCTGCTGTCAGGACGCAGGCTTCGATCACCTGACGCGGCGCGGGTCGATCCGAAAAATAGCGCACCGTTCGCCGTCGGCGCATTTCGGCCAGGAATTCGCTGGCCCGCTCGACCATCTCACTCACAGGATACTCACGATAATCTGTGTAGGGAACGTAGTTGGCTTGCATCTCCGGTGGTCAGCCTCCTGAAACCACTCTAACATCAGCGATTCAACCGGAATTCAGGTGGTCGCGTCGCACACGCCGGGGATGGGCGGGACGTGATCTGGCTGAGCACATGCGAGCCTGCCCGTCTCCGGCGCGTAACCACACAAGACCCGGTTGAGCCACATCAGCACATCATCGGCCCATCCTTCTGCACCAGATCCCATTTGTTGCCGTACAGGTCATAGAACACCACCACCAACCCGTATTCCTCGCCGCGCGGTTCTTCGGCGAAGCGCACGCCGTAGGCCAGCATGTGTTGATAGTCGCGCCAGAAATCGTCGGTGTGGAGAAAGAAGGCGACGCGCCCGCCCGTCTGGGCGCCGATAAAACGCTCTTGGTCGGGCGTCGCCGCTTTTGCCAACAACAGAGACGCCCCAGACAAAGAGGGCGCAACGAGCACCCAACGCTTGCCGTTGCCCAGAGGAACATCTTCGACCAGCCGAAAACGCAGGGCTGTCGTAAAGAAGTCCATGGCCTCGTCGTAATTGCGCACGACCAGGGTGACCGCGCCAAGAGTCCGCCGAACGCTCACGGGCAGGATGCAATGCGCGTCACGCCATCACCAGCTCGGCTGTGTGATAGCCGTTCGTGCTGGCGCTGGCAAAAATGGGATGGGAGAGAGTCGCGCCATCGGGCGCCATTTGCACTACAGCCGTCGCCCACGTCAGACCGGCGCCAAAAGAGACCAACAACAGGCGATCATTCAGTTTGATGCGTCCATCTTCGATAGCTTCCACCAGGGCCAGAGGAATCGACGCTGCTGAGGTGTTGCCGTAGCGGTCGATGTTGATGATGAAGCGGTCCAGAGGAATGCGCATGTCTTTGGCCGCGGCTTCGATGATGCGCAGATTGGCCTGATGCGGGATGATCCAGTCCACATCCTCCAGCGTCATGCCCGCGGCGGCCAACACTCGTGCGCACGAACGCCCCACGACGCGTGTGGCAAACTTGAAGACTTCGCGGCCATTCATTTCCAGGTAGATGTCCCCGTCCGCCAGCGCCTGCGGCCCGAATGGTTTCTTCGAGCCGCCCGAGGGCATGATGATGTGATGCCCCTGACTGCCGTCGGAGCCTAGCTCAAAGCTGTGGATGCCGCAAGGCTGTTCGCTGGCCTGCAAGACCACCGCGCCGGCGCCGTCGCCAAAGAGCACACAGGTCGAACGGTCTTGCCAGTTCACAAAGCGCGAGAGCAACTCGGCGCCCACCACCAGGATGGTGCGATACGCGCCCGTGCGGATGAATTGGTCCGCCACGCTCAACGCATAGACGAAGCCTGTGCAGCCGGTGGTGATGACCATGGCCGGCGTGTTCTGTGCGCCAAGTTGCGCCTGCACCAAACTGGAAACCGGCGGCGTGTGATAATCCGGCGTTGAGGTAGCCACGAGTATCAGGTCCAGGTCGGCAGGGGTCAAACCGGCCTGCCGCAAAGCGCGTTGACCTGCCAGCGTCGACATGGTGGAGGTCGTCTCATGGGGCGCGGCCATGCGTCGCTCGCGGATGCCACTACGCTGAATGATCCACTCGTCGCTTGTATCCACGATGGTGGACAGATAATCGTTGGTGATGATGCGGTCCGGTGTGTGTATCCCCCAACCGACAATACGGCTGTACAATTGTTTCATAATCTCTCTCCAATGATAATGCCTGGAAAGCCCCTCCTTGGTAGATAGCGGTGCGGGCATGAGGTGAGCGGCGAATCAAGTTGACTACTCTGAGCAAGGCTATTCTGCCGCTCACCTCGCACCCCTACGACGATCTCCGGGAGCTAACTGGATTGACTGAACTCTGTGCAACGCTGCACATACTCATCGAGCAGACGACGGATCATGCGCTGGTACTGGGTTTGATGCAGCCGCGCCTGCTCCTTGAAATACTCCACGCTCAATTTACTGAGCGTAATGGTCACTTTGACTGTCTCTTCCCGTGCAGCAAGTTCCTCCAGGCTGGGGAGAAGATCGAAAAACACAGGACGAGCCAAAGTAGGTGATGGCGGTTGATCTTCTGATGAACTGCTCATAGCGCCGACTATTCAGCCCTCCCATTGGCGGCGATTGATAACTCCGACTAGTGATAACACCGCGGATATGGCAAAGTTGCAATAGCTTTGTATGGTCGAGGTGTAGCAGCCCATCTTTCCCCTAGGGGCACGAGGTGGGCGGCGGAAGCGTCTTTGCCGGTTGGAATCAACTTGATTCACCGCCCATCTCATGCCCGTACTGGCGGCTGTGTGGGTAGGTGGCTATCCGTGAGGAATCGAACGTCGCTCACCAATGCCGGGTGTCGGGCAGTGACAGCGCCATAGAACGCAGCCAGCATTGCCATATCTGCATCGGCGTCGCCGCTGGGAGAGAAGATGGGACCGACGCCGATGCGCTTGCGGCCATAGTCGATGAACGCTGCGGCAATCGGGACGTGGGCACCCAGCGCCGCATAATAGAAGCCTGACTTCCAGTGGTCGGTCTGGCGCCGCGTCCCTTCGGGCGCCAGGGCTAGGATGAGACGGTCGCGTTGGGCGAACTCGGCGATCATCTGCGCCACATAGCTGTGATGGCGCCTGCGATCCACGGGAATCGCGCCCAGGACAGTGAGCAGCGCGCCCAACGGCTGCCAGAAGACGGTGTCCTTGGCCAACCAGCGCAGATGGGAAAGAGGAACACTGAGCTTGGCGATCAACCCGATGATGACATCCCAACCGGAAGTGTGGGGCGCGGCAATGAGCACATATTGCGGCAGATCAGGCAGACTGCCTTCCAGGTCCCAGCCGATCAAACGCAGCACAAAATACCAGAAACGCTGGCGCAAGTTGCGCTTGCAGGCGCGTAGGTCGATGGTTGGGAAGCGGTGAGTCATCATAACTACCTACACCGTCACCCGCTCCACGCGAAACGGCGTCCCGTCGTAGGTTGCCTCATCGAATTCTCGCGCCGCCAGGTGGCCGGCAAAGACCGCCTGCGCGATGACGTTGGGTGCGTCGGCGTCGCCGATGACCCGCAGCGTGTCGATCTGACCGGCATCCAGCGCGGGGCGCAGACTATGAGCCAGCTCATCGTTGGGCAGGCGGTCGCTCACCAACACGACCGCATTGCATGGCAGATCAAGCGCCGCGCCAGAGAGAGTGTGAGAGGCGGTCACGCGGTCTGCGTGGATCGCCTCTAGTTTGCTTTGGGTGTGAAGCTGGACGCCCAGCGCCATCAGGCGGCGCTGAATGCGCTCCTGTTCCAGTGTGAACTGGGTCCAGTAGGAGACCAGCGGCGCCGGTGTGATCAATGTCACCCGGCAACCGCGCCTCGCCAGCAGTTCCGCCAGCGCGCCGCCCATGTAATAATGGTCATCGTCGTAGAGCACAACCTCGCCCTCGGGCCACTCGCCCACCTCCGGCTCGCCGGCCAGGTTGAGCAGCAGGTCGGGCGTAAAGACATGGGGCAGGTTGTGACCCGGCAATGGCCGCCAGCGCGTGCGCCCCATGCCATCGCGTCGCCAACGTGCGCCGGTCGCCAGGAGCACGTGGCGAAACCCTGCCTCCAGGACATCCTCTGTCCGCATGGGGCTGGCGGGGAAAATTGCCACATTCTCCAATTTCGCCAATTGGGTGAGCCGCCAATCCGCCACGCGTCGCCACTCGCTCAGCCCGGGTAGGCGCGATTCCAACGCAACGCGCCCACCCAGTTCGCGCTGCGCTTCCACCAACGTGACGGCGTAGCCGCGGCGACCCAGGCCGAGCGCACATTCCAGGCCGGCCGGCCCGCCGCCCACCACCAAAATCTCTTTGTCGCTACGCCGGGGCGCGATGCGTTCGGGATGCCAGCCGCGCCGCCACTCTTCGCCCATGGTGGGGTTCTGGGTGCAGCGGATGGGGATCAGGCGATTGTCGGCGCTGACGCAAATGTTGCAGCCGATGCACTCGCGGATGTCCTCGATGCGCCCTTCCTTGATCTTCTGCGGCAAGAAGGGGTCGGCGATGGAAGGCCGCGCCGCGCCGATCAGGTCCATCACCCCGCGGCGAATGGCCGAAACCATGGCGTCGGGCGATGTGTAACGCCCGACGCCCACCACCGGCTTGCTCGTCAGCTTCTTGACAAAGCTGATGTATGGCTCTTGATAGCCCTCTTTCTCGAAACGCGATGAGGCGGAATCGTTGCTCCACCCACTGATGTTCACATCCCACAGGTCGGGCAATTCGGCCAGCAGCGCCACGGTGTCGTGACCCTCGCCCTGGCTGGTGATGCCCTCGTCGCCCAGCAGCTCATCCACAGCCAGGCGCACAGCCACGGCGCATCTGTCGCCCACAGCCGCCTTCGTCTCTTCGATCAGCTCGCGCAGCAGCCGCGCCCGATTCTCCACGCTGCCGCCGTATTCGTCGCTGCGGTCGTTGTAGCGCCGCATGAGGAAGTGCATGGCCAGGGATAGACCGTGCCCGGCGTAGCAATAGATGATGTCGAAGCCGGCGCGTTTGGCGCGCAAGGCCGCGTCCCGATGCCAACGTCGCAGGTTGCGGATGTCCTCCATGTCCATGCGTCGGGTCTGGGCTGGTTCATAGCCCGTGCCGCCGATGACGCCCATGGAACGCACTCCCAGGGGCGGCGTGCGCGAGTAAAGGTTGGGCGCATCGTGGCCGTTGTGGGTCAACTCGATGCCGGCCAGGCTGCCGTGCGCGTGAACAGCTTCCACCATGCGCGCCAAGGCCGGGAGGTCGGCGTCGTCCCACAGCCGCCCCTCCACGGCCGGCGCCAGGTCGCTGCTATGGTGAATCTCCACTTCCTCGGTGCAAACCACGCCCCAGCCGCCCTCGGCCTTGACGCCGCGCATGGCGGCCAGGCTGGCGGGAAAGCGATGCCCCAGACCGTTGCAATGAGGCGCCTGGTAAAAGCGATTGGGCGCAATCACCGGTCCGATGCGCACCGGCTCGAAGAGGATGGCAAAGCGTGCGCGGCTAGAATCGTCCACCACTACAGCATGTCCCCAAACGTCCAATGATTCGCCCAACGTGCGTCGATCTCGTCGCGCACCCGTTGATAGCGAATGTCCGTGGAGAGGCGCATGTGACAGGCGTCCATATTTGTTGTCGCCGCGTGGATCATGTAGGCGCTGTGCACCATCATGTCGCCGGCTTCGTAGTCGGCCATGAGCCAGCGCGTGTCAAAGCGTTCGGCCATTTCGGGCAGGTTCTTGGTCACCCAGCCGCCCTCGGCCATGTTCTTGTTATAGGCGCTGATGCGCTCCTCTGGCGTCAGGTTGCCGTTCTTGGCTGCGAACTCGGCCTCCATCTGGCGACCCACCCGGTCGGAGCCTTCCAGGTAGATCAGGCCGCCCATCTCCACCGACGCGTCGCCGATAGGAATCCAGGCAGTGCAAACGGTGTCCGTGCCGCCGCGCAAATAGACCAAGTCGTAGTGGGCCGGTGTGCTGAAAGCTGCTCCCGGTGTGCTGTGGCGGATGATCTTGCGCTTGTGCAGATAGACCGCGCCGCCGAGAAACTCCTCGAAAAACTGCCAGACGCGCGGCTGCAAACAAAACGCCTCATAGGCTGCGGTGCGCACGAATTCCATGAGCAGCTTGCCCTGCAGTTCGTGGTCATAGGGCGTCCTGGCGGCGATGCCCTCCTGGGGGTCTGTGCCTTCGGCCACCATGCCAGTGGGCAGCATGGCGGTGAAGAAGCGATTGCGGAAAGCCAGGATTTCGCGACGGTCGAGCACGCCCTTCAGCCACAGATAGCCCTGCGCCTGATACTGCGCGCGCAATTCAGTCACGGGTCGCGTTGAGTCGCTGGGTGTGAGCCATCCCAGGCGGTTGGGTGCATTAGACAAAGTGTAGCCGTTGCTCGTCAACGGCACGGCGATCGTTCGCATTCCTCACTCCAATCTTCGTAATTGTACTCGGAAGATCGAGTACGAGTACGAGTACGATAAATGAACTATCTTGTTGTAATCTACCAGCTGGGCAGTGGGGATCGTAATCCATTTTCGATCCACAAGAATTGCCCCGTAATGTGGGCTGCGTCGTCACCCAACAGTTTCAAGACCAGCGCGGCGGCTTTCTCGGGCGGGTCGCCGCCCGTCTCCTCCACCCACTTGACCCAGGAGCGATAGCCATCAACCTCTGGCCCCATCTTTTCCACCTGGTCGCGGATGTCGGCCCACATCTCGGTCTTGACATCGCCCGGATGAATGACATTGGCTGTGATCCCTGTACCTGCCAGTTCCGCCGCCAGATGACGGGTGAAGTGGTTGAGCGCGACCTTGCTCACCGCATAGGCGCTGTTCAGCCCGCCAGGCGGGTCGAGAGAAGCTGCCGAGGTCACGTTGACGATGCGCCCCCAGCCCTGGGCTAACATCTCCAGAATAAAGACGCGGCAAACCAGATAGGGCGCAACTGTGTTGAGCATGAGCGTATTCACCCATTCCGTGGGGTCGCTGTCGGCAATGGGCTGGATGGGGCCGAACATGGCCGCGGCGTTGACCACGATCGTGGCGATACCCAGTTCTGCCACGACCTGACGGCGCAGGCGCACCACCGCCGACGGGTCGCTCAAGTCTGTGGGGACGGCAAGGGCGCGGCCGCCCTCGTCCTCGATCTGGCGGGAGACTCGTTGCAGCGCCTCTGCGCTGCGTGCGGCCAGGGCCACCTGCGCGCCCTGCCGCGCCAATGCCAGCGCGATATACGAACCGATGCCGCGGCTTGCACCCGTGACCACAGCAATCTTGCCATGCAACTCTTTGACCGAAGAACCTGAAGACCCATTGTGATTCGTATGTGCGCGCATGTGGTTGACCTATCATGCTCCCCAGATAGCCGGCTGGTAGATCTTTACCTCATTCTCCGGTTCTTCGCCGCTTATGTACGCACTGTAGAGCGTCTCTGAGCGAATACCGTAAATTCGTTCGAAGTTCAGCAGTTCTTCTCAAGCGCATGGATGTCAGCCAGAATGTCTTGTAGTGTCATTGGGTTGGCCTCCTCAGACCTATCGCCACATTGATCACACTCGCTGCCACTATACCCCAGGCGGGCGGCTGGGCGCAATCGGCTGCAGGAGCTTGCGTCGCGCAGGCGGCAGGCGGTCAAGAAGCGCCTGAGAGTATTCGTAGCCGAAGCGAGTGGCGCCCCAACTGACGCCATAGCGGTAGATGGTGACGCGGCGCTCGCCGCCCACGGTGGTGCGGCTGCTCCCGCCGTGCATGATGCCGTCTACGAAAAGCACGGCGTCCCCGGCCTTCAGGTAAACGGGCGTGGCACCCTCCAGGTGATCCATGCGGTCGCCGCGGGCATAATCGCCGGCGTTGGGGTGTGGAAAGTTGGATTTGTGGCTGCCGGGGATAACCATGGTGGGGCCATCACCCGGGCCGATGTCGGTCAGCGCCAGGATGATGTTGCACTGGCCGCAGCGAAAGACGCCGTGCTCGTAGACATACTTGTTGCGCAAGGCCGCCCGATAGCCGCCCGAATGCACAGGGTGATGGCCGCCGGAACGGCGAATCGAGGCGATGCACTCGTCGATGAAAAGTCCCTCCACATAGCTGCCCTGCTCGCCGCAATAGCGCCGCACATACTCGATCCAGCCCGGGTGATCGATCAACCTCTCAAATGGCTCACCGGCTTCGACGCAGTTGTGCAGCTCGAAGCCAGTGTCGCCCGTGTAGTCGCGGCGTTGGGCGTTGCCCCACCATTCACCTTGCTGCAAGGGCGGGAAACGGTCGAAGGCCGCGTTGAGCTCGGCCAACAGATCTGGCTCGACGGCGTTTTCTAACACAAGATAGCCGCGCAGGTCGAATAGGAAGTCGTCGAGCGCGGACGGCAATCGTGGATTCATAAATGGCCTTCTTGTTTTCTTGGTTCGATGGTGTCTTCTCGAAGATTGGTGGTGGACATGAGGTGGGGTGGAATAACCTGTTCGCATTGAACGATCATTGCTTCCCGCTCCACCTCGCGCCCCTATGTTCGCTGGAAGGAGAATCACCTGCGCCTGATCGGAACTGGGGCAGCGAGCGCAGAAAGACATGGCCGGCAATAACCAGCAGCGTCATCTCGATGGCGTTCCACCAAAAGTGCACATCCAGGCGGATGGCCGTGGTCAGGCCAGGGATAGTGCAGATGAAGGTGCCCCGCGTCAGCGCGCTGCGCGCCAGCCAGCCATCGCGCCCGACAATGCCGGGCAGCCCCTGCGCAGTAATGTTGAGCAGATCCATGGCAGAGAGTTCACGCAGCACGAGTTGATAGCGAATGAAAGTGTAGCTGTGCTCCACTGTGTGGAAGAAAGTCACGGCCAGCAACAGCCAGGCCCACTTGTTGCGCATGCCGCCGACCATCAAGATCACGACCGCAATCAGCACCAGCCAATTCCACACAAAGTGCACCCACTCGGCGTTGGCCGGCGAGAGCAGCCCGCTCGACTGGCGCATGGTCCAAAAAAGGACGTGATATTGTGTCCATTGCACCAGGTGCTCGATGGTATGCAATCCCTGGGTGGTGAGCACAATGCTCAGCACCATGGCCGTGAAGCCAAAGAGACGGCGATCGTTGCGCCACTTGACCACGCCGGCCGGCAGCAGCGTCACCAGTATGATGGCGGTGGCGGCCCACAGCGGCCACGACAGGAAGATGACAGCCAGCAGGCTAAGCGCAAATCCCACCAACAGCGAGATGATGACGATGCGCGTCTGGCGGCGCGGGTGTAACAGGTGCAAAATGGGAAAGGTCTCGCCAAAGAAAATGTAGCCAGGTTGGGCAGGTAGGGCGTGGTTCATAGTGAATGAATGGTAAATTGTAAATGGCTAATGGTTACGTCGTAGTCGTAGGTCACGCTTACAGCGTGACAATTGCTGTCCGCCGACACGCTCATCTGGTGACGGTGAGCAATGTGGACGCCTCCGGCTTCTCAACTGTCGTCTCTTTGCCATCGGGCCAGACGATGACGAGCTTGTCCAGGCGGGCATCCTGTGGGACGCCGAAGTGCAGTCGGGTTGCGTCGCTTGAAAGATAACCTCCAGACGCGCGCACATCCCGCTGGAAAATGCCGGCGTCGGTGTGAAGAAACGCCTGCGCGCCGATAGAGCGGCTGTTTTCTGCCTGCGACCACTGCAAATCCACCAGCAGGCTGCGACCTTCACAGAGCTGATTCTCGAAAAGTTCCGCCGAGCCGCGCAGGTTATTCACCACGATGTCCAGGTCGCCGTCGCCGTCCATGTCTGCCATGACCATGCCGCGACCGCTGGAAGTGGAAGCGAGCTGCCACTGCGGTGTCGGCTCGAAGCTCCCCACGCCGCGGTTGCGAAACGCCTGATTTGTTTCGACAAGCTCCTGATTATCCAGGTGGCCAAAGAGATCGGCGGCGATCATGCCGTTCACAATGTAAAGATCGAGATGACCATCCTGGTCGAGATCTCCGTAATGCGCGGCCCAGCTCCAACCCGTTGCATCCACCCCTCGCGCTGTGGCCTGATTCTGCCAGCGCCCACGACGGTCGCGCACCAACAGGGCGTTGGACATGAACTGGATATCATCGGCGCGGCGGTGCGGCGTGAGTTTGGAGATGGTGGGCAGCCAGGCGGCGATAGTGTGGGGCGAAATATCGTAAGGGTTCATGTCAGTCGTAAAGAGGGCCAGGTTGCCGCTGTTGGCGATATCCCCCCACTCAGTCGTCATGGTGCTGTAGGAGGTCTGGTCGAAGAGATCGACCGCCTGCCACTCATCCCCCGTGCGTTGCCACACCTTGTCGCTGAGGGCAAAATCATTCGCCGCCCAGATTTCGGGCTGCCCATCACCCGTCAGATCGACCAGGGCGATGGAAAGCGTCTCGGCGTTGCGATCCAACACATGGGAAACGAAGCCATCGCCCTGGCGCAGGTGGAGCACGACCCCGGCTCGCTCATCCTCCATTGGCTCCTCGACGCCGTGTTGTTTCAATTCCGCCGCGTAGGAGCCTGTCGCCAGATCAAGATGACCGTCGCTATTCACATCGCCCCAGGCCATGGCATAGGCGTAGTGATCGACGCCCGGCAGTGTCTCGCGCACGAAGGCCGGTGTTGCGCTGTCGCCCTGGTTGCGCCAGTAGGAAAGGCTCTCCAGCCCACGGTGGGTGAAGACGATGTCGAGCGCGCCATCGCCGTCCACATCCACGATGGCAGCGGCGCGAGCAAAGCGGTCGTCCAGCAACTCACTCTCGAAGGCAAGTCCCCCTTGATTCCAGAGAATCGCACCTTGACCGTCCACGCTGGCAAAGACCAGATCCAGGTCGCCGTCGCTGTCCAGGTCATTGACCGCCAGTCCAGAGCCATTGCTGATGTAGGTTGTGATCTCGCGCAGGCGCACACCTGTGGCGAAGGGAAGTTTGTGAGTCACAAAATGACCGGAACATACACTGTTGGCGTCGAGCGAGGTCGCTGTGACAGTAGCCGGCGCGCTGAGACGTTTCAGCGCAAGATTCTGGGGCGATGTGGCCGGCGCGCCGGCATAATACCAGACGAACGTCAGGCTGATGACGAGGAATAAGAGAAGGGCAACGCGGATGGATGATCGCATAAGCATTGGGTGCTTATCTTCGCCTTGTCCTTGGTGCCACTTCGAATATCGCTTGTGAGCGAAAGAAACAAACGTCGAATTCCATCATGAAATTAACTTGTCCCAAGATCAGCGGTACATCCACAACTTGTGTCCAGGCGAACGCTAATTCGACAGGTGAAAAACGTTCGACGCTCCCTGTGACGATCACCCCGAAGGCTGGAAGTCTGGACAAACTGCCGGTCAATACAACGGGAGTCGTCTCTTGTTCCCAGACCAAACCAAGCGATAACCCAAGCCTATATGGTAATACGTTGACAGTGGAGCCGATATCAAGCAATCCGAAATAGTCCACTGAGCTGTTTGCCGTACTGAGTGTTATCGGCAAATAAGCCAATTCACTGGATGGCGTCTGTCCTGACTCAATATGGCGATAGGGGAAGCGAACCGGTTTCATGCAAACGCCTTGCGGTGTTCGAGCATGTTGATGAGGGTTTCTGCTGCGCCAAAGGCATTCAAGGGGGTCCAGATTGGGTACTCGGCGCCAACTGTGATAAGCGAAACGCCTTCCTCTTGCGCCAATTCGACGACCAGGAACTGCATCAAACGTAGTTTATCGGCGCGCGGCAGCAGCTTAACATTTGGAAATAACTCAGTCAACGACATCGGGTATACTCCTCTATTCCATTGTCGATTGTCGAGGAAGACAATTTACCCCTTCAGTCCTGTCATCGAGATGCCCTCGATGAATGAACGCTGTGCAAGGATGAAGATCAAGACGATGGGCAGCGCAACAATGGTGCTGACGGCCATGAGATGGGGGAAGGCCATGGCTGTATTGCCCATGCTCAAGGCCAATGTGCGCAGGCGGTAAATCGCCAAAGCCAACGGCTGCATGGCTTCCGTGTTGATGTAGATCAGCGGGCCCAAATAGTCATTCCATGACCAAAGGAAACGGAAAAGTATGACAACCGCCAACACTGGCTTGGAAAGAGGCAACAAAACACGAAAGAGAATGCCCAACTCACTGGCCCCGTCGATGCGGGCGGCGTCGGACAGTTCTTCGGGAATTGTCAGAAAGAACTGACGCAGCAAAAAGATGAAGTAGGCGTAACCGAAAAGATTCGGCACCACCAGAGGCAGATATGTATTGATCCAGCCAAAGTTCTTATAGGTGATGAAAAGCGGCACCATGGTCACTTGCCATGGGAGCATCATGGTTGCGATGCATACCCAGAAGAGTGTTTCGCGCCCAGGCCAGCGCACGCGCGAAAAGCCGTATGCCACGATCACCGACGAAACAAGTGAGAAAATAGTCACGGGCAGTGAATAACGAAAAACCGAGTTGAAGGCGGCCCGGTTGAAGTCGTAACGCGTCCAGGCATCGTAGAAATTGTTGAAGAAGGCCGGAGAGGGGATCAGGACAGGCGGAACGGTGTAGATCTGCGGGTCATCTTTGAGCGCCGATGAGACCATCCAGAACAAGGGAAAGATCCATGTGATAGCCAATACGATCAACAAGGTGTACTTGGCAATCGTGAGGATTGTCTCCACCACTGAACGCGATCGTGTACCGGAAACGCGCTGCGGTTTGGATGTAGCGGAAACTGTTTGACTGGCCGTTGTCATTTCTCACCTCCGTAGTAAACCCAGCGCGCCGACGTGCGAAACAGAATCACCGAAAAGAAGAGGATGATCATGAAGAGAATCCAGGCCATGGCCGATGCCTTGCCCAGGCTGAACTGGACGAATGCATTGCGGTAGAGATTCACCACATAGAATTCGGTGGACTTCATCGGCCCACCGCCGGTGAGCACAAAGGGCAACGTGAAATCTTGAAATGCGACAATGATGCCCATGATGAAATTGAAAAGAATCACAGGCGTACACAAGGGAACGGTGACACTCCAGAAGCGCTGCAAAGCATTCGCCCCATCCACCATAGCCGCATCGTAAAGTGAGCGTGGCACATCTTGCAAGGCAGCCAGGTAGATGACGACTGCTGCGCCTTGCGCCCAGATGTAGATCAGAATGAGCGACGGTTTTGCCAAAGATGGGTTGGACAAAAAGGGGATGGTAGGCAGTTCAAAGTATTTCAATAGTCCATTGATTACGCCGTATTGAACATTGAAGATGAAGAGCCAGACCACTGCAGTGCAAACTGCCGGCACAATGGCAGGGATGTAGATGACGGAGCGGAAGAATGTGCGGCCCCTGACGTTGCTGTTCAATAGGTTGGCGATCAAAAAGGCAATCGCCGTCGCCAACGGCACGCCGATCAACACATAGAAGAAGGTGTTGTACATCACGGTCCAAAAGTCGGCGTCGTTCGTAAAGAGGCGAATATAGTTGGTGAAACCGATAAACTGGGGCTCGCGGATGAAGTCGAAGTTGGTCATACTGTAGTAGATCGACATGACCAGGGGAAAAAGTGCAAAGAGGAAGAACCCCAGCAGCCATGGAGAGATGAACAGCAGACCGGTAGTCAGGTTGCGCCTTTCACCTTTCGTCATTCTATTTCTAGTGACGCTTGTAACCGCCATACCATACCTCCGGCGAATGAGAGCCATGTCGAGAGTCAAAAGGCTGTCTGACTCTCGACATGTTGACTGATAGATATTACACTTTGGACGAGTCATTGCCAGCCAAAAACCGAAAGAGAGAGCGGCAGGCGATGACTTTATCGTTATTCTTAGGAGGCGAAGCCTTGCGCCTCCCACTCAGCCACCGCGCGCGCCTGCAATTCCGCAGCGGCAGCTTCAGCCGTCATGAGATCACGATAGACCTGTTCACGCAGTTCAGTGTACTGCGTTGTCACAAAACCATAGATCGGACAGCGGCGGCCAACGGTCCAGTCCGTCACCTGATTGGCAGCGTCGATATAGAAATCGAGGCCAGGATAGGTGTTCTTGTCCACCGTCTCCAGCCACGACTTGCGTCCGTGAATCCAGCCGACCTCATTGAAGATGATATCCTGCGCAGTGTTCGTGTTGAAGAACTCGCCCAACTTGAAGGCGCCTTCGTGATTCTTGCCGTCCTTGAAAACGACGACAAAGTGTGCGCCTGTGCCCATGATATTGTGATCTTTCCGGTCAGCCGGCACTGGCGCCCAACTGGCGCGGTTGAATTGGGCGACGTCTGGCATTTGAATTTGGGTCTCGCCCGGGTGCCAGTAGCCCTCCATAATCATTGTCTGCACGCCAGCATTGTAAGCGCCGCCCCAAGTGCCCTGGCCTTCCACCTGGCGTATACCAGCAAACTGATCGGGGCCGGCGATACGGATGAATTCGCCAAGCTGATCCAGTCCCTCGGCCATGCGTTCGTTGTCCAGATTGAACGCACCGGTCGCCTCATCCCACCAGGTGAAGCCATACGAACCGGCGATAAAATCAGGCTCATTCGCCATCGCGTCATAAGGGTCGAGGCCAAATTGGAGTAGATTGCCCGCGTCATCCTTCTTGGTCATGGCCTTGTGCCATTCCAATACCTCATCCCAAGTCTTGGGTAGCGTGGCCGTATCCAAACCGGCTTTTTGCGCCGCATCCGTGTTTACATTCAGCCCCCACCATAGATAGCCTTCGATGCCAGGAACGCCCATCATCCCGCCCTGCCAGAATGCACTGTTCCACAATCCCTCTAACACATCGTCGCCGTCGATGAGGGTGCTGGCGTTGACCATATCTGTCACGTCAATCGTGGCGCCCCTGGTATAGAGATTGACGTACTGATAGTTGGAGCCGCCGTCGGGTGGCGTGCCGCCAGCAATAGCTGTCAACAGTGGATCCATGCCAGTCGAGCCTTTGTACTCCACCGTCGCGCCGCCCATATGCGCCTTGAATTCGTCGGTGGCGACAATCTTCTCCATGGCCGGGTCAAGATTGCCCCATGCGTACCAATACTGAACAGTCTGCCCTTCGGTCGGCGGCGCGGCCGCCTGATCGCCTGCAGCGGCTTCCGGCGCCGGCGCGCCAGCCGGCGCGCATGCAGCCAGGGCCAGCACGCCGCCGGCCATGGCGCTGACCTTCAAGAATTGGCGACGGCTCATTGGATTGTGTTTCATTGTGTGGTTCCTTTCACAAGTTTGAGATTGAACGATAGAAAGCTACCCACGACGGTTTCACCAGCGGAAAGAATACCCTGTGCAGGATCACCTTCTGCCAGAGCGCAATGGCTGAGTTGGTGCAACCGCGGATGGTTCATGCCGAACACGAGTGTTTGAGAAAGCGGGAGCCAATGTTAGAACAGGACATTGACGTCGTCCATTCTTGTTGGGTGCTCGAATTATACAGAAGATCGTTGTCTGCTGTCAATCCATTTGCAAAGAGGTTTCTATCGCATCTTCCTGGAAGCTCACAGCTTCCAGGAAGATGTGGCAGTAATACTTGGCAAGCTCCTAGTACACGAGGGCGCAAGTAACCCAATGGTTGTCATGCTCCAATGCCCCGCGTGGCATAACTTGGGCAAGAAACACCGCTCTTGTCATGCTGA
>CAZLMM010000022.1:0-75897 GCA_964560495.1 uncultured Caldilineaceae bacterium
TAATGTCTCTGATGTTGGGACTGCTCGGTCTTGCAGACTATGTTTGGCGTGAAAGAAACCAGTGTCGCAAGCGGCCCGCGGGCAACACACGAACAATGACTTCCATGTCTGGGCTGCGAAACGCGCCGCTCAGCGCCAGGGCAGCAATGTAGACCAGGCCGCCCACCGCCACGGCCAGCAGGTCGATCATCCCCAAGCCGATGAGCGCCGCGCTCGTCAGCCCCATGAGCAGTGTCGCTGCTGCCGGGCGCACAAAAATCGACGCCCACGGCACAACGCCCACGTTGCACCGCACACTGTAGTAGAAGGGAAAGAGCAGACTGAACTCGCTGAGGATGGTGGTAATGGCTGCCGCCACGTAGCCAAAACTGGGGATGAGCAGCAGGTTGCCCGTCACGTTGAAGACCACGCCGATGATGAACGCCCGCGTCAGGCGCCGCTGTTGATGCACCGCGATCAGCACGTATTGCGTTACACTGTTGACAAAGCCGATGGGGATGCTCCAGATGATGATCTGCAAGGCCAGGTCGGCGCCGCCCATGTAGGGAATCTCCCGCCCAAAAACATGCAAGACGCCCGGCACATCGAGATATTGTACTCCGCCGACGATGAAGACCAGTAGCCGCGCCAGAAAGGTGACGGCCAGCGCAATGGGCAGGCTCACCATCACCAGCAGGCGCAGGCTGAGCACATAGGAACGCAGCAAGTTGTCGCCTTCGCGTCGGGCGTAACGACTCATGAGGGGAAAGAGGGCCATGGTGAACATGCTGGGGATGATGTTCAACCCATCCATGTATTTCAGCCCGATGCTGTAGAGGCCGACGCTCACTGCGCCGGCCAGGGGGCGCAGAATCCAGATGTCAATACGCCAGAAGATGGTCGCCAGCAGGTGGTTGATCATGAGGGGGCCGCTCACACGGAACATGTTCTTTTGCAGCGGCCAATCCCAAATCCACTGGGGCTTGAACAACGTGCTCCGCACCATCAGATAGAGCCAGCTCACCTGCACCACATTGACAAAGAGGCTCACCACGGCCAAGCCAACGAAACCCCACCCCAACAGCAACACCAGCGCGCCCAACGACACCTTGAGCATCGCCATCGCGCTGGTCAGCCCAGCCGGGTATTCCATCTTCTCGAAGGCGAAGAAGGTGCTGCTGAAGGCGTCCGCCCAGTTGGCAAAGAGCATGGCGAAGGCCAGGATGGCAATTGCCTGCACCTCTTGCAAGCCGATGGGCTGGATGTTCACCGCACGTGCACTGCCCAGGTGATACCCCAACACGGTGATGTCCAGGCTGCCCAGGTTGTGGTAGAAATAGGTGACAGCGGCCAGCACGGGCAGCGTCGCCAGCCACAGCAGCGTGCGCAGGCCCAGGACATTGGTCAGATAGCGGCTGGAACGATTCTTGTCCTCGGCCACATCGCGCGTCAACAGGGTGCCCAACCCATAGCGGCTGATGATCTCGAAGAAGCCATAGAGCGCCACGACGAAATACCACTTGCCCGTATCCGCCGGCCCCAACAGGCGGACATAGAGCATGGCAAAGGCAAAGTCGATCACCTTATTGGTTAGGCTGAGCAGCATGGGCGCAAGCGAATTCTTCGCCACAGTGCGCGCTTCGCCCGTTGTGGCCTCGGGGCGGTAGTAACGCCCCCACGCCCAATAAAGACCCAACAGCAGCAGCGCCATCCCTGCCAGAAAAGAAACATACAGCCCCAGCTTGAAGCTCATGGGCGTGTAGACGAAGCGCACCGTCCATTGACCGTCGCGCGGCAGGTAGACAGCCCAAAACGCGCCATTGGCGCGCTGGATGGGCAGCTCGACTTCCTCGTTTTCGCCGCCGCCAAAAGGACGCACATAGGCTTTCCAGCCAGGAAAAAAGGCGTTGGTCAGCACCAGCCAGCCCCGGTCGCTCAGGTTCACATCTACAAAAACCTCGTTGGCCGTGGCGCGGCTGATCCGCGCGTCGGCCAGCTGCGGGCTGGCCGGATTGAGCGCGTTGGGGTCGGCGGGCGACTCCTCGATCAAGACCGTGGAACGGAGGTTGCTCTCCAGCAGAGGCTGATCGGCGGCAGACGCAACGCGTGCCTCGTGAGCAATGAAGGCGCGCGGCATGACCTCGCGGTTTTCATAGATGCCGATGGAATCGTCGCGATAGATCTCTTGCCAGCCCGGGTTGGGGATTACGTGCTCTGTGAGCACATACTTGACGTTGAGCAAGTCCAACAGCGGGTTATCCAATATAGCGTAGGGATCGCCCGTGACATTGCTGTAGAGCGGCGCGATGCGGTTGTAGAGCAGCTCGTTTTCCTGGGGCGCGATGCGATCCATGAAAGCCACATATTGGCGCGGGATGATGGAATCGTAGCCGCGGATGTCGTGCCAGCCATAGACCATGCCCACGTTGGCGTTGAAAGTTTTTTCGCCGGGCAGGTTGAAGGTAGTGAAACGCCAGGACGCTGGCGACTGGTTGGCTTCCCGTTCCTGGATGAAGCGCACCGCCGCCGGTATGTTTTGTTCGTTCGTCGGCGCCAAGGTGACATCCACCGCCGGGTTGAAACGCCCGTGAGCGAGGAAAAGATCGGCGACGATGAGCAGGGTAAGAACGATGGAAATGATGAATGGTAAACGATGAATTGTGAATTGTGAATGGGAGGCGGGCAATGTCTCATCGCTAGAGGTCCGGCTTGGTTGTCCGGCGGCGTTGCGCGTCAACAGCCAGACCAACAGGCCAGCGAGGAGGGCAAAGAAGCCGAATTGGAGAAGGTTGAGTGACTGATAACCCCAGAACATACGCCCATCCGCGAAGACGGCCTGGGAAAGGTCGCTGCTTGCCAGGATGCGCTCGCCCAGAGCGATGAAGGGGTCTGGCGCAACACGGCTCGCCAACACAAGCAACAAGACGCCGGCGCCGACCAGCATGGCTGCGATGGCAATCAACCGGTAGACAACTTGCCCTCCGCTGCCTGCATCCTGCCCTCTGCCCACTGCCACCCATAACACGTTCAGCCCCCACCCGGCCAACACAGCCATGCTCAGCGTGAAAGGAAAGACCCAGCGGAAGGGGCTGTGCAGCTGATTCCAGCCTGGCAGTCCATAGTAGAGCAAAGCGTAGAGCGGCGAGCCAAAGGCGAAGAGCAGCGAGACGACCGACAGCGCCAGGAAGAACCAGACAGCGAAAACGCGCTGCCCGTCGGATTGACCACGCCGCCGCGGCGCCGCCTGGATCAGCGCGCTGACGACGGCCACAGCAGCCAGCAGCCAGGCGGCGATGCTCAGGTAGTTGCCGCCTTCAACATAATTCTTTACACCCCAGAAGATCGTCTCAGCAGGCGCGCCCGCCACGTTGACCGTCGCCTGCACCCATTGACCGTTCCACAAATCGAACCAGTGATGATGGCTGGGGCTGCCAAAGATATTGGGCAGAAAAAAGGTAAGAATCTGGCGGGTGGGCCAGGCCCACTCCAACACTTGCTGCAACGAGACCGAACCGGCGCGAAAGTTGAGGGGCAGCAGCTCCACAAGCGGGATCAACTGGACCGCTCCCAACGCCAGACCCAACACACTCATCGCCAACAACCACAAGGACAAAATGAACAGGCGGCGGACGATGGAGCCATGACCAGGCGGTGAATTGTCAATTGTAGATTGTGAATGGTGAATGGCGCGCCAGGCGACGAGCAGCCGCATGAGGCTATAGAGCGCAGCGACAATGAGCATGTAATAGATCAGCTCTGGGTGGCCGGCCAGGGCAACCAGCCCGATGACCACCGCGCCGACGATCACATAGGGAATGGGGCGAAAGCTGGCGACCCCTTTTCTCTCCTGTTTGCCGATGATGACCTCGATCACCGCCAGGAGCAAGGGCAACCATGGCGTCGCCGCCAGGAACATGGTGAAGACCACGCTCACCATGAGGAAGCCGCTGAACATGTAGACCACGCCGGCCAACAACGCAGCCGGCGGACGCAAACGCAACACGCGCCCCAAAATGTACATGTTCACGCCGGCCAGTGCGACCTGCAAAGCAGTGAACCAACCGTATGCTGCGTCCAACGGCAGCAAATAGAAGAGCAGACTCAGCGGATAGAAAACGCTCGATTGGCCGCCGGCGAGAAAGGGGATGCCTGTGAAGATCTGGGGATTCCACAGCGGCAGCTCGCCGGCGGCCAATGTCTGCCTTGTGTGCTGCTTCCAAACCATGTTCTCCAATACCAGGTCCGAGAGCAGTTCGTTGTGTGGGATCAGATCGGGGTGGAGGCTGCGCCATGGCTCGAAAGCGTAGAGATTGTCATAGGGCAGCAGGCCTTTCCCCGATAGGCTTGGAAAGAGGACAGGCGCAAACCACAGGAGCGCCAGGAGCAAGATGGTGAGGAGCGCCAGCAGATCGCTGCGATGACGAGACAGGCGGTGCATGAAGGTCGGCTACAACGCCCCTATTTGGTCGTTTCGGTGGAGAGCGCGCCAGAAGAAAGCCCCGGCGACGGGCGGGAACGCCGGGAGAGGTGTCGGTAACGCCAGCGAATCTGCCACGTGCGCCAGGCCGATTCCAACTTGACAGGAACATCGAGTTTGCTCTGGCCGATGCGCCGGTCTTCGAAGTGGATGGGAATCTCCACGATGTGAAAGCCCAGTTTCTCGCTAAGGTATGCCATTTCCACCTGAAAGCTATAGCCGTTGCTGCGCACGTTCTCCAGCCCGATGTCCAGGAGCGCCTGACGCCGCCACAGTTTGAATCCCGCCGTCATGTCGCGGATGCGCAGACCGAGGATCATGCGGCTGTAGAGATTCGCCCACCACGAGACCACCCGCCGCCACCAGGACCAGCCCTCATCCAGCGTGCCGCCCGGCACATAGCGGCTGCCGATCACCACATCGGCGTCCGTAGCCTGGAGAACGCCCAACATGCGCGGGATGTAGCTGGGCGAGTGACTGAAGTCGGCGTCCATCTGGACGACGTAGTCTGCGCCATCGGAGAGCGCGCGGCTCATACCGACCACATAAGCAGTGCCAAGCCCTCCTTTGGCCTGGCGATGAATGATGCTCATACGGGGTTGCGCAGGACTTGCGCCGTTGACGCGTGCGGCAATCGCATCTGCGACTGCGCCGGTGCCGTCGGGTGAATTGTCGTCCACCACCAGCAAGTGAAGGCCAGGAATGGGCAGTGCAAAGATCACCTCGCTGATGGCCGGCAGGTTGTCCGCTTCGTTATATGTGGGAATCACTACGGTCAAACGGGGCGCCGGCGCTTCAGTCCGTGCTGATTGTGTCTCGCTCAAGATATTTCCTCTGGGCGCTGCGCCGCTGCGACCGGCGAATTTTCCCGCGCCAAGTCGAGCATTCTACACGATCTGGCCGCTTCACCCAAGCTGATGACCCAGGTTGACACGCCTGGCGGGTTTGACGTTCGGTCTATCTACAATCCAGAATCTGGCAACCATACATACTTTTTGGGGCGCGACGGTCGCAATCTTGGATGGAAATTAAGCTGCATAGTCGGGTTCATGCGTCATCAAACGCAGATTCCGCAGACGAGATTTGACAGGGGCGAGTCGACCAACCTGGATGTAAACAACAGTACGTTCGGGGTTATCATCATGCTGGAGGTAGCTCTTGACGCGACGCAGGTTTTCGCGGTTGAATGTTGGGTCATTCTTGTCCAGCAACACTACGAGAGCATCGTTTGGAATGCGCCGGGCAAATTCAGGATGTTCAAGCAGATAATGGTTGAACTCGGTAAACAGCTCATCATACTTTTCCGTAAACAAGCTATTCATCATCTTGACCTCTTCAATTCTCGCTCGTACTGCTCGCGGTATTTGCACCAGTTCTTGCGAATGTCATTTTGACCATACGTCAACACTTCGGCGTTCGTGTAGTGGGGGAATTCCTCTTTTGTTTCTACGCCGTCAGGATGCAATACATCCTTATGTGGACGCCCGTGTGCAGTGTCGTAGCGAACGATTTCTCGCCATTTGCCGTCAATCTCAGCTTCATACTGGATTACAAACGCAAGGAGCACACCTCCTTCCCAAACATGGTAATGTCTGTATCGATCTACAGCGCTACCTTGGATCGGCGCAACAAATCGCGTTTCAGGCATGGTCCGTTCATGGTCCGTTCTGACCTTTCGGATTACCATTTTAGCATAACCTGAAAGGTTAGTACTCGTCAAAGTATTATCAACCTTCCAGGAAGCTCCGAGCTTCCTGGAAGGTTGATAACGGGAAGTTCATACTCGATGATTCTAAGAATTGAGTGGTCAAAGCACTAGGTCGTCCACGCGTTCTCTGCTACAATCATCCTATCGGTCTTGTTTCGTCACATTCACGAGTCACCACACCATGACCAACATCGGCATCATCGGCTGCGGCAACATCAGCGACATCTATCTGAAAGCAGGCAGTAAATTCCCCATTCTCCACATCACCGCCTGCGCCGATATCGATCAGCAACGCGCGCAGGCCAAAGCCAATCAGTACAACATCCACGCCCTGTCCGTAGATGAGTTGCTGTCTGATCCTTCCATCGACCTCATCATCAATCTCACCATCCCGGGCGCCCACGCCGAGATCGACCTGGCGGCCATTGAGGCCGGCAAGTCAGTCTATAGTGAAAAGCCACTGGCCCTGGATTGCGCCAGTGGGCGACAGGTGCTCGAGGCGGCGCACAATAAGGGTCTGCGCGTGGGGTGCGCGCCCGACACCTTTCTGGGGGGCGGCCTACAAACCTGCCGCAAGCTCATCGACGAGGGGATCATTGGCGAGCCGGTGGCTGCCACAGCCAACATGATCTCCCATGGTCACGAGAATTGGCACCCCAACCCGGCTTTCTACTATCAACCCGGCGGCGGCCCCATGTTCGACATGGGACCCTACTATCTGACCGCGCTGGTATCTCTCATGGGGCCGGTGGCCCGCGTCAATGGCTCGACGCGGACGACTTTTCCCCAGCGCACCATCACCAGCCAGCCCCTCAGCGGCCAGGTGATCGATGTGCAGGTGCCCACTCATGTTGTCGGCCTTCTTGATTTTGCCAACGGCGCCATCGCCACCATCGTCACCACCTTCGACGTGTGGGCCTCCACGCTGCCCTGGCTTGAGATCTATGGCACAGAAGGAAGCATGCGCCTGCCTGACCCTAACACTTTTGGCGGGCCGGTCTTTGTGCGCATCGGGCGTGAGAAGGAATGGCGTGAAATGCCTCTGAGCCATGGCTACGCCGAAAATTCTCGCGGCCTGGGCGTGGCCGACATGGCCCATGCCATCGAGAATGGACGCGACCACCGCGCCAATGGTACTCTGGCCTATCACATTCTTGACATCATGTGCGCCATTCACGACTCTTCGGATACAGGTCAGGCTGTGTATCTGGAAAGTACATGCCAGCGACCTGCCATGCTACCGCCCGACCTTTCCCAGGGCATTCTGGATGAGTAAACAGGTCGAGTCATGAAGTCGCCCGGACGCTGCAGCCTCCCTTTGCTGCTTTTCACCACCGGCTTCGTGACTCTGGGAATGGAACTGAGCGCAGCGCGGCTGTTAGAGCCAGCTTTTGGAACCAACCAGATCGTCTGGGCGGCGCTCATCGGCCTGATCCTGCTCTATCTGGCCGTAGGCGCGTGGTTGGGGGGCTGGCTGGCGGACCGCTTTCCCAGGCGCGCAGCTCTCGACGTGACCCTGACATTGGCTGCCGTAGGCGTGGCCCTCATTCCGGCCCTCAGTCGTCCCGTGCTGCGTTGGGCAGCCTTCGGACTGGATGACTTTGCGCTCGAACTCCTGCTCGGTTCGCTTTTCGCCATCTTGTTGCTCTTCAGCGCGCCGGGTATCCTCTTGGGGACGGCCAGCCCGTGGGCAGTGCGCCTCTCTCTGATTGAAACCGAACACGCGGGCAGCGTGGCGGGCCGCCTCTACGCCGTGGGCACAGCCGGCAGCCTGGTTGGCGCATTTCTGCCTGTGCTCGTGCTGATTCCGGCCGTGGGGACGCGCTGGACCTTTTTCCTGCTGGCCCTGACCCTTCTTGCTGTGTTGACCCTTACCAGCATACGTCGCCCCCGTCGTTGGATTCCTTTGACGGGTCTCATCATCGTGGCGTTGTTGGCTTGGTGGAGTCAGGCTGATGCCTCCATTCGCCTGGCGTGGGACGATGGCCGCAAGGGCGAGATCATCTATGAAGATGAGAGTCTGTACAACTATATTGCCGTGCGGCAGTGGGGCAGCGAGCGCCACCTGAAGCTCAACGATGGGGTGGGCATCCACAGCGTTGCCCACCCGGACGAGCTGCTGAGCAACGGCATCTGGGATTACTTCCTGTTGGCGCCCCTATGGCGCGAGGGCCGCCAGGATGAATCGCCCGTGGACAATCTGCTCATCATTGGTCTGGCTGCCGGCACTGTCAGCGAGCTTTTCACCAACATTTTCGGCCCAATTCCCATCACCGGCGTGGAGCTGGATCCCCAGATCATCGAAGTGGGAGAGCGTTTCTTTGGCATGAACCAGCCGAACCTGACGGCTGTGGCGGCGGATGGCCGGGCGTGGTTATCGCAGCAGCCCGCGGATGCACAGTGGGACATGATCGCGGTGGACGCTTATCGCCCGCCCTACATCCCCTTTCACTTGACTACGCTGGAGTTTTTCGAGCTAGCGCGCGCCCATTTGAACCATAACGGCGTGTTGGCCATTAATGTGGGGCGCACGACGGACAACTACGCGTTGGTGGATGCGCTGGCGGCGACCGTCGGCGCGGTCTTCCCCAGCGTCTTCCTCATCGACGAGCCAGGTCCGCCCGACCAGCTGGGGAACACATTGCTCGTGGCGACCATGCAGCCCAAAGACCTGGATAGTTTTCGCCAATCTGTTGCTGCGCTCCCGTCGTCGCTTCCTGATGAGTTTCACAACTTTGTTGCCCAGGCCGCGCCTTTGGCGCGCGTTGCCCAGCTGCCGTTGGACGCAACGATCTTCACCGACGACCATGCGCCGGTGGAGCGCATCGTCCACCAAATCATTGTGAGTTATCTGCGCGGAGAATAGGGAATGATCATATTACGACCCATCGCAACAGTGCACAGCCCGCGCGTGGAAACGAGCGACGACCATTGGGGTGATGTGGTCTCGGAAATCACGCTCGACGACTGGCTGCCCGCCGAGGCCCTGGATGGGTTGGAGACCTTTTCGCACCTGGAGATCATCTATCATTTTCATCTCGTTGCAGAAGAGTCCGTTGTCACCGGCGCACGTCACCCGCGCGACAACCCCAATTGGCCGCTGGTGGGCATCTTTGCCCAGCGCGGCAAGAGTCGCCCCAACCGCCTGGGGGCAACGATCGTTCGCCTGCTGCGGCGCACAGAGCGTATGCTCATCATACAAGGTCTGGATGCGGTCGAAGGAACGCCCGTGCTGGACATCAAACCGGTGATGGTTGAGTTCTTGCCCCGGGAGCCGGTGACGCAGCCCGCGTGGGTCGCTGAGTTGATGCAGGACTATTGGTGTGAAAAAGGGTGTGAAAAAGAGGTGTGCAATGAATGATACGTTGACCCACACGCTGGCGCTCATGCGCGAATTTGTGGAGCAGGAGTTGGTTCCCCTGGAACCTATCTTACTTCAGCAGGGTTTTGGCGCGGTCGCGCCGCTCATCCAGGCCAAACGCCAGGAGGTGAAAGCGCGGGGCTGGTGGCTGCCTCACTTCCCAGCGGAGGAGGGCGGCATGGGGTTGACGCTGAGCCAGTTTGCCCTGGTGAGCGAGCTGCTTGGTCGCACGCCGCTGGGACACTTCACCTTCAACTGCGCCGCGCCCGACATCGGCAACATGGAAATTCTTCACAAGTTTGGTGTGGTGCAACAACAGGAACGCTATCTGCGTCCGCTGCTTGCAGGGGAGATGCGGAGCTGCTTCGCCATGACCGAGCCGGAACATGCCGGCTCGAATCCCGTTTGGCTGAGCACGACTGCCATACACGACGGCGATGACTACGTGATCAACGGCCACAAGTGGTTTTCCACCGCGGCCGATGGCGCAGGCTTTGCTATCGTGATGGCTGTCACCAATCCCGACGCAGGAGCCTACAGCCGCGCCAGCCAGATCATTGTGCCCACGAACACGCCGGGCTATACCCACGTGCGGCGCATCAAGATCATGGGCGAGGAAGGCGAAGGCTTTCTCAGTCATTCCGAACTGCGCTTTGACCAGTGTCGCGTGCCCCGCGCCAATCTGTTGGGCAAGGAGGGCGAGGGCATTGCCATTGCCCAACTGCGCCTGGGGCCCGGGCGCATCCATCACTGCATGCGCTGGATCGGCATCTGCGAGCGCAGCCTCGACTTGCTCTGCCGTCACGCCCTGCGCCGTGAGCTGGCGCCTGGCAAGCTCCTGGCGCAGCAGCAAACGGTGCAGAACTGGATCGCCGAAAGCCGCGCTGAAATCAACGCAGCCCGGCTGCTGGTTCTGGATGCAGCGCGGCGCATCGACGCCGAAGGCAGCAAGGCGGCGCGCATCGAGGTCTCCACCATCAAATTCTTTGTGGCAGACGTGTTGATGAGGGTGCTGGACCGCGCTGTACAGGTGCATGGGGCGCTGGGCGTCACCGACGACACGGTGCTGGCCTATTGGTATCGCCATGAGCGCGGCGCGCGCATCTATGATGGGCCAGATGAAGTGCACAAGAGTGTGGTGGCGCGCCATGTCTTGCGGGGTTATGGCGTAGGGTTTGGGTGAATTACAGTGTAGAGCGATTCGCCTGCTCGCTCTACACGTTGCCTTCCCGCGTCAGCTCTACCGTCTGTGCGGTTTGTCACCACACGAGGGTCTGCGTCAGTCGTTGCGCATGAACGTGTATTCCACCAGACCCTGCCCCAGGATCACGATGGGAGCGTCAACCTCGTTGCGTTCCAGACGGAGCGTCACGCCGGGGAGCGGCGGGTCATAGAGAACGTAGCCGTCGAAAGCGACATTCTCGTCCTTATAGGGGCGCACCCGGCTGCGAAACTCCCCAGTATCCAAAATCAGCTCGCCGTTCGCCACTTCCAAGGCGATAGCGCCCAATGCTGGTTCACTGTAGTTCCCCAGCCAGGGCGTCACCGTCTGCACATCAACCGTGTCGCCCATTTTTTCCGCCAGTTCAGTGCGCTGTTTCTCCATCTGCTGCATGGTGAATTCCAGGTTGGGTTCGACCTCGGACGGCAGATCAAAGAGTAGCTCCAGCAGGCGCGTACTCACTGCGCCGGTGAAGCCGTTTGCACCCTGCGCATTCGCCAGCACGATGACGCCCAGGTTGGCTTGGGGCAGGAAAGCGAACTCTGAGGTGAAGCCGATGGTGTTGCCGCCATGCTGAATCACCGGCTGACCCTTGTACGAGCTGACCATCCAACCCAACCCGTAGTCGCTCTGTGCGCTGATCGCCACCTGGGGTGTACGCGTCACCGTCAGGTTTTCAGTCGAAACGACGCGTGTCCCACCCGATGCGACGCCCCCATTCAGTTGCATGATCATATAGCGCGTCATATCCTCCAGTGTGGACCAGTGCGCGCCAGCCGGGGCCACCGGCGTGAGAAGGTTCTCGACTTCCAACGAGATGGGACGATAGACATAGCTCAGATCGATGGCGTGGGGCGTGGCATACGCGTCGCGTTGGCGCACCTCGTCAAAGGAGAGCGTCGTGTTTTCCATCCCCATGGGGTCGAGAACCCGTTCTTTCAACGCCTGGGCATAGGCGGCATAGGGATCGTTCCTGTCTCCGCCAGCAGCCATGCCCGCAAGATAGCCGGCCGTCGCCACCAGCTGATTGCTATATTGAAAGGTCTCGCCAAAAGCGGTGAAGAACTCGAAGGTCGCCAACGACGAAATGATGTCGGCGGCCGTCAGCTCGTCGGAGTTGAAGGCCAGTTCCAGGTCGCGGCGAGGCACACCGGTGCAAGCGCACACCAGATTGCGCATGGTCAGTGTCTGGCTCAGCTCTGGATCGGCTACGGCGAAGCCGGGATCGATTTCGACAGCGCGGGTGTCCCACGTAATCAAGCCGTCGTCGACGAGCGTTGCCATGAGCAGCGTCGTCAGGCTCTTGCCGGTTGAGCCGATCATCATGTGCGTGGCGGGCGTCATGGGCGTCTGGCGTTCTCGATCGGCAAAGCCAAAACCCTGGCTGAAGACGACCTCGCCGTTTTGCACCACAGCCACGGCTGCGCCCGGGACATGAAAGGCATCCAGTGTGTCTGTGATGAATTCACTCCACTGCTGGGCGAGCGCCGGGTCGAACGGTTTAGGCTGCACGGCGCTCAAGTCGGTATGCGCCGCGCCGATGATCTTGAATCCTGTGACGATGGTGTTGATCTGCGCAGCCCGGCGCTGCAGTCCCTCCAGCCCCAGATCGAAGAGAAGCACATAGGTTGCGCCGTCATGGAGCTGACCATAACCCTGCACAAACCGACTATCAGAGCCAACCGAGTAATTCACAACGACAGTGCGCTCAACGCCCTCTTGGGAAGGCGGCTCGAGCACTTCACGCACAGGAAAACCGAAATCAGGTTCGGCCAATGTCCAGGCGGCCGCAATGGCGGCAGGCGCGTCATCGCTTGCGATAACCGCGGCGTGAATTCGCAGCGACTCATCCGGGTCTGCAAAGGTGACGAACCCTTCTTGCTCGCTCACCGTCCAATTGGTGGGGATGGGCGTAGAGAAACGCCCCAGCGGATCTATGTACGTTGCGGCGATGGGCGGAGCGGCTACCTCCTCATCCACCCGGCGCAGGGTGAAGCTGCCCTCAACGCCAGATTGCGCGAAAACGCCGGTGATTTCATCGTTGTCGTTGAGCATTCCATCGAAGTAGGCAGTCTGGGGCCCGGAGAGAATCTGAAAGTGAACTCCCGCAGGCGTCACGCTGATGTCTGTGACGGGCAGGTCGACTGCACCCTGTTGAGGAATATCCATCACGGCGGTATAGGCGTCGCCCTCCCCAGTGAAGTCAACCAAAATTTCCAGTTCCATCCCGGCGACGGCGATAGAGCCTCGCCAACTCCCCACCAGAGCAGGCTGCCCATCACGGGAGATGACGGCAGCAGGCGTAGACGAGTCCGTTGTGGGGTGCTGGATGGGTTGGCAGCCGGCAGAGATCAACAGAACCAGGGAGCAGAACCACAGCCGCCATGTATTACCTTTCATCTTTGTGCCCTAATGTAGCGTTTGCGCGATCATTGTACAGATGATAGTATGTTGTGTTTAGTGCGCCTGTTCACCGGGGCCGCAAGCATTCGCTGGAATCTGCAAATCATTGCGATTTCAGCATTTTCCAACAGAGAAGTCAAGTCGTCCGAGTCGAATCGTTATTTCAAAGGAGCGCGTAGTGAGTAAGTTTCAGCCAGAGCCGACATCCGCCGCATATGATGGTTGGCGATCGATTGTAAAGAAGTACCAACAGCCAGATGTGCGCAAAAGTACGTGGCAGATCATCAACTCGTTTGGGGGACTGTTTCTCTTTTGGATATTGATGTATCTGAGTCTTGAGATCGGCTATTGGCTGACTATTCTCTTGGCTATCCCGGCTGCGGGCTTCGCCGTGCGCATCTTTATCATACAACATGACTGTGGACACGGCTCATTTTTCAAGTCGCGCCGGGCTAATGATATCGTTGGCTCCATCTGCGGCGTGCTCACGCTGACGCCCTATCACTACTGGCGCAAGTCCCATGCGCTGCACCACGCGCATCACGCCGAATTGGAAGAGCGTGGCGTGGGAGACGTGTGGACGATGACAGTCGATGAATATCTTTCAGCGCCGACCCTGAAAAAATTACAATATCGCATCTTTCGCCATCCGCTGGTGCTTTTTGGCGTCATCCCTAGCCTGAATTTCGTCGTGGCGCAGCGGCTGCCCCTGTGGGTGGAAAAAGACTGGCGCAACTCCGAGCGTGCATCAGTCTGGTGGACGGATGCGGCAATTTTGGCCCTGTTTCTGATCTTCGGCTTCTGGCTCGGCTTTGTCCCAGTCCTGGCTATCGCTCTTCCCACCATCCTGATTGCGGCCAGTGTGGGCACCTGGATGTTCTATATTCAACACCAGTTCGAGCGCACCTATTGGGAGCACACTCCTGAATGGGACTTCACGCTGGCAGCCATGCACGGCAGCTCCTATTATCACCTGCCCAAAGTTCTCCAGTGGTTCACCGGCAACATCGGTTTCCATCACATCCATCACCTCAGCCCGCGCATCCCCAATTACAATCTGCCCCAATGCCATGAGGAGAATCCGCTCTTTCAGCGCGTCGTTCACCTGACGTTGGCGAGCAGTCTAAAAACGATCTACCTGGCTCTTTGGGATGAAAATAAGCGTCGGCTGGTTACATTCCGTGAGGCGACACAGGCGCAACTCGCCCAAACGACCCTGCCCCGTGCAGCCGAAGCCGCTGTGGATTGATGCGGGGCATATGCGATCAGGGGCGTGAACGACAAGAGAGAAGCTGGTTTCTTGCGCAATACTGAGAAAGGCGCTTGTGGGAGACTTGCGATTACCTGGTGCGAAAATCACTTACCCTAGAGAGCACAGAGGGATTCTCATCTACAATTGCACCCCGGAAGGGGGCATGAACGCCGTACTGTAATCACCACATCCTCCTCATCGGATTGGTCGGCGCCCCTAAAGTGACCGGCGCTTCCAAAGCGCCGGTCACTTGCAAGTCCGGCTTCCGGTTTATTTTGAGTATTTCCACAGACCGAGATCAGATCTCCTGCTTGGCGCCCAACATGAAAAGGAATCGCGCTGAGTCATGGATGCTGGGCGTTCGACGGTGACGTTACACAAAAACAACATGGCAAGTTTTTTATAATACTTCAGCTGTCTATCTCATCATCAATATGGGCTTGACGACGCGTCCTTGCTCCGAATCCGTCATCGCCTGGTTGATCTCTTTCAGAGGGTAGAAGCTGGCGAGACGATCAAAGGGAAAACGCCCCTGCATATAGAGATCGATCAATTGGGGAATAAAGATGTCGGGAATGCTGTCGCCTTCCAGAATGCCGCGCACGCTGCGACCGGTGAGAATGGCATTCATATCCAGATTCACCTCCACCCCGGGCGGTGCAGCGCCGATTAAGCCGCACACTCCCAGGGCGCACAGCGAGTCGACGGCTTGGCGCAAGACTCTGGGCAATGCCGAGGTCTCCAGACTGTAATGAACGCCCTCCCCCGTGATGGAGCGTATCACCGCCACCGGGTCATCCTGACCAGCATGAATCGTGTGGGTTGCGCCCAGCGTTTTGGCAAGCTCCAAGCGCGCCGGGTTGATGTCTACGCCGATGATGGTTGTGCACCCTGCGACCACAGCAGCCATGACAGCACTCAGTCCTACCGATCCGACGCCAAAGACTGCAATCGATGAGCAAGCCCGCACGCGCAGGCTATTGAGGACGCCACCTGCTCCGGTCTGAACGCCGCAGCCCAACGGCCCCAACAATTCCAGGGGCGCATCAGCGCGCACTTTGACCACGTTGCGCTCACTGGCGAGGGCATAGGTCGCAAACGACGATTGCCCGAAATACCGCCCATAGACGGCCTCGCCATCTTTGTGCAGAGTTGTCGAGCCATCAACTCGCACACCCCCCAGGTTGGCGGCAAAGAACTGTCCGCAATAAGCTGGCGCGCCCTGCTGACAGTTTGCGCAGCTGCCACACGACATGTAACTCAGCACTACATGGTCGCCCGGCCTGACCTTGCGCACACGCTCGCCCACAGCTTCGACGACGCCAGCACCCTCGTGTCCCAAAACAGATGGCAGCGGCGGCGGATAAGGCAGGTCACGGATCACCAGATCCGTGTGGCAAATGCCGGCGCTGATGATGCGTACAAGGATTTCGTCAGCCTGAGGTGCGTCCAGTTCGACCTCTTCAATGGTGAATGGCCTGGTCTTCTCTCGCAATACAGCTGCAGTAATTTTCATGATTATGCTCCTTATCAGCATCCCAAACTTGATATTACTGCTCTCAGGGAACTGTTCTCAATCCAATTTCAGCATACATAGCGCGCCTTTGTCGGGCAACACGGCTTTTAGACTCTCACTATCCGGCTCTATCGTTTGGCCGCCATGCGCTGACCGCCGCCCTGTTGGGCCTTGTCGCTTTCCATGTGACAGTTCTTGTACTTCTTGCCGCTGCCGCACCAACATTGGTCGTTGCGACCAAGCTGGGGGCCGCTCTTGCGCACAGTCTGGGGTTTTTCCGGTTCGCGGTTGGTGCGGATGTTGCGAGCGATGGGCGGAGGCATGGCCGGCAAAGCAGGGCGCCGCGCTTGGCCCTGAGACGCGGCCGCGCTGGTTTGCGGCTGAGAAGTGATCAATTGGAAGGCAAAGACCGCCCGCACGATGTCTCCCCGGATGTCGTTCATCAACTCTGAATACATGGCGAAGGCTTCCCGCTTGTAAGCCACCAGGGGGTCAACCTGGGCAAAGGCGCGCAACCCGATGCCCTCGCGCAGATGATCCAGGTCTGTCAGGTGATTGACCCAGCGGTTGTCCACCGCCCCAAGCATGATGCGCTTTTCCATCACGCGCATGATTTCGGGTGTGACGATCTGTTCTTTGGCCGTATAGGCGGCGACAGCCATGACAATCGCCCGATCTTCGATCTCCTCGCGCTTCTTCTCGCGCCATTGAGCCGAGTCAAAACCAGGAGGCAGCGGAAAGACGCCGGCCAGAGCCTGGGCTAGATTGTCCAACGGCCATTCATCGTCCAGATCTCCCTGGGTGAACTCTACGACCAGGCCGGCAATCTCGTCGCTGATCATGTCGATGATGCTGTTGCGCAAGGAAGGCTCCACCAGGATGCGCCGTCGCTGCTCGTAGATGCGGTTGCGCTGCTCGTTCACCACCTCGTCATACTGGAGCACGTGCTTGCGCATGTCGAAGTTGTAGCCCTCGACCCGCATCTGCGCGCTCTCGATGGCCTTGGAGACCAAACCCGCCTCGATGGGCATGTCTTCTTCCATGCCCAGCCGGCTCATAATGCTTCCCATCCGGTCGCCGCCAAAGCGCCGCATGAGTTCATCTTCCATGCTCAAGTAGAAGCGGCTGCTGCCTGGGTCGCCCAGACGACCCGAACGTCCACGCAACTGGTTGTCGATGCGCCGCGCTTCGTGGCGTTCGGTGCCCACCACGTGCAGCCCGCCCACTTCCTGGACGAATTTCTTGTCGCGTTCCGTCTGCTGGAATTTTTCGTAGAGCACCTCGGCCCAACGAGTGTTGTATTCCTCGGTGGGATTCTTACCGTGTTTGATCATCTCCAGACATTCGTTCCAGGCTCGTTGGGGAATCTCGGCCAGGTCGATCTGCTCTTTGCGCAACTGCTCGCGCGCCATGCCTTCGGCGTTGCCGCCCAACAGAATGTCTACGCCGCGGCCAGCCATGTTCGTGGCGATGGTGACGGCTTCCGGCTGACCTGCCTGGGCGATAATGGTGGCTTCTCGCTCGTGATTCTTGGCGTTGAGCACTTCGTGGTCAATGCCCCGCCGCTTGAGCATGGCGCTCAGGCGTTCGCTGGTCTCGATGGCGACGGTGCCCACCAAGACCGGCTGGCGACGCTTGTGCGCGCTCTCGATATCATCCAACACTGCTTTGAACTTGGCGGCTTCGGTGCGATAGACCAGATCTGGCAGATCTTCACGCACGACTGGCCGATAAGTGGGCACCATCACTACATCCAGATTGTAGATGCGTTGGAATTCCTCTTCCTCGGTCTTGGCCGTACCGGTCATGCCGGCCAGCTTGTTGTACATGCGGAAGAAATTTTGGAAGGTGATAGTCGCCAGCGTCTTGGATTCTTTTTGCACCTTGACGTTTTCTTTGGCCTCAATGGCTTGATGCAACCCTTCGCTGTAGCGTCGCCCTTCCATCAGGCGCCCGGTGAACTCGTCGACAATGATCACCTCTTTGCCATCGCGCACGATGTAATCCTTGTCCCGCTTGTAGAGAGCATGGGCGCGCAGGGCGTTGTCCAAGTAGGGGATCATCTCGAAGTGTTCGGGCGCATAGAGATTTTCGACGCCCAACATGCGCTCCATCGTCGCGATGCCTTCTTCGGTCAGCGTGGCGATGCGGTCCTTCTCGTTGATGACGAAATCGATTTCTGGCCGTAACCTTTGCACACGCGCGGCGAAATCTACATAGTAATTGGAGCTTTCCCGTGACTCGCCCGAGATGATGAGGGGCGTGCGCGCCTCGTCGATGAGGATGTTGTCCACCTCATCGACGATAGCGAAGTGGAGCTCACGTTGAACGCACTGATCCAGCTCGGTCGCCATGTTGTCGCGCAGATAGTCGAAGCCGAATTCGTTGTTGGTGCCATAAGTGATGTCGGCCTGATAGGCTTCGGCGCGTTTGATGGGGCGCAGGGAGAGGAAGCGGTCATCGGCGTTGGGATATTCTGGGTCGTAGAGGAAGCTGCCGCCGTCGGGCGCACCGGCGCTGTTCTGGATCACCGCCGCGCTTAGCCCCAGCACATGATAGATTGGCCCCATCAATTGCAGACCGACCTTGGAAAGGTAGTCGTTCGGTGTGACCAAATGTGCGCCACGACCGGCCAGCGCGTTGAGATAGAGAGGCAGCGTAGCAACCAGCGTTTTGCCTTCGCCCGTTTTCATCTCGGCGATCGTGCCCGAGTGGAGCACCATGCCGCCCAGCAATTGCACGTCGTAGTGGCGCAGACCCGTGGTGCGCTTGCTGGCTTCACGCACCGCGGCGAATGCTTCGGGCAGGATCTCGTCGAGGATGTCGCCTTCGGCGACCAGCAGTTCTTTTTTGAGGCGGTCAAGCTCGATGCGCGCGTATTTTTGTTCGTCGGTGCCCAGCACGTCGAGATAGTGGCGCTGGGCTGCGGCCAACTCCTCGCGCAGCTCGTTGGTCTCGTCGGCGATCCGCTGACGGAACTCAGCCGTCATGCCGCGCAACTCGTCGTTACTTTTCTCTTGGAATTCCGCTTCCAGCGCATTGATTTCGTCTACCCGCGGGCGATGGCGCTTGAGTACTTTTTCATTGGGATCGCCAGTGATGGCGTAATAGAATTTCTTGAGCATCGGTAGATTTCCTGTTTTCGCCGTGGTCGTCGGTCGTCGCGGCGACGACTGCGACTCTCCGGTCATCTTGCGCCTGGTCACATTCAGCGCCCGGCGTCTGGCCTATTCTACCATGCAGTGAGGTGGGGTCAATTCACGAAGGAGCGCAACTCCGCAACCGTCTCTCTTTTCTCGTGCTCGTACTCGACCGTCCTGTGGGATTGGGAATCGCACCTACGATTCCAGTTCCACCAGAAGCTGACCACGCTCCACCACCTGGCCGGCTCGACAATGGACAGCCTGTACACGCCCTGCCGCTGGCGCAACGATGCGCAATTCCATCTTCATTGCCTCCAGGAGCGCCAACGTGTCGCCCTTCTGCACCACATCGCCCGGGACTGCCAGCACATCAAGGATGCGTCCTGGCATTGCCGCCGTCAGACTGCCCCCGTCCGCAGCAGTATGGCGACGCCTTTTTCCTGGCGCTGCGCGACGTAGGAACCAGTTCGCGCCGTTCACGTGGAGGCGCACATTCTTGTCGTCGAGGGCAGTGTAGGCCAGCGCCCGGCGACCATTCACCTCTACCAACAGGCGACCAGGCTCGTTGTCAATGATGGCCAGGGTCAACGTGCGGCCATTCACCTGCGCCTGCCAGCGTCCGTCCATTTCTTCCAAGACAATCGTCCTGATCTCATCTTCGACCTGGTAGTGGAATTCGTATTTCATGGCTGAGTAAATTGTCTATTACTCCCTTCAAGATTTACCACCAAGGGCTAAGAGGGATGCTTTGTCAGCCTCAATGGCGTCAAGCGCTGGCTGAAAGACGAAAGCCGCTGGCGTTCTGCCACGGGCTGAAGGGATCGCCGTCGTTGTTTTCGTTGGCCGGCGCTGACGCCGCCTTTGTGCGCTGCGCCAGCGCCTGCGTGAGCGCGGCCAGGCCCAGGACCTCAGCGGGTGGCGTCTGGCGCGCCGGCAGCAGCTCGGCCAGATGGCGATCCACGAAGTCGGTGCTCTGTTGGCTCTGGCGAAAGACCGGATGCGCCAACACAGCACGCAGGAAAGGCAGATTGGTGACCACATCGCCTAAGATCACATAGCGACGCAGCGCGCAATCCATCTTTTCCAACGCGTCGCGGCGCGTCTCACCGTAGGCAATCACTTTGGCGATCATAGGGTCATAGTGAAGCGTCACCTCGTCGCCGGTGGTCACGCCAGCGTCGACGCGCACGCCTGGAGCGACCGGCGCCACAGCCAGCGCCACCTTGCCAATGGCTGGCAGAAATCCGTTGGCCGGGTCTTCGGCGTAGACGCGACACTCGACCGCGTGCCCTCGTTGGCTGATCTGTTCCTGGCGATAGGGCAGAGGCTCGCCTGCGGCAATGCGCAATTGCAGTTTGACCAGGTCGATGCCGGTGACAGCCTCCGTAATGGGATGTTCGACCTGGAGGCGGGTGTTCATCTCCAGAAAGTAGAAATTGCGTTGCTGATCCACCAGAAACTCTATCGTACCGGCGTTGACATAACCTGCCGTGCGTGCGGCTTGCACCGCGGCGGCAGCCATGCGATGGCGCAGGTCGCCATCCAGTAAGGGCGATGGCGTCTCCTCGATGATCTTCTGGTGGCGTCGTTGCACCGAACATTCGCGCTCAAAGAGGTGGATGACGTTGCCATGGTGGTCGCCAAACACCTGGAATTCGATGTGGCGGGGGCGTTCGATCAGTTTTTCCAGGTAGATGCGGTCGTCGCCAAAGGCGTTTTGCGCTTCGCGGCGCGCTGATTGGAAGGCGTGGAGCAGATCATCTTGGGCGCGCACCACGCGCATTCCCTTGCCGCCGCCGCCGGCTGCGGCCTTGACCAACACCGGCGCTCCCATTTTTTGCGCTGCGGCCAACAGGTCGTCATCTGCCTGGCTACCCTGATAGCCTGGAATGACAGGCACGCCCCCAGCCTGCATGGCCGCCCGCGCCGAGGTCTTCGACCCCATGAGGCGCATGGCCGCCGGCGTGGGGCCGATGAATGTCAGCCCGGCGTCGCCAACAGCCTGGGCGAAATCGGCGTTCTCGGCCAGGAAGCCATACCCCGGATGGATGGCGTCGCAACCGCAGGCAAGGGCCGCGGCGATGATGCGCTCGCCGCGGAGATAGGAGTCGGCGGGCGGCGGGGAGCCGATGCGCACAGCCTCATCGGCCAACGCCACGTGAAGACTGACTGCGTCTGAGTCGGAGTAGACGGCTGTGGTCGAGACGCCCAGCTCCTGACAGGCAGCCAAGATGCGCACGGCAATTTCACCTCGGTTGGCAATCAGGACTTTGCGGAACATAAGGTCGATGTGCGGCCCAAAACCAGTCAGGCTTGCAACTTGTTGCGCAGCCATTCCGCGACAAGGCGCGCCGTTTCCGTCGGCGATTGGTCGGTCGTGTCGAGCAGTTCGATGGGCGAGGCGGGCTGCTGCGCCTGGTTCTTGAACCAGCGATTGAATTGAACGTGCCCGGCGATGTAGTCGTCCGAGCCGCTTTGTCGCCACGCCGGGCGCTGACGCAGGCGTCGGGCCAGCATGTCATCGTCGCAGGTGAGGGCGAGGAAGTGGAGTGCGCCCAGGTAGCGCCGCTCCACGCACGGCTCCAAATTGGCTGGCACGCCCATCCCTGCGCCAAAAAGCACAACCGGGCGCCCGGCCTGAGCGATATTCTTCGCCATGCGTAGCCAGGTCTCGAAGAAAGCGCGGTAGTGGTCGTTGGGCGTGTCGAACTCTGGTCGCCACAGGATGTCGGAATCCAGAAGAACTACGTCGCTGATGCGCCCCAAGAGGAGCTGGCAGACGGTGGACTTGCCGGCGCCGCTTGCGCCAGAGATGACCAGGAGGGGGAGCCGGCGAAAAGGGTGACAATGACCACACTCAGGGCAAAGGGCAACAGGGGCGATGGACTCTCCGCTCACAATCGTTTTATCGGCGCGATACACGCCGCACTGCCAGCACACATTGAACATACCGGTCTCTAAATCGTCCCTGTTAGGGCGTGAAAGCTGCTGAGCAGAATTGTATCGTGCATCCAGCGGTTGCGCAAGCAATGGGCGCAAACAACAGGAATTCCTAAAGCGTAGTTTTCCACCCAATCTGCACCTTAAATTTTTCGATGCAGTGTATGTTTTCTCTGGTAGAACGCGCGTGCGATATTTGCGCGTGCCCCAAACAAGTGATATACTTGACCACATTAGCCCCAGATATTGTGGCGTAAAACTTGCAAACTACAACATATTGAGGTAAGCTTCTGTGCAATGTCCACACTGTGGCCAGCGTGAGCATCGGGTGATCGACACGCGAGAGACTAGCGACGCCATTCGTCGTCGTCGCCAATGCGAGAAATGTGGGCAGCGTTTCACGACCTATGAGCATGTGGCGGCCAACCTGTTGGTCATCAAAAGCGATGGTCGCCGTGAGCCGTTCGACCGGCAAAAGTTGCTCTCCGGCATTCAGATCGCAGCAGCCAAGCGTCCTATCAGCCGCGAGACCATCGACGCCATCGTGACGCAGATTCAGGACGCACTTCATACTACCGGTCGAGTCGAAATACCCAGCTCCACCATCGGCCAATTAGTATTGGATCACCTGGCGCAGATCGACCAGGTGGCCTACATCCGCTTCGCCAGCGTCTATCTCGATATGCACGACCTGACCGAAGTGCGCAGCGAGATAGACCGGCTCATGGGCCGGGAGTGAAGTGTAGCAGGCTTTCACCGAAGACCACTTGTTCGTCGGGCAGCGTCCATCTTCCTGCAATGCAGCAGACGTCATTTTCGACGCCTGCTTTTTTGTCGGTCGATTTGCGCGGCTTTGAGATATCTATGAAATTCAAAAGCCAAGGGAACTACGCATGACAACAATGACCGTCACCCCACCGGAAAAATCTGTGACTATCCACGCCAATCGTCACGGCGCATTCACTGTGATCGAGAACGTCAAAGGAGAACGCCGGCCCATCACGCCGCCGGACTACGTCAACGACGCGGTTATCCATCTTAGCGACAACAGCGTCAAAGTGTTGGAGAAGCGCTATTTACGACGTGATACGGACGGCTCGTTCCTTGAGACGCCGGCCGGTATGTTCTATCGCATCGCCTATCATCTGGCCCAAGTGGAACGCCAGCACGACGGCGACCCGGAAGAGATGGAGCGCATCTTCTATGATCTTCTGACCGAACGACGTTTCTATCCCAATAGCCCCACCTTCACCGGCGCTGGCACGCCGCTGGGCCAATTGGCGGCATGTTTCGTGTTGCCGATCTCCGATGACATGGGCAAAGCCAGCGATGGCATCTTTAGCACCCTGCGCGTGGCGGCGCTGATTCAACAGACGGGCGGCGGCAACGGTTTCTCGTTCAGTCGCCTGCGCCCCAAGGGTGATGTGGTGCTCACCTCGTCGGGGCGCGCCACCGGGCCGGTGGGATTCTTGCGCGTCTACGACCAGGCATTTGGAGAGATTGCCCAGGGAGGGAGTCGACGCGGCGCCAATATGGGCGTGTTGCGCGTGGATCATCCTGATATCGAGGAGTTCATCGAGTGCAAGGCCCAGGAGGGCAAGGTTGCTAACTTCAACATTTCCGTCGCCATCACCGACGAGTTCATGCGCGCGGTGAAAGAGGATCGGAGCTTCGACCTGCGCAATCCGCGCAATGGCGAGGTGATGAAGACCGTGCGAGCGCGCCAGCTTTTCGACAAAATCATCAAATACGCCCATCACAACGGCGAGCCGGGCGCGCTCTTCATCGACGCGGCCAATCGCTCCAACCCGGTGCCCCATCTCTATGAGCTGGAGGCGACGAATCCGTGCGTTACGGGCGACACGCTCATTTACACCAAAGATGGTTTGCGTCGGGCAGATACCCTTTATCGTTCCAAGGAATCTACAGAAGTCGTGCTTGACTCTCGTTTTGGCATGGAATCGCATACGTCATCCGCATCGCCTGTGTTCTATACAGGAGAGCAGCCCGTCTTCATGTTGCAGACCAAGGAAGGATACACCCTGAAAGCGACCGGCGACCATCGCGTGATGACCTCTCGTGGTTGGATTGAATTGACAAACCTGAAACCGGGCGACAAGGTGCACATTCTTAATCGCAAGGGTGGGTTCGGCTCTGTTGGCTCTTTGGAGTTGGGTCGAGTCATGGGCTGGCTACTCGGAGATGGTGCATTCAATATATCCGAAGGGGCTGGCCTCATGTTCTTTGGTGCAGACCAAGAGATTGCGCCGTTCTTTGCCAATTATGTGAATGAGGTTGTCGGCGTCGGCGTACACCAAAATCGCTTTGCTCCGACGCGGAACTACGAAGTTGGTGTACAGACATTGTCTCAGCGCAACGAGACGCGCATCGTCTCCACCCGGCTGAAGACCAGATTGGCTGACTTCGGTTTTGCTCAAAAGGGCGTTGTGCCGGAGATCGTCTTTATCGGCAGCGAGGAAATGCAGCGCGGTTTCTTGCAGGGACTCTTCTCTAGCGATGGCACGGTTCTCGACAACGCGGACAAGGGTGTGAGCGTGCGTCTATGGTCTGTACATGACACCCTGCTGGAAGGGGTTCAACGTCTGCTGTTGAACTTTGGCATTGCCAGCAGAATCTACAAGAATCGCAAGTTCGCTGGATACAAGTCGATGCCAGATGGCCGAGGCGGAGAGAAAACATACTATACCCAGGCGGGTCACGAATTAGTGATCTCCAGGAATAACTTGCTGCGCTTCGAGCAGGAAATCGGCTTCCTCCAGCGGACAAAGACGGAAAAGTTGGCCACTGCACTCACCAGTTATGGAAAGCGAGGGCCATACTCAGAGAGCTTTCTAGCCACCGTCACATCGGTTGCACCGATTGGGGTTGAGGCAGTTTACGACCTCGTGGAGCCGTTGACGCATTCATTTATCGCCAATGGCATTGTGGTCCATAATTGCGGCGAACAGTGGCTGGGGCCAAATGAAAACTGCTGTCTCGGCTCCATCAACCTGGCGGTGCACGTCAAGCGTGACGCCGACGGCAAGCCAATCGTCGATTGGGACCTGCTGCGCCGTTCCATCCACGAGAGCACCCGCTTTCTGGACAACGTGGTGAGCGCCAACGCCTATGTGCCGGTGGTGCCCGAGGTGGCGCAGGCGGCTTACCGCGCCCGGCGCATCGGCCTGGGCATCATGGGCCTGGGCGATATGATGTATGAACTGGGCATTCGCTATGGAAGCGCCGAAGGACAGGAGTTTGCAGCTCAGGTGATGGAGTTCGTGCGCTTTCACTGTATGGCGACCAGCGTGGAGCTGGCCCAGGAGCGCGGCGTTTTCCTGGCTTTCTCTGGCAGCATCTATGACGACCTGCAGCCCGGCGGCATGAAATGGCGCGCTCCTCAACCCCTCTTCGCCTATCAGCGCGACTGGCAGCGTCCCAACCTGGATTGGGATGACTTGACTGAAGCGATTCGGCGACATGGCCTCCGCAACGCAGCGCAAACCACCGTCGCGCCCACCGGCACCATCGCCACAGTCTGCGGCGTGGAAGGCTATGGCTGCGAACCGGTCTTTGCCCTGGGCTACATCCGTCACTTCAAAGACGGCGACCGCGATGTGGAGCTTGTCTACACCAGCCCGCTTTTCAAGCAGGCGCTCAATCGCACCGCGCTCAGCGAACGCCGCAAAGAGGAGATCAAGCAGTATGTAGCGACTCATGGCTCCTGCCAGGAGATCGACGACCTGCCGGCGGACATCCGCCACACCTTCGTCGTGAGCAGCGACATCACCGCCGAGGAGCACGTACTCATGCAGGCGGCGATCCAGGCGTTCGTCGACAACAGCATTTCGAAGACCTGTAATTTCCCCGAAGGCGCGACCGAAGAGGATGTGGCGAAGGCCTATATGCTGGCCTGGGAGACCGGCTGTAAGGGTCTGACCGTCTATGTGACGGGCAGCCGCCAGGAGGTTGTATTGGAGACGAAAGCGACCAAAGCCAAGAAGGGCGGCGAGGCGCCGGAAATGCCAACAGTCGCCCCAGTGGACACGACCGCGCACACAGTGGCAAACGGTCACATGACGACCCACGCCAACGGCCACCACAAGGACATGCCGGCAGAAGCCAGACCGCTCATCACCAAGCGCCCGCGGCCCGGTAAGCTCCATGGCAGCACATATCGCAAAGAGACACCCCTGGGTACAGCCTATGTCACGGTCAACAGCGACGACCAGGGTGAACCCTTCGAGGTCTTCATGAACGTGGGCAAGGCAGGAAGCGAGGTGGCCGCGGTGAGCGAAGCCATGGGGCGGCTCATCAGCCTGGTGCTGCGCATGCCGGCCAGCCTGCCGCCCAGCGAGCGCCTGCGCTGGGTGATGGATGAGATGGCGGGCATTGGCGGCGGGCGCCCCATGGGCTTTGGCGTCAATCGGGTGCGCAGCCTGCCCGACGGCCTGGCCAAGGTGCTGGCCGAACACCTGAGCGAGCTGCCGGTGGGCCACATGGAAACGGAAGCCGAGCAGCTTCCCCTGCCCATGACCCAACGACCCATCGGCGACATCTGCCCCGAATGCGGCGAGGCCAGCTTCCTCAACGTGGAGGGCTGCCGCAAGTGCGCCGTGTGCGGCTACAGCGAGTGCTGAAAAGCGCCGGATTACCGAAAATCACCATGTCATTCGTGCATCTTCCAGGAAGCTGGAGAGCCTCCTGGAAGATTGCCCGCCCCTACTCCACCATCAGCCAGGCCGTTTGATAGGGCTCCAGGTAGAACTCGTCGCTCTCCAGCCGCACCTGCCGATCTGCGATCAAATCCCGAAACTGGTAGCCCAGCCCATAGAGACGCAGCTCATTGGCGTTGACCACCTGACCGTATTCGGTGAAGTTTGCCAACACCAGGATGCGTTGTCCCCCCCGGGAGCGCACAAAGCCGAAGACGTGGTCCGTGCCCACGTTGATCACCTCCATCTGGCTGCCGGACAACCCAGGCGTTGCCTTACGCAGCTCGATGAGGCGGCGCAGTCGCGCAAAGATTCGTCCTTCGATGGTTTCCGGGTCGCGCCGTCGTTCCATCTGATCCCAAGCGATGCGGGGTCGGTGCACCCAACGGCTGTCATCGGCTTTGGCCGGGTCGCTTCGATAGCTGTAATCATTGAGCCAGCCCACCTCATCGCCCAGATAGAGCAACGGAATGCCGCCGATGCTGAGGATGACGGCGTGCACCAGCAGAATGCGGCGAATCGCCAACTCGATTTCGCCGTCATCGCCCATCTGCAGCGCCCGCTCAAGACCGGCCAATGAGGCCAGCGAGCCGGAAATGCGCGCATCACCTGTGCGTGGGTTCTCTTGAAAAGGCAAGCCGCGGGCAAAACTGCCGTCAAAGCGCCCAGTGTAGAAGGCGTTGAGAAAACGGCGATGGTCAAAGCCGTTGATCCCCACCTGCGCTGCGTCGCCGTCGTCGAAGGTCCAACCAATGTCGTCGTGACAGCGCACGTAATTGACCCAGACGCAACCCGGCGCAATCTTGAAGCGGTGGGACATGGAGCGCCGCAGCAGGCGCACCTCGCGCGTCGCCAAGCTATTCCACAGCAGCGCCATGAGCAATGGATTGTACGAAAGCTGGCACTCCTCCACGCCGATGTAGCGCGCCACTTCATCCGGGTGGACAATGGCCTCGGACTTGAAAAGCAGCGAAGGCGCAGCGATGCGCAAGAGCGCGTTGAAGGCCTGCACCAGCTCATGGGCCTGGGGCAAACTCTCGCACGCCGTGCCCATCTCTTTCCAGATGAAAGCCAGCGCATCCAGGCGCAGCACCTCGGCGCCGGCGTTGGCGAGATAGAGCATCTCGCCGGCCATGTCGCGGAAGACCGCCGGGTTGGCGTAGTTCAAATCCCACTGAAAGACGTTGAAGGTCGTCCACACCCACTTGCCGATGTTCTGCCGATAAGTAAAGCTGCCCGGATGCTTGTCGGGGAAAATCTCCCGCAAGGTGCGCTCATAGGCGTCAGGCATGGTCCGGTCGGGGAAGAGGAAGTAGTACTCCTCGAAATCAGGGTCGCCGGCCTGGGCGGCCAAAGCCCAGCGGTGCTCGTCGGAAGTGTGATTGAAGACGAAATCGACGACCAGACTGATGCCGGCGGCGCGCAGTTCTTTGGCAAAGGCGCGCAAGTCGTCCATGGTCCCCAACCGCGGATCGACCTGGCGATAATCGCTTACGGCGTAACCGCCGTCACTATCGCCCTCTGGCGCGCGGAAAAGTGGCATGAGATGGAGATAGGTCAACCCCAACTCTTGGAAGTAGGGGATTTTCTCCGCCAGTTTGTGCAGGTCGCCAGCGAAGAGATCGACGTAGCAAACGCCGCCCAACATCTTTTCCGACTGAAACCAGTCGGCGTTGACCTCTCGCCGGGCGTCCAGCTCCTTCAATTCAGCGGGCCGGTCAAGCCACATCTGCGCCGCCAAGGCCAGCATGCGCTCCAGGTGATAGAAGAAATCGTAACGGACGCCGTAGAGCCGCACCAGCAAACGAAAGAGTCGCGGGAAGTGGTGGGTCAGGCGGCGGCGAAAGATGCGCCAATCGTCGCTGTCGACGTGGTCGGCGAATTCACGTTCCAGGCGGGGCAGGAGTCGCTCCAATGAACGTGCAGTTTCCACAGGCAATCTGGATTCATCCATTGTCCTCATTCACTTTCTGGCAAGAAAAATCAGGTGGTCGCTCGCCCCACTGTAGGGCGAGCCGTCGAAATCGCCCCAGACATCTTCGACAGTGAAGCCGGCGGCGGAGATCATCAGCTCGCCCTCGTTGCGCCACAGATAGCGCACAGTGAAAGGGCAAGGCGTCTTGCGCACGCGACCATCGTCAAAGACCTGCTCATAGATGAAGAGCGTTTCCTGCAATTGCGCGGCCAGGTCGACGGAGCGCACCGACCATTTGATGACCTGGGCGGCGGCATCTTCGTCGCGCCACTGGTCAGCCAGCTCCATCAGGCCGTTCACTTCCAGCAGCCGGGGAATGTCAGGGTTGAAGAGGTCGATGAACAGCATTCCGCCTGTGCGCATATGGCGGTGCGCGTTGCGCAGCACAGCCAGTTGATCCGCCGGCGTGACGAAGTGCATGAGCGTGTTGCTGGTGCAGATAGCAAGGCTGAAGTCCTTCTCGGCGAGATCGCATGTACGAAGATCGCCTTGTGCGAGGATGGCGCGCGCTCCCACATGGCTGCGATCGAGCTTGGCGCGCGCCACGTTGAGCAGCCCCGGGCTGATGTCCACGCCAACAATGCGCTGACCAGCTTGCGCGATGGGAACCATCACCCGCCCTGTGCCGCAGCCCAGTTCAAGGATCGGGTCGCCGCACTCTGCTGCAAGCTCCAATAGTGCGTCCAGATCGTCGTCATAGTCGCGGTAGTCGCCGTCATAGAAAGCGGCAAAACGATCGAAAAGCGTAGCGGAATTTGTTGTGTTTTCGGCTGCCATCGTCACTTCAAGGAGTTTTGACACCAGAGGATGGTTCAATATCCTCTTTGTTTGCATCCCAATCATACCGAGAATGGTGTGTGGTGCGAAATCGCAAGATGAACCGTAAGCTGCAATAGGATTTTGTGCTATGAGTATTCTGGGCTATAATCGTCGTTGCTATAGTAGCCGACCTGAGTTGCAGGTCGGCGCTTGCTTTGTTGATTCACTTGTTCCATTGACGCCGCCGCTGGGCGGCGTCTTTCATGGCTTTTGTGCAGGATCGGATTCCCTATGGCGAATGACCAACCTGTCTACCTGACCGCAGAAGGTCTGCGTAAGATCAAGGAAGAATATCAGTACCTCACCACCGTGCGCCGGCGCGAGGTGGCGCAAATGATCGCTGAAGCCAAAGCCGAAGGCGACATCAGCGAAAACGCCGGTTACGACGAAGCGAAGACCGCCCAGGGGTTCCTGGAAGGAAAGATCCGCGAGCTCGAGGCCATCATCAACCACGCCAGGCTTATTGAGGAGACCGAGACCGCAGCGCACATAGCCAGCCTGGGTCGCAAGGTTGTGGTTCGCGAGGTCGGCGTCGATATGGAAGAAGTGTATGTCATCGTTGGTTCGCGCGAGGCCGATCCGGCCAATGGTCGCATCAGCAACGAAAGCCCCATGGGCAAGGCGCTGCTGGGCAAAAAGGTGGGCGACCGCATCGACGTGCACACCCCTGGCGGAGACATCCAATTCGAGATTTTGGGAATCGACTGACCGTGATAGCCTCACTGCCTGCGTCCTCTGCAACCATCGAGCACCCGATCTTTGCGCCGGAAAATCTCACTGATCAAGAGCAAGCCAGGCTGGGCAATTTACAGGGATTGGTCCAGGCTGGAATCGATCCCTACCCAGCCCGGGTCCAGCGCACCCATACAATCGCGCAGGCGCGCGCTCATTACGAGCGCGGCGAAGCCAGCGATACCCCTGTGACCGTGACCGGTCGCCTCAAGCGCATCCGCAATATGGGCAAGATGAGCTTTGCCGACCTGGAAGATGGCACAGGCCAGATACAGATTGTGCTGCGCCGCGACGACCTGCCCGCCGGCTGGTATGATGACATCTGGCGAAAGCTCATCGACCTGGGAGACTTCATCGGCGTCAGCGGCCCTCTGGTCGTCACCCGCACAGGTGAATTGAGCGTGGAAGCCCGTTCGGTCCAGTTCCTGAGCAAGACACTCAAGCCCATGCCCGACAAGTGGCACGGCGTGCGCGACCCGGAAAAGCGCTACCGCCGCCGCTATGTGGACCTCCTGGCGAATCCACCTGTGCGCGATGTTTTTCGCACTCGGGCGGCCATTTTGCGCGCCATCCGCGAATACTTCGACGCCAATGATTTCCTGGAAGTTGAGACGCCCATCCTACAGCCCATTTATGGCGGCGCGGCCGCGCGCCCTTTCGTCACGCACCACAATCAACTCCATCAAGACCTCTATCTGCGTATCAGCTTCGAACTCTACCTCAAACGGCTGTTGGTGGGCGGCTATGATCGGGTCTACGAGATCGGCCGTGACTTTCGCAATGAGGGCGTCAGCTTCAAACACAATCCCGAATTCACTCAGCTGGAATTCTATGAGGCGTACGCCGACTACGAGTCGGTGATGCGCCGCACCGAGGAGATGATAGCCCATGTGGCGCAGCGCGTGATAGGCAGCCTCACCCTTCAATGGCAGGGCCACGTCATCGACCTGACGCCGCCGTGGCGTAGAATACCCCTGCGTGAGGCCATCCTCGACGCCACGGACATCGATTACGAGGCGTTCCCCGATGCAACTTCGCTGGCGGCGGAGATGCGTCGCCTGGGCAACGAGCCGGATCCAAAGAGCGGTTGGGGTAAACTGGTGGACAGTCTGATGGCGAAGTATGTGGAGCCACACCTGATCCAGCCCACTTTCCTCATCGACTATCCGCGCGATGTCAGCCCACTGGCCAAAGGCTCGCCCCACGACCCGCGCCAGGTGGAGCGATTTGAGGGTTTCATGGCCGGCATGGAGCTCTGCAACGCCTTCAGCGAACTGAACAACCCCATCGATCAACTGCAACGCTTCATCGACGAAAACTATCGGGCGCGCCACGGCGATGCAGAGGCCCACCCCATCGACGAAGACTACGTCGAAGCCCTGAGTTTTGGCATGCCCCCAGCCGGCGGGTTCGGCATGGGGGTTGACCGCCTGACCATGCTCTTCACCGATAAAGACACCATCCGCGAGGTAATTCTTTTTCCCCATCTGCGTAGCGCACGCGACGAATCGTCCGACGACGAGAGCGCGCCAGGGGACGTGGAGTAAGCACGAATGGCGACCAGGCCCATTGCGCCCGGTCGCCATTCGTTGGCCAATGTCGGCAAACCCTTTCCAACACAATGGAAATGACGCTTCCTCCACCTTCGACAGATTCGCAAGACTCTGCGACACGCGGGCCGGAAGCGAGTTTCTCCCTTCGACGACGCGATCTGCTTGTCCAGGCAGTGCTTTTCGTGGCGAGCAGCCTGGCGCTCTTTCTTGCGACAGCCGCCTGGCCCGATACGCCCGACGGCTGGATTCATCTCCACCGGGCGCGTGGGCTGAGCGAGGCGCTGGCCGCAGGCGTCCTCTTTCCTCGTTGGTTTCCCGATTTCGCTTTTGGGTATGGTTATCCCGTCTTCAACTTCTATGCGCCTGCCTCCTACTATCCCGCGGCGTTTTTGCAGCTTCTGGGCGCAGATACACTGGTCGCGACGCGGCTGGCGCTGGCTGTTTTCTATGGCGTTTCAGGCGTCGCCATGTATCGTCTGACCCGATTGTGGACGAGTTTGCCGGCCGGTCTGGTCGCCGCTGTCCTCTTTCTGCTTTTTCCCTATCGTCTCTACGACCTCTTTGTGCGCGGGGCGTTGCCCGAGTTCGCAGCCTTCCTCTGGCTGCCCGTGCTGGCCTATGCCTGCGCTCTGCTGACCGCCAGGACCGCAACTACATGGCGCGGAAGCGGCGGGGTATTGGCAGTCGCGGCGGTCTGTTGGGCCGGGCTGGTTGTCACCCACAACCTGACCGCGCTCATGACGGCGCTTGCAGCCATGGTCATCGCATTGACGCTGTTGATCTGGGCGTGGAACGTCGGTCAACTGGCTGCCTTTTGGCGCGCCGCGCTTGCGATTGGCGTCGCTTTCCTTGTGGGCGGCCTGCTGAGCGCCTGGTATAGCGCGCCGGCGCTGCTGGAAGCGCACTGGGTGGGCATCGGCGCAGAGACGAGCCAGGGCTATCTGGCCCATTTCACTTCGTGGCCGACGATCTTCGCCTGGTCGCTTCCTTTTCCCTACCCGACTGCGGCTGACCCGACCGTCGCCTTGCCTGGCTTCATCATCTTTGTGGTCGGGGCTGGAGTGGCGTTGCTCTTCCTCCCCGGCGAACGCAGGCAGAGACCGGCGGCGCTGGCATGTCTGGCAACCCTGGTCTTCTCCATCTGGATGAGCACGACCGGCAGCGCATGGCTGTGGACGGCTGCCGATCCGCTCATGGGCCGCCTGCAATTCCCCTGGCGCTGGCAGGCGTTGGCGGCGCCCGCCGCAGCCTTGCTCAGCGGCCTGGTCTTCGAGGTCGCAACGCGACGCCTGACGCCTCGTTGGGGACTGGTCGCGGCGCTGCTCGTGAGCGGTTTCGTTGGCGTTTATGTCCTGGCTGGACTTGGCTGGCAGCCAGCGCCATTCACCGGCGACGACGTCACTCGCGAGCAGATGTGGGCGTTGGACGCGCAGTACGGCCAGGTGGGCGCAACCTGGACGGGCGAGTTCCTGCCAACCTGGGTGACGGAACAACGTTGGGCCATCGGTCGTGAGCCGCCAGAAACGAATTCAGCGACGTCTCAGACGGTGGTCACTGCAACGGTCGCTTTGCTCGATGCGGGCTACCTGAACGCAACCTATCAGACCGAGCAAGCGATGGCCGGCTCGATCCTCTTCCATCGTTTCTTCTACCCTGCCTGGCAGGTCAGGGCAAACGGCGCGGTGATTTCGACTGCGCCGACGGGCGTCTTGGGCTTGTTGGCCGCACAAGTTCCTGCTGGCGACGCGCTTTTGTCTATTGGTTGGGGCCCAACACCGGCGGTCTGGTTGGGGCGATTTGCCGCGGCGCTCGGCTGGCTCATCGTCCTTTGGCTTTTGCAGCGGCGCGGAAAGCGACGTTGGCTTGTGTGGTTGTGGCTGGCGACAGGCGCGTTGGCTCTGGTCGTAGCCAGCGGGGTCACGTCCCAAAGCCGATCAGCACAACAGGCGACAGCTGACTTTGGATCCATGCAGTTGGCCGGGCTGATTGCGCCGCCTGCGCGGCCTGGCGACACAGCCTGGGTCGAGCTGCATTGGCTGGCAAAGCAAAGGGGCGGCGACATGACCACGTTCGTTCACCTTTTGGGGCCGGCAGGAGATGTGATCGCGCAACACGACGGACCCCTGGCGACCGGGTACACTCCGGCTGCTCGCTGGTTGCCTGGCGAGATCCTGACCGCCAGCCATCCACTCTCTCTGCCTGCGAATCTGGCCCCCGGTCAATATGCGTTGCGCATTGGTCTCTATCCGTCCGGCGCGCCCGACCAGCCGCTGACGCCAATTGGCGGCGAAGCGCCCTATGTCTTGGCCGGCGTGTTGGAGGTGAAGCCATGACGCCGCGGCTGCGCATGGCGGTCATTGTCGTGCTCCTGGCGCATTTTGCCTTGGCGCTGCGATACAGCCTGTACAACCCGTTGGGCGAAGCGCCGGATGAGGCGGATCACTGGGCCTATGTGGTGTATTTGGCCCAGGAACGCAGTCTGCCCGTGGGGCCGACGCTGACCCAGGCCAAGCACCCCTTTCTCTATTTCGCTGGCGCGGCGCTGTTTGCCAGCCTGGGCGAACCGGTCAACGATTTCTTTCAGCCCAATCCTGCGCTGAACCTCCAGCCTGGCGTGGATTGGTCGCCCAATTTTTTCAAACACGGCGCAGAGGAACAGCGTCCCTGGCAGGACGGTGTGTTGGCCTATCATCTGTCGCGGCTGTGGTCTCTCTTGCTGAGCACGCTGACCGTGGCGGCGACCTTTGTCTTGGGTCGCGCCAGCTTTTCCGCTCGCCCACTGTGGGCGCTGGCTGCCGCCGGTGTGCTCGCTTTTACGCCGGAGTTTCTCTTTATTGCCGGCTCGCTCAACAACGACAACGGCGCAGCGTTGATGGGCGCGCTGGTGCTGTGGGGAGGCATGGCGATCTATCGCAGCGGCGGGCGCTTCGCCGCCGCCTGGTGGACGCCCATCGCTCTGGGCGCAGGCTTTCTGGTCAAAGTAAGCACGGTTGCGCTTTGGCCAGTGATCGGGTTGGCGATTGCCCTGGGTGTATGGTGCGATGCGCGCCAAGCCGGCGCAAGTGTGAGCGCTGCGATCAGGCGCGTGGTTGTCTGCGGCGGCCTGGTCTTCATCCCTGCCCTGCTCATGATCCTCCCCTGGCTGGTTCGCAATCTGCGTCTTTATGGCGATCTCATGGGCATGAACATGGCCATACAGACCATCGACGTGCGCACAACGCCGTGGAGCTGGGCGGACACAGAATGGCTGCTGCAAGGGTGGTTCATTTCCTTTTGGGGCAAGTTTGGCGGGGCCGGCCACATTCCCATGGCCGGTTGGGTCTATTCAGCCCTGACTGTTGCGGCTGGAATCAGCCTGATTGGGCTGACGCGGCTATGGTTGCGCAGCGATTGGCGGGGCGTGCGCATCCCCCTGTTGCTCCTGGGACTGGCCGTGCTGACGACGGCCATTGGCATCTGGCGCTATTCGCTTATCGCCCTGGGCACCGACCAAGGCCGGCTGCTCTATCCAGCGGCCAGCGCGCTGATAGCGCTCTTCGCCGCCGGTCTGCTGACGTGGATCCCTGACCGCTGGCAAGGATGGGCGACGTGGGGGCTGATTCTTTTATTTGTCGGACTAGGCGTCTATGGGCTGTGGGGCGTAGTGTTGCCGGCATTGATGTAGTCGTGTAAGTGCAGAGGAAGCCAGGCGACTCGCGCATGCACATTTTTGCAGAATTTTGCAGAAAAGAGGACCTCGTTGGATAATCCGGCTCAACGGCAGCAAAAGGTCTTTTGACCTTCCACCTAATTCACTTGTCAGTCTTTCTCAGTCAGTGACACAAATCTCACCAGGAGCAGCATGAATGAAATACAGACGAGCAGCGTTTCTTTTCTCGTTGCGGTGCATGAGCCTGGCCCTTCTGCTATGGTTTGGCGGCCAAATGGCTGCGGCTCAGAGCCAAGATACAGAGGAACCACCGCAAAATGACACGGCGCACTTCATCTATATTCCGAATGCGACTACGCCGCAATACGTCTATCTGCCTACGATCTTCTACCCACAGCCGCCGGTGATCGAGAACCCACACCCGGCTGACAAGAGCATCCGACAGAGTCTCAATGCCTATCTGACGTGGGACATCCTTGACCCAGAACTTGAGAACGCCGTCTACACCATCTATCTTGAAGCCAACAACGAGCATCCATCAGTTGTGATCGCCGATGGTTTGAGTGAGCTGCACTTCGACCCTGCCACTTTCCTGGAAGACACGCAATATTATTGGCAAGTCGTTGCCACTGCGCCGGCCGGCAAGCGTTTCGAGAGCAGTGTGTGGACTTTCCGCACCGATTACTTTCCATACCCTCCAGAAGTGGACTCAATGGTGCGAGTGCCGGCCGGTGAGTTCCAGATGGGGTGTGACGCCGATAATTCTGGTTACCAATGTTTTTCCAATCAGGTTCCCTTACATGCAGTCTATCTGGACGCGTTCGAGATAGACAAGTTCGAGGTGACCAACAAGCAATATAGGGCTTGCGTGGAGGCAGGGATTTGTAACCTGCCGCGAAAGACAAACTCTCGAACCAGGTCCTCCTATTTCTATAATCCTGAGTACGATTACTATCCGGTGATCTTCGTCTCGAATTGGGATGCAAGAGCCTATTGTGGTTGGGTTGGCAAACGACTACCGACCGAAGCCGAGTGGGAAAAGGCGTCGCGTGGAGCAATCGACATCCGGCCCTGGCCGTGGGGAGACGATCCCTTCGACTGCTCGAGGGCGAATCACAATTGCCTGGCCGACACAGACACAGATCGCGTCGATCGCTATCCGGCTGGTCAAAGTCCCTACGGTGTGATGAATATCTCGGGGAATGTATGGGAATGGGTCCAGGACTATTATGATGACAACTACTACAAGACCTCGCCCTATTACAACCCGGTCAACACTGTGCAAACCCAAAGATACCCATTCTTTTCCGTACGCGGCGGCTGTTTTCGTAACAGCTGGTGGTATCTGCGTTCCAGCCACCGTTCTGGCGGACACTGGGGCGACACAGCGATGGATGATGCGCCACTTTTCCGCAGCAACATGTACGGAATCCGTTGCGCCCGCTCGGTCACGGATTCCTCTGCCGCGGAGCCGCCCAGCGGGAATTGATTTGGGTGCATTCAATGATACTGATTTCTGGATTTGGACTTATGCTGGCCCACAATCTTCCAGGAAGCTCCCAGCTTCCTGGAAGATGTGCGACATGAATGTTTCACCTAAATTGCGGCTGCTTTGAAACCAGGAGTTTTCACAGTTCAAAAATTCCTGGTTTCAAACAGAGCGAATATCGAGATCAGTAGGAAGTGGTCGCCCATAGCTGCTTTGAACACACCACACTGATTGCCTGCCCAGTCTATGGAGTGTTCAACGACAGAATGATCGGCGCCTCTGCCACATTCTCCCCAAGCGGTTCACCGGCTTCATCCATGCCGGCGAGTCGCTGCTGGGTGGCCTGATCATACCAGCCGGCGATGAGCCGATACTCGCCTGGCGGCAAGTCGGGCGGCAGCGCGAGCCGCGCCCCGTCGACCAGGTATTCCCCAACCAACCACGAAGTGGATGGACATGCGCCGGCGCATGGCGTCCCATCTTGCTGCGCCACCAGACGCCCTGCGCTGTCCAACGCCTGGACGAAGCGCACCAGCGACAGGTCGGTTACACTCAGTGGCTGCCACACCAGATCGAAGCTGACTTCCTCGCCGGGCGACGCCGAGATGACCTCTGGGGCGTTCACGCCCACGAGCCGGACGAGGTCGCCAAAGGTCGCCGCTGCCGGCTGCAACTCTGCCGGCGGCTGAAAGAGACGTGGGCGACCGGCAACAGTCACCCGGGTCAAGAGAAGTTGGTCAAGCAGCTTTCCCTCAGCGGCCAGTCCCGCTGTAAGCGTGTAGATACCCGAAGTGGTAGCCGCGTCCACAGGCAAAAAAGCCGGCATACGCACCGTCTCGCTCTGACGCCACCCGTTGGTTGGAAAAGTTGCCCCTCCGGGCGACGCCTGGGTTGCGGCGACCGTTTCCCCTCGCGAATCCAGCAGCGCCACATGCGCCGAATAGTTCATTGTCGGCGTGATGGCTGCGCGCCAATAGAGTGTGAGTGGCAGGCGGTCGCCTGGCGCAACCTCGTTCCTGGGTAGGTCATACCCAAGCAGCGCCAGTTCTGGTCCAAGCAGTGCGTCCGTGAGCACGACGGTGGGCGCGACGACTGGCGTCGTGACGGCCGGAGTCGCCTGAATGATAGCCAGGGGCGCAGAGAGGTCGCGCGCGCCGTCGGGAGTCTGCGCCGGATAGATGCGCCCGCTCTCGTCCTCATAGACGCGCAGATGTAGGGTGTACTCGCCCGGCGGAATGCCCGCAAAAGGCGTCAGGATGTGGTAGGTGCTGGCTGGCTGGCCAGCCTCCCAGGTGCGCTCGAAGGGATAGTCGTCGCCTGTGAGCAGATCATCCTGCTGGCCGACTACATTCCCCTGGCTGTCCAACAACAGCAGGCTCGTCTTCAGATCGATGTCGATGGGCGCATCGGCCTGCCAGCGCAGCACAACCCACAGTGGCTGGTCGCCAGCAATGGTGAAGGAGGATTGGTCGAAGTCTACGCCTGCGCCGCCCAGGCTGAAGGCTTCCAGATGGACAATGTCATCAAAGGCGATGCGCGCGGGAATGTCCTCCGGCGGCAGGCTGAAATTGGGCGCGTCGCTCACTTGGTAAACCATGTAAGGGATGCCGCCAATGTCTGCGCCATCGCGCTCCTCGATGAAGCGTCCTGTGCGGCGCAGCAGAAAGTCCATCAATTCCTTGGCATCCAGGAAGACGAAGGAAGATTCAGCCAGATCGGGCGCAAAGGATGGCTGGAGCACATTGACTACGTCGCCGCCCTGCAAGAGCTCACTCAGTCGTTGCGGCGCGACCTTCTCGTTCATCAACACCGTCGCATGGCGCGCCTGGTCGCGCACGATGAAATCCATGGTGTTGAACTTGTCATCGGCCAGAGGGTAGTTTGGCGACAACATGAGAATCCAAAGGTCATCGCCCCCGCGTTCGGCGATGGCGCGACTGGCGACCACATAATCGGTCAGGAACGGGGCGCGGAAGCGGGAAAGATCACCCCATGCGCCAAAGTAGTCGGAGACGCTGAGCAGACTGCTGAAGATGAAGAAGGGCAGGGGCAGCCAGAAAGCCAGGCGCGAGCGCCGCATGGAGAGCTGCTGTCCAACCCACAACATGGCGCCTGTTGCCAGCACCAAGGCAGCCGGCAGTACGCCGATGGCGCGCAAAGAATGAGGCGTTCCTTCGGCTGTCAGCACAGCCGGCAGAATGAAGAGCGCTGCCCAGAGCAGGTGCACCAGTTGCGGCAGCTTGCGCCACTGGATCAGGGCCAGCACTACGCCGCCAAAGAACCACAAGCCGAGCAACGGGTCGAACACCGGACGCTTGCCCGGATTGTGGCGACGATTCGGATCCGGCTCGCTCAGAAACATGAGCGTCGTCTTGACTGTACTATTGACAAGAGCGGCTGCCGGGTCGTCGCCAGCAAACTCCTGGCTGAAGAGCGAGACGGACGCTGCTCGTTGACCGAAGGATTCGGGATGTTGTATGAAATAGAGGCCCAACGGCGCAAAGACGATGAGCGCGGTCACGATGATCACGCCGCTGGTTCGTAGCGTTTTGCCGCGCTCCATTTTCAGGGCCTTGCTCTGCCAGAGTGTGACAGCCGCAATCACCACAAAGAGCAGCAACGCCAGACGCCCCGCCGTGTAGGTGTAGGAGCAGAGGCCCAGAAAAAAACCGCACAAGATGGTCTCCACCCACGGTCTGCGACCCGTATCACGCTCTTCTCGCCACACGCGCCAGAAGAAGGCGAATGCGATGGTCATCACCAGGGGAAGCATAATGGCGCGGAAACCTAATCTGCTGAAGGAGATGTGCCAATAGGAGAAGGCCATGAACAACCCGACCCAAATAGCGTGCCAGCGCCCGACGATGCGATTCTCGAACTTGCGAAATCCCGACATCTCGCGCACCATCCAATAGGCTGTCACCACGGTCACTGCCCCAACCAGGGCAGAGGTCAGGCGGATGGCGTAGGGCGTTGCGCCAAAGACGCGAAAGGCCACGGATAGCAGGTAGATGAACAACGGCTCGCGGCCATTGTTGCGCTCGAAAAAGATGGCGTAATTGCCGTTCATCACCTCCAGGCCGTCCATGCCATAGGCCGCTTCGTCATTGTAGAGACCTGGGGGGAAGCGATCCAAGGCGTAGACGCGCAGGATGAGCGCAACAAGAAAGAGCAGGACAACGAAGATGACTTCGCGCCATCGCGCGGCGTGTTGCTTGGCGCTCATGGAAAGGCAACTCGATCAATTGCTGGCGATGGAGCGTGCGCAGCGAAATCCGACGCGGAATGTATCGGACAGGGGAACATCGGCGTCACCCACGACATCATCGTTGCGCGAATCGCTGCGATGACCGCTGGAGCGATGGCTCGTCCGCGCATACTACCAATTGTCATGATAACTCCCCCCGCGTACGGAAAACAGGGCATGCGCTGACTTTGCACTATGTTGACAGGATTGTAATAAGGCGACCTGTTCAAACGTGAAGGAATCATAGAATGAGGTGGTTAGATCCGCAACAATGACCACATCAGGGGATGATACATGGCGCGTTCGTCAGCGATCGACGGCATCGCAAACATCGATCTCGGCCAACTTCAATCGGTCGCCGGGCAGCACAGCCGGAGCTTGGATAACGCGCAAGTTTTGCACTGTCTCCGGGTGATAGAGACCGGCCAGAAGCATGTACCGGCCAGGCGGCGCCCCATCCACCGGTACGGCGATTTCGTCCGTCACCAACTCGCCTGCCTCCCAGCGCGTCATGGGGTTGAAGCCGCCAAAGGGTGCTGTGTCCACCTGGGCAACCACGGCGGAATCATCCAGATGAGCCAGGTGCAGGAAGACCTTGTAGTCCACAGCCGGCGTCTGGCCCACTGCCCAGTACAGGCGCAAGGGCAGTGAGCCGCTGGCGCACGCCCCCCCTTCGGGCAGGTGGAAAGCCAATAGATGGATTTTGTCGTCAAACTGCACCGGGAATGCAGTAGGCGTGCGAACGATGCGCCCCGGCCCTTGCAGCAACCAGATGACGCCGAGGAGTATCAGAAAGATGGCGCCAGCGCTCGCCAACTGAAGCCAGGCGCGCGGCATGGACAGGAGGAGGCTCAGCCAGATTGCCAGGCAGGACAGAGAAAGCAAGTTGGCGACCAGACGCACAGGTGAATCGCCAAACTCGGCGACTACCCGATAGCCGCCGGACGGCAATTCTGCGGTGACCAGACCCGCAGCGCCGCCAGGTTCAGTGGGAACCGGCGCGCCGTCCACAAACACCTCCCAACCAGGGAAGAAGATACGGTGCAGGCGAAGAGTCCATGGTTTTTCCGCGGTGACATCCAGCGTCAGACGCAAGGGATTCTCTTCTACAATTGAGAAGCCGGGCAGCGTAGTCGGCGGCAGACGCGATGGGTCGCTCGGCGTTCGTCCCTGGGCAAGAGTCTGGGTTTCGATCTGCATCCCCGCCGGCGTATAGTCGCTGAACAAGGGGAAACCAGCGCGCCCTCGTTCCCACATGTCCGCCTGATTGACCCCGGCGTCGCTCACATCATACCAGATGGGCAGCAGCTCTGGGCGTAAATTCGCTGTATTGAGCCAGAAAGCGAGCATGACTAAGCCCGCGGCGATGAAGACGCCTGTACGCCCTGTCAATGGTCGCAAGGTGAAAGGGACGCCTGCAAGCAGAACGACGCAGAATGAGCCAACGCCATAAAGCCGCCAGGGAAACTGAATGTAGCGCGCCAGAGGAAGGTTTTCCCAGAAAAAGGCGCTTGAGTGAACTTGGAGCAAGAGGACGACAAGCCAGCCGCTGGCGATCAGCCACAGAGTATACGGACGCTCGCGGCGCTTCAAGATGAGCGCCGCCAATCCCATAAGCCCCAAGACAAGATATAACAAGGAGAAATGGAATCGTTCTTCGCCGGTGTAGAGGTGTACGAGGGTCTTCTGCACCACCTCTTGCCACGAGACAAGGTGATCCGCCGCCTGCAAGCCAGCCCCCAGCATGGTGCGATCAGCATGCGTGAAAGAAAGCTCTCCCAATGCTGGGAGCCAGTAGAAGGCCGACAACCCTAACCCCAGAGCCAGGGCGGCCGCTAGCGGAATCAGGCTGCGAGGACGCCGCCCGATGAGGGCGAGGCTGCTCACATAGAGGACGGCCGCAGGAAACACAAAGAAGGCGGTGATGTTGTGCGCCAGGACGAAGAGCGCAGTGAACGCCGCTGTCGACAAAAAATAGCGCCGACGCCTTTCGCTCATCAGGCTGTGGCTGGCCCACACCAGCCACGGCGCCAGCGCCAAAGCAACGGATTCGGCCAGCGCCCCTCGCTCATAGACGACGGTGAGGAGATAGGGCGCAAGCACGTACAGGGCGGCGGAGGTCGTCGCTGCTGTCACGTTGGCGAAGAGGCGACGGGCGTACACATACACGCCGACGCCGCCCAGGATTGCAGCCAGGGTGAAGATGCTCTTGGTTGCGGCGATGTCGCCCAGACCGAGCCAGACGAGAGGCAGCGCCAGATAGCTCGCCAGAGGTGGATAGAACTGAAAGAGGGGCGCGGTATAGCCAAAGTTGAGCCCCAGCCCTAACCGGGCAAAGTAGATGCCCTCGCGCCAGGAGTCTGCCAGCTCCCTGACGCGATAAAGCCCCATCAGGAAATCTGCCTGGCTGGAGATGCCCGGCGACCAGAAGGCGCGCAGGGCAGCCAGGCCAATCAGGCCGATGAGCAACAGGGGAATGATCTCGTTTTTTCTCCACGGGAACGGCCGCAGAATGGTCGATGCGACAGGAATTGGAGACACAAGGTGACTCGTATACGCAAGATTCCCGGAATCAGCCGTGATTCCGGGAATCTGGTGGACGGTATTCAGTCAGGGCGACCTTCCGCCTGTGGTCGGGGAGAGAGGATTTGAACCTCCGACCTCATCGACCCGAACGATGCGCGCTACCAAGCTGCGCTACTCCCCGAAGACAATCGTAGTATAGATCAAGAATGGGTGCGGTGCAAAAATCGAAGTGAATTCAGCGTAGACCTGACGCCATATCGCCAACCTCGCGGCAGTTGAATGCGTTTGAATTGACCTACGGAATGACCACCTGAAATCGGTTTTAACTCATGCGCCGCACAGACAGGTGCGCGGTTCAGAAGCTATGGCTGCAAGACCGGGCAGCACAGTCATGACTGCCTCGAGCCCGCGACGCACTTCGCCCTCCACCGGTCTACGCAGTTGATCGCGACTGTAGTCGCTGATGGTCAACAGGCCGGCGAAGCACAAACCCAGCTCCTGCGCCAGAAAGACTTCGGGTGTGATGGTCTGACAAACCACATCGCCGCCCCAGGCGCGATACATGCGCGCTTCGGCTGATGTCTCGCGGCGGGGTCCATCCACGCCGACGACCACTGCCGGCGGCGCGCTGGGAAAGAGATCGTGTAGGGCCCCAGTCATCTGTGGGCAGAAGGTTGGAGCGGCGTCGGTGCTTTCCGGGGGAAGCTGGCCGGGCGGCTCATGAAAGAAGGTGTCGGGCTGATGACTCGTCCAGTCGATGGCGTCAGCGGCAATCACTGTCTGCCCTCGCTGCAACAGATGGTTGAGCGCTGCGCCGGCGTCCCAGGCGACGATCCGTTGCACGCCCAGTGTCTTGGCCGCAAGAATGGCCGCCCGCGGGTCGGTGCGGCTTGGCAGGCCGTTATAGGGCAGCACCCAAAGCGCCGCGCCGTCGCTTCTCGCGCGCAGCGCCACGGGGCCCGCATCTCCATAAGGTGTGGCGATGGTGCGTTCTTCCACGAGTCGCCCCATCCCTTCCAACGCGCTGGGCGGCAGAAATACGGCAATCAGCAATAAAAGATTTGCAGACATGGCGACCTCTCACGATGACCGTGGTCGCGGCAACGCCCGCGCCACATAGACGCCAGCCAGCCAGATCAGCCCGGCGCTGGCCAGGCGCAACACAAAGCCGCTGAGCAGCGCCGGACGCAGGCCAATCCACCCAGCCACCATGGGGCCGCACAGCGAGCCAAGGAGAATGCCAGCGTTCAGCGCAATGTTGTACCACGCCAGGTGCGCCGGACGGTCGTTGGCCGGGGCGATGTCCAGAAGGTAGTTGCCCAGCGCGCCTCCCAACAAGGCCCAGGCCGCTCCCCCAATGAGCGAGGCGACCAGATAAAGCCCCAATCCATTGGCATAGGCATTGACCAGGGGATAGAGGCTCAGCCCGACAACGCCCATGACAATCAGCCAGAGATTGCCCATCCGCCTGGTGAGCTTTGCCAGCTGGAGCGACCCCAGCAACACAGCCGTATGAAAGAGCGCAGTGCCCAGGCTGATTTGCTGGTCGCTAAAGCCGAGTACATCCACCCAGTAGATGGGGAAGAGCGCAATGGGTAGATATTGAGCAAAGTGAAAGAAAAAAAGCGCGCCAACCATGACGCCGTAGCGCGTGCGCATGACCCGCAGTTGTAGCGAACGCGTGCCCCGAGCAAAGGCGCGCAGGGCGACGCTGGAGCGCAGGCTGATGCCCAGGAAGCGCATGCTGCCAGGCCGGGCGAAGTCGCCGATGGGGCTGCGCACCTGTGACGGCTCGATGCCCTCATCACCCTTCAGTCCGCGCAAGAACCAAAGATGAAAGAGGCTGCCCACGCCGCCAATAAAGCCGATGAAAAAGACGACCGGATAGCCGATTTCCATGGGCAGGGCGTCCAGCAAATAACCACAACCCAGGGAGGTGAGCACATAGGTCAGGGAGAGGACGGCGTTGCGAACGCCGGCGACTCGTCCACGTTGCTCTACCGGTACCGCCGCAGCATAGAGGGCATTGAAGCCAATGGCCACCACCGTCCCGAAGATGGTCATCACCAGTGTGATGGCGATGTAACTCCAGATTTGTAGAATTGGCGTGAAGATGAGTGGAAAGACAGCCCACAAGAGAAACGCAGCCCGATGAAAGATGGCGGCCCCAAAGACTGCCTTGCCGATGGGGCGGCCATAGAGCCAGCGACCAATGGGGAGGGTGAAGATCAGCCCGATGAGCGCGGGGCCGGCGTTCATCAGGCCGATCTGCCAGGGGGTGGCCCCCAGGCGGGTGAGATAGACTGTGACAAAGGCCAGGCTGCTGCCCGCCAGCAACCCATACCACGCCACGTCCCAGTAGAGATGCAGGGCATACGAGCGCACCTGATCGGAGGTTGGCGCGGAGCGTGGCGGCTGCGTCGGCGCAAGGACAGTGAAAAACACAGTGAGTCTCTTTCTTTTTTTCCCGTTTTATGTCATGATTGGCGCTGCCGTACTCAAAGGCAATCAAAGGCAAGAAGACGCCATTTCCAAAGTATAGCACATGAGTCAGCCGCCTTCGCCCATCCGCATCGCCCTGGTTGGCGCGGGCATCTTTGCCCAGGATGCCCACCTGCCGGCCTTGCTGCGTCTGGCAGACCGCTTCTTCATCACAACGATTTTTAGCCGCACAGAGAAGAATGCACAACAAGCGGCTGCGCTGCTGCCCCACCCGGTCAAGATGACAACCTCACTCGCTGATCTGCTGGAGGATTCCCAGATCGATGCGGTCGATCTGCTCCTGCCCATCGACGTACAGCCAGTCGCTGTCGAACAAGCGCTGGCTGCCGGCAAACACATCATCAGCGAGAAACCCATTGCACCGACCACCGCCATCGCCCACCCTCTCATCGAGCAGTGGCGAGCGCACCCTGACCGGGTGTGGATGGTGGGCGAGAACTGGCGCTACGAGACCGCCTTCGTCCAGACGGCTGAACTGGTGCGCAACGGCGTCATCGGCCGTCCCATCACCTGTTCATGGGCGCTTCATCAATCGATCACGCCAACCAACAGATACTATCACACGGAATGGCGGCGTTCCGGTCGCATTCCAGGCGGCTTCTTGTTGGATGGAGGTGTGCATCATGTAGCTGCGCTACGTCTGATCTTGGGCGAGATCGAGTCTGTGGCTGCGCTGTCCACCCAGGCGTCGCCCCATCTACCGCCGGCAGACACGCTCAGCGCAACGCTGCGTTTCGCCAGCGGCGTCATGGGCAGTTATCTTGCCTGCTACGCAGCGGCGTCGCCATGGCCGCCAGCCTTGCATATCGTCGGCGACGCTGGCAGTCTGCGAGTGGAGCGGGGACGCATCGATCTCACGCGCGGCGGGGCGACAGAGACGATCTCCTGCCCGGCGCGAGATGGGCTGGAGAACGAACTGGCGGCTTTTGCCGACGCAATTCAACATGGCGTACCTCATCGCAACACCCCACAAGAAGCGTTGGCGGATCTACAGGTGGTGGAAGCGATCCTCGAGGCGAGCACTCGCCCGTTCTTAGTGATTGAGGGGAAAGTGGACAAATGAGTCAACGACGAAGCACGTCGTCTGGTCCCTCGTTGGTCGCTGTGATGATGATCCTTGTGCTTTGCGCTGGTCTTTGGCTGCAAGTTGAGGATGGCGCACGGGCCGAAGAGCCGACGCCCAGCGCGGCGATCTATCTGCCATTGGTTGCACGCCCGGCGGAGCCAACGGCCATCCAGACTCCAGCGCCGACCCTGACGCCTGCGTGCACTGACGGCGCAGCGGAGCAGCCACGCGATTGGGATGCCAGGCTCGATCTGCGGATGGCTGCGCTCGTTTCAGCCACCGTTCCTTCTGGTGAGTGCTACTGGCGTCTGGTCAAGGCCGTATGGTATGACGAGTCGGAGTCGCAAGGACGCCACCATATTTTCGTAGATACACGCACGGGCGCTGATGAGCGTCAGACAGGCGTGCGTATCGAGATCGGTTACACCGACGGCCCCGACTACATTTTCACCGAGGCCAAGCCGGGCGAACTGTACGCCAAAGACTACGCCATGTTCGCCCGCGCGCCGGCCTACTCTGCACGCCCGGACGATGGAGCGCCGGCGGACAAAGTGGATGGCATGGGGCTTGGCTCCATCGAAGCGCCCGACCTGGGCATCCACACGAGCTACGGGTTGGTGTGGCGTTGGACGACTGCGCCGCTGATTGCCACACCTACGCCTACCGCGATCGCCACCATGACAGCTACGCCAACAATTACGGCGACCCTCACGCCCACCGCCACGCCAACAGTCACGGCAACCCTCACACCCACCGCCACGGCGACCCTCACGGCGACCCTCACACCCACCGCCACGGCCACTTTGACGGCCACTGTGACTCCAACAGCCACGGCGGCGCCGACTACTACAGTGACAGGTGTGATCGGTGTTGAGGTGGGCGCTGCGCTGACTGAGCTGATGGGCCAGATGCGCTCTGACGGGCCGCCGTTGGCTGTGGAGCAACGTGGGAGGGCGAACTGGTTACGACGCATGATGAGTTTTGGCGCGAGTGCAACTATCGCTGTGTACGAAAGGCGGCTGATGGTATAATCTCACTAGCGACTGCTCTTGCAGTCGCCCGGTGTGGTGGTGGAATCTTACAAAACGATGAGTCGAACAGATCTTCCCGAAAAACTCGCCAAGAAACTGGATGCTCTGCCCGACAGCCCGGGCTGCTATCAGATGTTGGACGCAGCCGGCAAAGTGATCTACGTGGGCAAGGCGCTGGTGCTGCGCAATCGGGTGCGCAGCTACTTCCATGCCTCGGCCCAGCACTCGCCAAAGACCCTGGCCCTGGTCGCTGAAATCCACGACGTCACCTGGTGGGTCACACGCACCGAACTGGAAGCCCTCGTCCTGGAAAACGAGCTGATCAAACGTTATCGCCCCCACTACAATGTTCGCCTCAAAGACGACAAAACCTTTCCTTATATCAAGGTCAATTGGCAGGATGCCTTCCCCAAGATTCAGGTTGTGCGCCGGGTGCAAAAAGACGGCGGGCGCTATTTTGGCCCCTATACCAGCGCGCGCGCCTGCCATGAAACGTTGGATGGGCTGCGCCGCATCTTTCCCTATCTGGATTGCGAACGGGAGATCACCGGCCAGGACAGGCGGCCATGCCTTTACTATCACATCAAAATGTGCGGCGGCCCGTGCATCGGCGCCCAGAGCAAAATTGATTATCGGGAAACTATCCAGCAGTTGATGGACTTTCTAAGCGGCGACGCTGACCATGTGCTGAGCCAGCTCGCAGCGCGCATGGAGGCTGCGGCGGAGAATCTCCAGTTCGAGCTGGCGGCGCGCTATCGCGATCGCCTCAAGGCGGCGCGCCAGGTGGCTGAACAGCAGAAAGTCGTCAGCCCGGCGCTGGAGGACCTGGATTTCGTGGCTGTAGCGCAAGACCCGCGCACTGGCGACACGGCAGTGCAAGTCTTCAACGTGCGTCGGGGGCGACTCATCGGGCGCGAAAACTTCATGATGGAGGGCGCAGAAGTTCCCGACGGCGATGAAAGCCAGCAAGGGCTATTGGTGGGCGTCTTCATTCAGCAATTCTATGACAACGCTGCTTTCCTGCCCGGCCTGATCCTCGTGCAGGCGATGCCCCCTGATCGCCAGGTGTTGGAGGAGTGGCTGGCGGAACGTCGGGGCGCCAAAGTTGAGTTGCGCGTGCCCCAACGGGGCGCCAAACGCGAAATGATGGAGTTGGCCCAAACCAACGCCGCCGACTATCTGCGCGTGGAACAGGCCGAGCGCGCCGCAGACACAAACAAGCAGACCCAGGCTGTGGGTGAACTCCAGGAGACGTTGCAACTGGAACAGCCGCCCAGCCGCATCGAGTGCTTCGACATTAGTACGCTGCAAGGGACAAACACCGTCGGCTCCATGGTGGTCTTTGCCAAGGGTGCGCCGCTCAAAAGCGCCTACAAACGATTCAAAATTCGCGGCAAGGGCAGCCAGGGCGCGCCTGATGACTTTGCCAGTATGCGCGAGATGCTGCGCCGGCGCTTTCGTCGTATCATCGAAGAGGCTACAGATGGAATGGACCCTGGGAAGAAAGCGCGCTCCAGCGAGGAGACCTGGCGCATCCTCCCCGATCTGGTCATCATCGACGGCGGCAAGGGGCAATTGGGCGTGGCGGTCGAAGTATTGGAGGAATTTGGGCTGTTGGACCGCATCCCCATTGTGGGATTGGCCAAACGTGAAGAGGAAATCTACCGTCCCGGCGAGTCTACGCCGGTGTGGCTGAAGCGTGGCAGCCCGGCGTTGCACCTGGTGCAGCGTGTGCGTGACGAGGCCCACCGCTTTGGCGTCACCTATCATCGCAACCTGCGCAGCAAAGAACAGACCCGATCGCGGCTGGATGATGTGCCCGGCATCGGCCCGACCCGACGCAAAGCCTTGCTTGCCCACTTTGGCGGCGACGTCAACGCTATTCGTCGCGCCAGCCTGGACGAACTCATGGCCGCGCCCGGCATGACACGCAAAGCAGCCGAAGCAGTCAAGTCGCATCTCTAGCGCCTATGTCCAACATCACCAGCTCATCCTCCTCTGCTTTCGCCACCCTGCTTGCCCATTTGCCCTATTTGGAAAAGGCGAGCAAGAACATAAGCGACGGCCAGGAAATTGGCTATCTGCTCAGCACTGTTGAGTTTGTCACCTTTGACGCCACCTATTTCCTGTACTTGCAGGGCCGGCCCGTCGAGAAGCTCTATCTGTTGTTGACTGGACGGGTCGAGGAGGCGCGCATACAGGGCAAACAACGCCGCCTGATGCGTGAGTCGGGGCCGGGCCGGCTGTTGGGCGTCTACGATTTGCTCTATCGTCAGCCGCACAGCACCTGGGCGCGCGCGATGGAACCGTGTCAGGCCATCGCCATTGACGCCAAAGTGGTGAACCGCCTTCTCTATCGCTTCCCCAATCTGCGCAGCGAAATGGCGCCCCTGCGGCGCATTGCGCGCATGCAGTCTATCCCCCTCTTCGAGGGCGCAGACTTGACGGCGCTCAGTTACCTGGCCGACTGCGCCGAGGAGAAGGAGCTGGCCGCAAACGAACGACTCTACGGGCCGGGTCAACCCGCCGAGACGGTCTATTTAATCGATCAGGGGCAGATGGCGCTGGATTGGGGTGGGACCCGCATCTGGATGGGCAATGGCGGGGAGTTGGGCATGGAGGAATATATCTCCGGCCAGAGTGGATCGCCTTATGCACTCGACCACAGCGCGTCAGCCGTCTGTCCAACCAGGCTCATTTGCTTTCCCCGCAAGCAGATTGGCTTCATCGCTGGCATTCATCCAGAAGAAAAAGCCAAGAGCCTGCGCGCCGAGCGCAAGAGCGTCATTGATAGCCTGCACGTCTTCAGTGAGTGGCCGGCGGAGGCGCGCCAGCAGGTGTTGGGCGCCATGAGCCATTACCACATTCCTACAAATCATTTGCTCACCCAACAGGCCGAAATCGCCGACAGCCTTTGGGTGTTGATGCCTGGCCGGCGCGCCCTGCTCCACGCAACCGACAAAGAGAATCGCGCACTCCCAGAGACGCGCGCAGAAGGCCTGACCTATTTCAACGAGGCGGCGCTGCTCTATCAGGCGTCGGCGGCCAGCACGCTCGAAGCCGAGGCGGGCAGCCAGTGGCTGCGGTTGCACTTTCGGGATTTCCGCGCATTCCTCAAGCAGGTCGATCAGCCCGAACTGGAGGAGCAGCTCCAGGCTGGCGAGATGGACGAACAGAAGGCGGACGCTCAGTCCCAACCGGTATTTTCGTGGCTGCGGCGTGGCGAGCGCATCGTCTTTCTGGCTCGGCGGCACTGGGTCGTGCTGGTGCGCAAGCTCATTTGGGCCATTTTGCTGACCTTTCTCGTGCTCTTAGGACTGGCGCTCATCTTCCTGGCTGGATACGACCCGACTTGGTTGCTCGTCACGACGGGCTTTCTCGCTTTGCTCATGCTTGGCGCGTATTGGTGGGGCATTGAGGACTATCGCAACGACTATCTCATTGTCACCAATCTTCGTGTAGTGCGGCAGGAGAAGGTCATTTTTCTGCGCGAAACGCGCCAGATTGCGCCATTGGAAGCGGTGCAAAATGTGGGCGTGCAGATCGGCTTTTGGGGCAGGTTGCTTGGCTACGCCGATGTGAATATCCAGACGGCCAGCACCACCGGCATGATTCGCTTCGACCACATGGCCGGCTACACGACTGTCGCTCAGCATTTGGAGGCGGAGCGTATGCGTCGCCGCCAGTACTATGCTGCGACGGGCAAAAAGCAAATCTACTCGCTCCTGGAAAATCGCCTGGGTGTGGCGGTGGAATTGCCCAGTCGCGTCTGGCCCCGAGACGGCGTCAGTGAAGAAGAAAGGGCGGCGGAAGGCAAGAGCTCGCTCGTAGAGCAGCAGATCGAGCGCGACACTGGAGAGCGCATCGTGTGGCGCAAACACTGGATTGTGCTCTTTCGCAACCTGTCACTTCCAGTCATCTTTCTCATCAGCGCTCTATCGGGCGCGCTTCTGATCTGGCTTTTTCGCGTGGCTGGCCCTTATACCGAAGCGGTCAGCGCGCTCCCTCTGCTTGGAGCGGTCATTCTCGCCGGGCTCGTCTTTTGGATCGTGGAGGATTGGCTCAACGACCGCTACATTCTGGAAAAGGACCAGGTGATCGACATCGAAGCCAAGCCGCTGGGCTTCGATGAAAAGCGCAAAGTGGCGCTCCTCTCCAACATCGTCGATATCAACATGGCGATGCCATCGCCCATTCATTACATCTTCAATTTCGGTTATGTCTATTTGCAGACTGCCGCCACCGAAGGACGTTTCACCTTCGACGCCGTCCCCGACCCCCATGGCGTAGTGGAGATCGTGCGCCAGCGCATGGATGCAGTGCGCCGCCGCGCCGAAGAGACCGCGGCGCAGCAGCGCGCTCAGGAGCTTCCAGAGTGGTTCGAGATCTACAACCGGCTGGGATCCCAGCAAGAAAGCAATAAATAGCCAGCCAATGATTGCGTCACGACAACCAGAAAAGGCCCGCAATGAAACGAGCAACGCCACTTACGCCCGAACTCTATGACTATCTGCTCGCGGTCTCCTTGCGCGAGCACGAGGTGCAGCGCCGGCTGCGCACGACGACGGAGCAAATGCCCAATGGCGGGATGCAGATTGCACCAGACCAAGCCCCGTTCATGCAATTCCTGGTCAAGATGTTGGGCGCGACGCGCACGCTGGAAATCGGCGTTTTCACCGGCTACAGCGCGTTGACCATTGCCCTCGCGCTGCCAGAGGATGGCGTGGTCATTGCCTGCGATGTGAGCCACGAATGGACGCAGATCGGGCGCAGATTCTGGCGGGAAGCAGGCGTAGACCACAAGATCGACCTGCGATTGGGGCCCGGGGTCGAGACGCTCCAATCGCTTCTGGACAATGGCAATGCAGGCAGTTTCGACTTCGCCTTCATTGACGCAGACAAGAGCAATTATGACCACTACTATGAATTGTGCCTGAAGCTCGTGCGTCACGGCGGCGTCATCGCGCTGGACAACACCCTGTGGCACGGCGACATCATCGACGTCTCGCTGCAGGACGCCGATACGCTCGCCATGCGAGCCATCAACGCCAAGGTGCACGCGGATGAGCGCGTCGATTCGGTGCTCGTCCCCATCGGCGACGGCATGATGTTGGCGCGCAAACGCTGAGGAGCAGCGCACGCCATAGCCAGCGGCGGTGATCAGGATTTTGGCCAGATCGACTCCCACGCGGCAAGGATGCGGTCCATGGTCTGGTTGAGCGCGTGGTCGATCACTTGGCGAGTTGGGTCGGCGTCATACCAGGCGATGACCTCGCGAATGCCTTGCGAGAAGGGAATCGTCGCCGCAAAGTCAGGGACGATCCGCTTGATTTTCGTGTTGTCGAAGATCATGCTGTGCGTCTTGTCGCCCAACAGTCCGGCGCCCCATGCCGGATCATAGGCGTTGATGACATTCGACGGCACATGGACGAGCTGGGGCGTAGCGCCGGCGGCGTATGCTGTCAGCTCATAGATCTGATTCCAGGTCAACACTTCATCAGCAGTGATGTGAAAGGCCTCGCCGATGGTGCGACTGTTGCCCAAGAGGCCGATAAAGCCTTTGGCAAAGTCCCGGTGATGGGTCATAGTCCAGAGGGATGCGCCGTCGCCGTGGACGATGACCTTCTGACCTTTGCGCATCCGATCCACCATTGTGAAACGCCCTTGCATGGGGAGCAGTGTGCAATCGTAGGTGTGCGATGGGCGCACAATGGTGATGGGAAATCCCTCTTCCCGATAGGCGCGCATCAATCGCTCTTCGCAGGCGATCTTATTGCGCGAATACTGCCAGAATGGATTCGCCAGGGGCGTCGACTCAGTGACAGGCAGGCTGACGGGCGGGGTCTGATAGGCCGAGGCCGAGCTGATGAAGATGTATTGCTGGGTTCGACCGCGGAAAAGCTCGATATCCGCTTCAATCTGGTCGGGTGTGAAGGCGATCCAGTTGACGACCGCGTCGAAGGTCAGCGAGCCGAGGGCCGCTTTTGCTTCGGCCTGGTCACGGATGTTGGCGTGGAGGAGATGCGCGCCCTCTGGCGCCGGCCGCGCTGATTGGCCGCGGTTGAGCAGATAGAGGTTCATGCCGCGTTCGATAGCCAGAGGCGAACAGGCCGAGCTGATGATGCCGGTGCCGCCGATGAAAAGCACATTCATCGTTTCATCTCCGATCGATTTATATTGATTGTTCTTTGCTGATGGGGAAAGCCCGCCATTTTCTGCGTCAAGGTTTCGGTCGCCATCATTCACCCTCCGGAGTTGAAAGATTTCGATGGGGCTATTTTATCACGCTTCCCGCGATGGCAATATGCCTGGTGCAGCGCCAATACACTATGGCAGACCAAAGCAATCGCCCGCGCTCAAGCTGAGCGCGGGCGATTTTATTCGAGTGAGAACGCGGGCTACTTACCGTTCTTGATTGCAGCATGCGCCGCGGCCAGGCGAGCAATCGGCACGCGGAAGGGGCTGCACGAAACATAGTTCAGCCCCACAAGATGGCAGAACTCAATGCTGTCGGGGTCGCCGCCGTGCTCGCCGCAGATGCCCATGTGCATACCGGGCCGCGTCGTGCGACCCAGCTCAACGGTCATCTTGATGAGTTTGCCCACGCCGCCGCGATCCAGGTGTTGGAAGGGATTGGTGGGTAGAACGCCCTTCTCGGTGTACTGAATGAGGAACTTGGACTCGGCGTCGTCGCGGCTCATGGCAAAGGTTGTCTGGGTCAGGTCATTGGTGCCAAAAGAGAAGAACTCGGCCACGGTCGCCATTTCGTCGGCGGTGAGCGCTGCGCGCGGCACCTCGATCATGGTGCCATACTTGAACTCGACCGCGATGCCCGCCTCGGCAAAGACCTCCGCTGCGACTTGATCCACCACCTTCTTGAGCGCAGAGAGCTCGTTGACATGACCGGCCAAGGGGATCATGATCTCGGGGTGCACGTCTACGCCTTCGCGTTTGACATTGACGGCGGCCTCCAGAATGGCGCGCACTTGCATTTCGGTGATTTCCGGCATAATGATGCCCAGGCGGTCGCCGCGCAGCCCCAACATGGGATTCGCCTCGCTCAGAGCCTTCACCCGACTGAGCATATCCTCCTTGCGCCGCAGTTCGGCCAGCGCGTTGTCAATTTCGCTCAGGGTGTGGAAGTGTTGCAAACGCACCTTCAGGTCCGTGAGGTCTTGCACCAGGTCTGTATGAGAGGGCAAGAACTCATGCAGCGGCGGGTCGAGCAGGCGGATGATCACCGGTTGGCCGTCCATGGCGCGGAAGATACCCTCGAAATCGCCGCGCTGCACAGGCAGTAGTTTGTCCAACGCAGCCACGCGCCGCGCCTTGCTGTCCGCCATGATCATTTCCTGGACGATGGGCAGGCGCTCCTCCTCGAAGAACATGTGCTCCGTGCGACAGAGGCCCACACCCTGGGCGCCATAGCGACGGGCGCGCTGGGCATCGCGCGGATAATCAGCATTGGCCCACACCTCCAGGCGGCGCACTTCATCGGCCCAACTGAGCAGGGTAGTCAGTTCGGCCTCATTTTCAAAGTCCGGCTCGCGCGTCTCCAACTTGCCCAGGAAGACTTCTCCTGTGCCGCCGTCCAGGCTGATCCAATCACCTTCGTGAATCTCGACAGTGGTCTCGTTGACGACGACCGTCATCAAATGCTGCTCAACGCTGATTTGCAGTTCCTCGGCGCCGCAAACGGCCGGCGTACCGAACTGGCGGGCAACCACAGCCGCGTGACTGGTGGCGCCGCCGCGACTGGTGAGGATGCCCCTGGCTGCAATCATGCCATGAACGTCATCGGGCTTGGTTTCCGGGCGCACCATGATGACATCTTTGCCGGCCTTGCCCCACTCTTCAGCGGTGTCGGCGTCGAAGACGGCCATGCCCACCGCCGCGCCAGGGCTGGCGTTTACCGCCTTCTCCACGATCATGCGACCCTCGCCGCGCGCCTTGCGCTTGATCTCAGCGGTGAATTGGGGATGCAGCAGCATGTCCACCTGGTCGGCTTTGATGCGCAAGATCGCCTTTTCCTTGGTGATCAGCCCTTCCTGCGCCTGTTCTACGGCAATGCGAATGGCCGCTCGGGCGGTGCGCTTGCCGTCGCGGGTCTGGAGTAGCCACAATCTGCCGCGCTCGATGGTGAACTCCACATCCTGCATATCGTGGAAATGGTTTTCCAAAATGTTGGTGATGCGCACAAATTCATCGTAGACCGCGGGCATTTCCTGTTTCAGGTGGGCGATGGGCAGGGTGTTGCGGATGCCGGCCACGACATCTTCGCCTTGCGCGTTGATGAGATAGTCGCCATAGAGTTCGCGTTCGCCATTCACCGGGTTGCGCGTGAACGCCACGCCCGTGCCGCTGTCGTTGCCCATATTGCCAAAGACGACCATCTGGATATTGACTGCGGTGCCCAGGTCATGGCTGATGCCGGTGGCATTGCGATAGTCGTTGGCGCGCTTGCCAAACCAGGAGTTGAAGACGGCGCGCGTCGCCATTTCGAGCTGCTTGTAGGGGTCCTGGGGGAAGTCCATCCCTTTGTAGGCCAGCACCAGACCCTTGAAGCGCTCGATGACGCGCTTCCATTCCTCTGCGGTCAATTCCACATCATGCCGCACCCCGCGCTCCGCCTTGGCCTCGGCGATGATCTCCTCGAAAGGTTCGTCCGGCACCCCCATCACCACCGAGCCGAACATCTGGATCAGACGGCGATAGGAGTCATAGACAAAGCGTGGATTGTCGGTGAGGAGAATCATGCCTGCAACGGTCTGGTCGTTGAGGCCGATGTTGAGCACTGTGTCCATCATGCCGGGCATGGAGAATTTTGCGCCCGAACGACAGGAAACCAACAACGGATTGTTCGGGTCGCCAAAGACCTTGCCGGTTTTGGCCTCCAGTTGTTTCATGGCTGCCAACTCTTCGTCCCACATGTTGGGTGGGAAGTTGCGGTCATGTTCCATATAGGCGTTGCAGGCGCGCGTGGTCACGGTGAAGCCCGGCGGCACCGGCACGCCGATACGCGTCATTTCGGCCAGGTTGGCGCCTTTGCCGCCCAGCAACGAACGCACATCATCCCAGCTCTTGGGTTGCAAGTCCTTTTCCAACTGGTCGAGCTGGTCGAAGAGGTAGACCCAATGAAGGGCCAATTCTTGCTGTTTCATGGTGTTTCCCTGTTGAACTCCTTGTTGATTCGTTCTGATTTTCCAGGCGCCCTGCTTCACGCAAACGTCTGGCGACAGCTATTGACCATCGTTCTCTGCCATCAGGCAGAAATTGTTTCGCCTGATTTAACCGCGCATTTCGCCACATCGCCAGTGGCAAATGTCATGATTTCGAGGGACATAATGTCACAGACGTACTCCTTGCGCACCTGCGCTCGCGCCTGTCCCTGTCGAAGCGTTGGCGCTGACAACACTCAAGGGCAAACGGTCAGTTGTCACGGGCAGTCAGATGATAAGCGGATGTGGATGAGCACAAAAAGAGCGCACCGATCGGGTGCGCTCTTTCGTGAAATTGGTGAAGAATCAGTGAGAAATCGACGCAGTTAATGCTACCAGAAACGCATGTTCTCTGGCGGTGAGTATAGCTGCATGGTGGTGATGAGCTGATAGAGCATTGGGACGTAGGAAATGATAATGAGCGCAATGGCGCCATTGAGCCACGGCCACCAAGTGTCCAGCCACTTGGGCGCCGGCGTCGGGTCGAGCGGTTCTGCTACGGGCATCTCCATTGGCTCCTTCGACTTGCGTGCGACCAACGTACCCAGGATGACAACAAAGAAGAGGATGACGCTGATGGAAAGAATGGCGACTCCTACCAACGATTCGATCAGAAAAGGAGTCCAGCGCGAGTCATAATAGGGCACAGAACCGAGCATGGATCGTCGCGGCGCGCTGTAGTAGAGGCCAATGGCATGATAGCCATTGGAGAACAAGATCATGCCAAAGAACCAGGTCCAGGCCTGGGCCAGCGCCAGCCCGCGTGAGAGCAGCTTGCGCCCGGTCAGTTTTGGCACAAGCCAATAGGCAATGCCCATGAAGGTCAAGGTCGTGGCCGAGCCAACGGTCAGATGGAAATGGCCGGGAATCCAGGTGGTGTTGTGCACCAGCAGGTTCAGGTTATAGGACGCGTTGATGATGCCACCGATGCCGCCGAAGATGAAGAGGATCATGGCCAGGTTCTGCGCCGCATAGGATGGATTGCCCCAGGCCAGCTTGGGAATCCAGCCCAACCAGCCCTTGCCACCCCGTGCGCGCCCGCCAATTTCGAGGGATGCCACCACCGTAAAGGCTGTCAGCAGGCTCGGGAAGCCAACGCCAAAGGTGAAGAGCATGTGCAAGAACTTCCACCCCTGGGGAATGCCTGGGTCCACATACTGGTGATGGAAACCCACCGGCGTGGAAAAGAGTAAGAAGAGCCAGAAGACTAGGCGCGCCAGCGGCTCGCTGAACATCTTGCCGCCTGTCTGTTTGGGCAACATGCCATACCAGGAGACATAGGCGGGCAGAAGCCAGAAATAGACCAAAGGGTGGCCGAAGAACCAGAAGAGGGAGCGCGCCAGTAATGGATCCGTGCCGGGCAGCAGTCCGAACGACCAGGGCAGGATCAGGAAGAGAATCTCCGCAGCCACGCCCAACGTGCAGATCTGCCACAGTACAAAGGTGATGATCGACGCCAGGGCAATAAAAGGTGTGCGGGCGCCTGGGTTCTCGCGCCGCCAGGCGCCATAGGTGAAATAGAGGCTGTAGCCCACCGTCCACGAGCCGATGACGACCAACGTCAGGCCAATGTAGAATGCCGAATTCGCCAGAAGCGGTGGGTAGAAGGTGTAGAGCACCGTCGCATAGTTGAGCAGAACAGGGAGTGCGGCAGTGAGCAGACCGACGAACATGAGGCCGAACGCCAGCCAGCTCAACCACGGATAGCGCAAGGGGCGCTTGAACGAATGGACGGTGGCGTAGGTCAGGTAGCCGCAGATGAAAAAGGTCGTCCACACCAGCGCATTCAACACGCCATGAAGCGTCAAGCCCTGATAATAGCTGTGAATGAAGGGCTGTATGTAGGGATAAACATTGATGCCGGCGTGCTCCAACCCCTGCAGGATGCCGATGGTGACGCCGATGGAGAGCGCAGCGATCGCCACGCCAATGTTCCACCCTGTGATACGGTTGACTGTCCGCTCGTCTTGCGCTGTCAGTGGAACAGGTGTTGGCGCCACTTTGACGCCTTCGATAGGCATTGATTGTACTGCCATGAGAGTCTCCTCGTGTTCCTCGTTATGTCATGAGGGCGCCAGCCTAATAGACGATTGACCAGCTGGCTTTTCTCCGAAACACAGACGCTTGATGATTTCCTGTGAACAATCGCTCTAGCGCTGACTCACAGCCTCGCCCGCACTGTCCTCGACTATCAACTGCCCGAACATCAAGTGATGGGCAAGACCGCAATACTCGTGGCAGAGGATGTTGTACGTGCCGGGTGTATTGAACCTGGCAGTCAGGGTGGAAATCTGTCCAGGCAGGGCCATGAAATTCACATTTGTGTTTACGATTTTGAAGCCATGCTGGATGTCTCGGCTGGTAACGTAAAAGGTTACCTCGGAGCCGACCGGCACATTGATCGGGCTGGGATTGAAAACCCAGGCTTGCGCAACGATGTACGCCTCGTATTTGCCCGGAGCCAGTTCGCGCAGCCCAGGATTGGCGAATGGGCTCCCCGGCGCATCGAGCGCGTTGGGGTCGATGCGCCCGCCCACGCCCGGCACCTGGATATTGAACGCGACGCTGGCTACAATGATGGCGAGAACAAAGACAACGATGATGATCATTGAGACGCGAATCCACCATGCTTCGTAGGATTCGACATGCAGTTGCGGCTCAGGGCTTGGCTCAATGGCTGAAGTCGGCTCACTCATTCGGTGACTCCTCTAGACAATAGGGTGAAGTAGGCGTTCGCCCACATCAGGAATGTGAGCACCGCAAAGATCGTGATTAGGACGACCGTCCCCATGGGCGTCTTTGGGTTCTTCCAATCCACAGTGCATTTCTCCTTCTAGTTCACATCAAAATCAACGGCAACCAAACGAATCCAACACTTCAAGTACAAGCGAAGAATCTAGCGGGCCGCAAGCGATGCTTTGCTGCCCAGATGCCTCGCTGTCCCCCCAGAAAATCTTGAGCTTGTTCCGATCCATCCTAGAAAAGGCGCCAGCGCATGAGAGCACGCAAGTCAGCGGCCATATCGTTCCCGCTTACGCCGTAAGGATAAACAACACGCATCCGTCCCTGTGGGTCCATCAGGATTACTGTGCTCGTGTGGTTCACCAAATAATCCTCGCCCCTGCCAGGCTGACGCTCGTAGAAGACGCCGAACTTCGTTGCTGTTGCATCGATTTCGTCCGGCGAGCCGCTCAACCCGATAAACGATGGGTCGAAAAAGCGCAGATAAGCAGCCAGGCGCTCTGGCGTATCGCGCTCTGGATCGACTGTGACCATGAGCACCTGCACGTCGTCGCGCTGATTGCCCAGCTCATGCAGCATCACAGTCAGATCGCTCAGAGTGGTGGGACAGACATCTGGGCAAAAGGTGTAGCCAAAATAGAGCGCCGTCCATTTGCCTCGAAAGTCGCTCAGTCTCACTGGGCTGCCAGCGCTGCCCATCAGTTGGAAATCACCCACTGGATCCGTGGGCCGTAACTCAACGCCGTGGAGAACGACAGGGCGCAGTTGCCACCACCCAAGCATCAAAACGACCACAATCAGTGTCGCAGTGAATGCAAGCGCAGTCACTGCGAGTGACTTGCTGTTCATTGTGCGTAACACAGGAAAAGGTGCGCCGCCTCATAAGCCAGCCGTCCTGCACCCTGGCTGTTTTGCACCTCAGTCGCCGCCAATTCCAGATGTCTGGCGATGGTTTCTATCTCCGGCGTTGCCGTGCGATAGCGGGCGCGCACGATTCCATTCCCGTCCACCAACACAAACATAGGGTCAAAGATGAACGAACCGTCATTATTCCGCTGATAGTATACGCCGAAGCCGCCGCCAATCGCATTCTTCAGCCGGGCTGGACCTCCCGTGAGGAAACGCCAGACGGAATCATCCGCGCCGAGCCGCGCTGCATAGGCAGCCAGCTTCTCTGACCCATCGTGTTCAGCGTCGAACGAAATCGTGACCAACCGTACAGGGACGCCCTTCGTGTCGATGGCAGGCAAGGCCGCCTGTATCTCGCTCATAGCCAGGTTTGGATCCACGCAGGGAGCGAGACACCCAGAATAGCCGAAGGTGTAGATGGTGAACTGACCACGCATATCCTCGCTGGTCACCTGATTTCCATGCTGGTCAACAAGGGTGTATCCTGGCGCCAACTCCATCCGGGGCAGCACCTGCACAGGTTGAAGCGTGACGAAGAGCACCAGGCCAATCGCCAACAGACCCGCCGGTATGATGACGAACGGCAGCCAGCGATAAGGGGGGACGGTGCGCGCGTTCTGATTGACAAGATCGGTCGTTGCGCCCATCAATAGATTTGCATCCTGGTCTAACAGCGAACTGCCTTACGCGGTTTGCAACAACTTTGAGAATGGAGTGTACATTACGCGCTGATTCCATGCAAAAGCCAAACATGCTTCTGTGAATTATTGCACAGATGCGAGAAGGCGGCGCGCGAAATCTACAAAGACCCCGTTCGTCCAGCCAAATCCGGTCACGTGACCGTACAACCCGCCTTCCCCCGCCGCTTCCGGCTCAACCACATTGTACTTTTCCCACAGTACACCGCTGGTCGCAAACGCCCTGGTGCAAGTGCGGCACCATTTTTCTCGCAAGCGCATGGCGTCGTCCGCAAAGCCCGTTCGCTCCAGGCCTGTCGCCACGACCCACTGGAGCGGCGCCCAGCCATTGGGATACGCCCACTGTCGCCCTGTCTGTGAGGTCAATGATGCGACCAGGCCGCCAGCGTGCTCGAACCGCATCAGCCATCCATCCACCATACGGGCCGCTTGCTCGTCCGTGGCAACCCCAGCCCACATAGGGTAGAAGCCGGCCAGCGTCGGCGTCGGATCGATGCGCTGGGCCACGAAGTTGTAATCAAAGAAGAAGCCGGCTTCATCGCTCCACATCAGACGGCGCATGGTCGCCGCGCGGCCTTCCGCCTGGCTGCGCCATGCCGTTGCCCGTTCGTGTTGCCCCAGCAGGTCGGCTGCCCGGGCCATGTCCATCTCACGGCGATAGAGGATCGAATTCAGGTCCACCGGCAGATGCTCCAGCCAGCGGTCAGCGCAGCGCGTCGAGTGATCCCAGCCGCTCTCGCATGAGGCCAGCATATCCAGGTAGTTGATGTCAAAGTAGCGCGACAACCCCTCATGGACAAGGCGATGATGGGGCTGGGCCTTGCCCAACCAGACGATCTCGTGTTCTGCGGCAGCCAGGCCGAGCATACGCGCCAGGAAAGAGCGCGCGTCCTCGTGCCCCCGCCGCACCTTACTCTCATAGGCCAGCCACATCATCTGGGTGAAGAAAGGCGGCTGGCTGCGTGACAAAAAATAGTAGCGGCTGGCATTCGGGATCAGACCGAAGCGCCCCAGCAGATAAGCCATGTTCTCGGTCATGTCCTCGATCAGCTGCTCGTGGGCCGAACCAACCAATCCCAACGCAGTGAAGAACGAATCCCAGTAATACATCTCCTGGAACATGGCGCCCACCCCTGGTACGACATAGGGGCGCGGCAGGCCGATGTGCGTCTGTTCATCCTGGGGGCGAAAGTGGATCAAGCGCGGCCAGAACGCCTCGATATACTCCAGAACGGGTTGCAGATCCATCTCATTCTCCTTTTCGCAGCGCTTCGATTGTTGTGCGCGTGACGGGATTCTCCCCGGCTGCAAGGGCAGCGACCATCGCCTCGACTTTATCGCCGGAAAGTCGCTCAAATTGCTCAGCCGGTTGGCGTTTCACCCAGGCCAGATACGCAGACAACTCCGCCTGGGCTGTCTCCATCTCACCCAACTGCGCATAAACCAGTCCACTAAGGTCGCGATAGGCGTCCGGTTCATCCGCCAGGGCAATGGCTGCCTGACAGTGCAGCAGCCCATCGGCGGCGGCGAACTCGGTCAGCGCCCCCCAACACAGCGCCTGCTCCACCTCTGGTTGCTGGGGGGCCAGGCTGGCGGCGCGCTCTATCTCGCTGCGCCAGCCTGGGTCGCCGGCGCGGATCAGCGCTAGGCCGAGAGCAAGGTGAGGAAGATGACTTTCATCGGCCAATCTTGCGGCCTGGCTGTAGTCATCCAGCGCCTTTTGTAGATCGTCTTCCCCATTGCGCTCGTAATAGGCCGAGCCGCGGTTGAGATAGGCTTCCCAATAGCCCGGACGCGCATTCAAGGTGGCTGTCAAGTCGTCGATTGCACGGGCAAGATGCCGCGCTTCATCGGGCGAATGAAGGGGCGTCAATCGCGCTGCCATAAGGTGTGCGCGACCGCGATTGTAGAACGCATTGACCCATTCAGGCTGCAACGTAAGCGTCTGGGAATAGGCCGCAATGGCCTGCTCCCAGTTCGGAGGCGTCATACGCTCGTGGGCCAGGCCGGAATAGAAGTAGAGGTTGGCCAGAGTGGCGCGCTCCACCGGCTGCATGTCGATGGCGCGGCCAAAGGCTGTCTGCGCCTGGTCGAATTTCTCCTCCGCGGCGTAGAGCCGCCCGAGCGCTGACTGGACCAGCAAGGCGATTTCTCGGGGCGCGTCTACATTGATCGTCGTGGGCAGATCATCGGGTGAGCCAAGCTGACGCTCCCATACGGTCGGCTCATGGTCGCCGGCTGCCAGCATCATCGCCTGGACGCGCCCGCTGTCAAACTCTCCCCAGATGATCAGCCTTCCCGCTGAACGTTCCAACGCGGTGGTCGCCTGGCGCTGCGTTTCGATGACCTGGGGCCAAACCTGGACCATTGCCTCTTCGAGACCGGCATCCCTCGCCGCATTGCGCAACGCGTCGCGGATACGCCCCGCAATGTTGTAGCCTTGATCCTGCGTAAAGTTAGCGAAAGGCGCCACCAGCAATAACGTCTCGCCGCCGATGGCGATAGGGACGTTGGGCGCGTTGAGGGTGACTGTGACAGGGGTGGGCGTTTCAGTCAATCTCTCTGGCAACATGCGCGAGGAGATGATGAAGAACAGCAGCAATAACAGCCCAGCGCTGAGCAACCCCGCAATGGGCCAGCGCCATCCATGGTGATGCAGACTATTCCGCTCTGGATCGGTCTGCGTTCCCGCTTTGGCGGTCGCATCCGCAGCGACAGGGAAGGATTCTTCTTGCACGGGAGAAAGGACGGGCGTTGCAGGCGCTGTGTAGGACGGACTGGAGTCTCGACTCTGGACGACGACCACCTGGAGAGTGTTCGTGGAGTCGGGGTGCGTTGGTGCAGACTCAGGCGCAAAGCCCGCCGCTATGAGTAACAAGTCGCGCTCTTCGGGCGTCAGGCGCAGGCGAGCTGCGCAGCGCATGACGTCGTCGCGTATGCGTGGGCGCGTCGTTGCGCCTTCCTTCCAGCGAAAGATCGTCTGGCGCTGCACGCCGATGCTGCGCGCCAGCTCGCTATCGCTGATCCCCGTTCTGCGCATGTATTCTGTGAGTAGTTCAGAGAAGGTTGCCATGGGTGTCGTCGCCACGTTATCTAGTGTATCACTGTAATCTCGACAATGTGAAACACATTTCCTTACACTGTGCAGCCTGATGCTATAATCAACGATTGGAAAGGTTGACGTTGTGCGATTTGGGTGCATTCAAAGTTAGCTTGCTGTACGGGCTTGAACGGCGGCAAAGTCATCGTTTTGTAACAGCGGAGCTTCGACGCCGCTGTTCAAGCCTCTACGGAATGATCGACGATAGCTGATTTTGAACACTCCCGTGCAAATTGCACACGGCAGCAGCAAAGGATGCTCAGACAGCAGCGTACATGAATCGGGATGATGGTCTGATGGAACAGGTGGATGATGCTCTGCGCCAGCGCATTGCTGCGATGAAGGAGATTGAGGCAGAGATCTGTGTTTGCAGGAAGTGCCCATTGGCCCATGGGCGCACGCGCGCTGTGCCGGGCAGCGGCGACTTCACGTCGCTGGTGATGCTTGTCGGCGAAGGCCCCGGCTTCGAGGAAGACCGCCAGGGAAAGCCCTTCGTCGGGCGCAGCGGGCAGTTTCTCACCACAATGTTGGAATCGATTGGACTGGGCCGCGCCGATGTCTACATCACCAACGTGGTCAAGTGTCGACCACCAGAGAACCGCGACCCGCTGCCTGCCGAGTTGGCGGCGTGCAGCGACTATCTCGAACGGCAGGTCGCCGTGGTCAATCCGCGCATCATTGTCACGTTGGGCCGTTTTAGCATGGCGCGTTGGTTTCCAGGCGCGTCTATCACCAAGGTGCACGGGCAGATGCGCAACATTGGGCGAGGACGGGTGGCTTTGGCCATGTATCATCCAGCGGCGGCGCTGCGGAATCCCCAATGGCGCAGCGAATTCGAACGCGACCTCCGCATCCTCCCGCGTTTGATCGAACGGGCGCAGCGGGCGAACGACGCGGCTGCACGGGGAGAGACGCTGCCGGCTGGCGTTCCCCATCCGGGCGACCCCGACTATCATGCGCCCGACACACCCGCTGAATAGCAGCTGCATCTGCCTGCTATTCGCCAACATTTGACGCTTTCAGGGGCAGGATGTCCCTGTGTGCATATTGCGAGTTTTTCTTCTTGATGAAAAATGTTCCGAATGAAAGGACAGAATTGAATGTCAGAGCAGGACAGACCTTCCAGTGCGCCTCTACTGCGGGTGATCCCGCTAGGCGGCCTGGGCGAGATTGGCAAGAACATGTTGGTGCTCGAATCGGGTGAAGACATCATTATCATCGACGCTGGTCTCATGTTTCCTACGGTGGAGATGCACGGGATCGACATCGTAATCCCCGACGCCGAGTATGTTCTTGACCGCGTTGACAGGGTGCGCGGCGTCGTCTTGACGCACGGGCATGAGGATCACATTGGCGCAGTCTCCTATTTGATCGAGGAAGGACTCGATGCACCTATCTACGCCACTGGGCTGACTCGTGGCTTGTTGGAGGTCAAGCTGCGTGAGAACAAACTGTTGGGCAACGCCAAAGTCCATACGGTGACTGCGGATGATTGCCTGCAATTGGGTGTCTTCAAGGTGGAGTTCTTCCACACCTGCCACTCATTTCCCGACAGCGTTGGCGTCTCTGTGCTCACGCCGGCAGGCCGCGTGATTCACACAAGCGACTATCGCTTTGACCCCACCCCTGTAGACAACCGGCCGACCGATGAGGAAAAATTGCGTTCCTGGGGAGATGAAGGCGTGCTCCTTCTGTTGGCTGACAGCACCAACGCTGAAAAAGCAAACACCACGCCCAGCGAACGCACTCTGGACGCCATGCTCGATCAGGTCTTCAGCGAAGCGCCGGGGCGGGTGCTCTTTGCCACCTTTGCCAGCAACCTGGGTCGGGTCGAACAGATCGTCCAGGCGGCGCGTCGACATGGCAGGCGCGTCGGCTGTATCGGTCGCTCCATGGTCAACAACGTGAAGATCGGCATCCAATTGGGGTACCTGAGCGTTGACAACGACGAACTCCTCACCGCCGGTGAGATGGAGTCGCTGCCGGCCAAAGAGGTCGCCATCATCGCGACGGGCAGCCAGGGCGAGCCAACCAGCGCCATGGTGCGCATGAGCGTGGGCGACCACCGACAGATCACCCTGCGCCAGGGCGATACAGTCGTCCTCAGTGCAACGCCCATCCCAGGCAATGAGGAACTCTTCAACCGCACCGTGGACAATCTCTTCCGCCAGGGCGTCGATGTGCTCTACCATCAACTCGGCGATGTGCATGTCAGCGGCCACGGCGGCCGCGATGACTACCTTCACATGCTCGAACTGGTGCGACCGCGCTTCTTCATTCCCGTTCACGGCGAGTATCGCCATCTGGTGCTTCATGGCCGCCTGGCCGAGCAGGCCGGACTGCCGCGCTCCCACATTTTCGTTGTCGAAGATGGTCAGGTAGTAGAATTCGGACGCTTTGGCGCAAATAGCAACAGGGAGATCCAGGCGCGGCTGGGCGAGCCGGTGTCCGCCGGACACGTCTATGTGGATGGGTTGGGCGTTGGCGATGTGGGCGCAGTGGTTCTGCGCGACCGTCGCCATCTCAGTCAGGATGGCTTTGTCGTCTGCGTGGTGGCCGTTGACGAACAGAACGGCGAAGTGGTCTATGGCCCAGAGATCATCAGCCGCGGCTTCGTCTACATGCGCGAAAACGAGGATTTGCTGGCGCGCGCCGAGGATGCAGTCAACAAGGTCATGAAGAAAAAGGTGCCGGTGCAGGTGTTGGAAGAGAAAATCCGCGACGCGCTGGCGACTTTTGCTCATCGGGAGATGGGCCGGCGTCCAATGGTGCTGCCATTGGTCATGGAGGTCTAGGCTCAAAGTAAAATAGATCCTTTTGTTGTTTCAATTCTGTGTGCTATACTGTCATAGAATATATGTTCGTATCGTTTTTCCCGATCTTGCTCTGATCTGATCGGGAAGAACGCGCTTCCAGTCCTCCTTGCTTGGCGAAGATTGATTTCAAGCTCATGGCAGCTCGCAAACCCACCCGCAAAAAGCCGCCAGCTCCCAATCCCTGGGACGAGGCGCTCAATATGCTCATGCGACCAGGCGTCGTGGGTGCAGTCCTGGTTCTATTGGCTGTCTTCACCCTGCTGAGCCTCGTCACCGACAGTCGAGGCAGCCTGACCGGGGCGTGGGTGGACGGGCTATATGGCCTGGTGGGCTTCGGCGCAGTGATGATCCCCATCCTCGCTGGCCTGATCGGTGGGTGGATGGTCATCCGCGCGCTGGATCAGCGACCGCCGCTGCCGTGGACGCGCCCGGTCGGGCTGATGCTGATCTTTTTCAGCATCATCATCGGCGCCAGTCTGCTTGTCGAAAGCTCAGTGCGTGAGCAGGTGGCTGCCAACGGTGAAGCGGGCGGCTGGTTGGGCGCCCAAATCGCTCTACTCCTGGAATCGGCAATCACTGCGGTTGGCGCATGGGCTTTCGTCGTTTTCATCTTCATTGCTGGTATGATTCTCTTTACGGAGCGCCTGCTCATCGATCTCGCCATGAATCTTTGGGCTCAGCCGCGGAACGAAGGCGTCGTCAATCAAGAGCCAGTCATTGGCCGGCCGGCAATTCAACCAGAAGTGCCCTTGCCGCGTGGTGAAATCCCGTTGTGGAAGCGTTGGCGGGAGCGGCTGGGTATGGGGCCGCGGCGCGGCGCGCCCGACGTCGTCTCCCGGGGCGGCGAGCCAGCGCGGCTTGTTGGTCGCGCTACAGGCGAACCGAGCAGCGCAGGGTCTCCGCCTCCAGTCGTCTCTGCCCCCCCGGGGGCCCAATCGCCCACGACGCCCATGTCGCCAGATCCGTCGGCGCGCATCATCGGTGGGGCGCAGGAGTGGAAATTGCCGCGGCTTGGCGACATGCTCAACGATTGGGAACGTCGCACCGACAGCGATGACCTGATCCGTCAGCAAGGGCGCATCATCCAGGACACCCTGGAGCAGTTCGGCGTACCCGCTGACTTCGAGGGCGCCTATAAAGGACCATCGGTCACCCAGTATTTGATTCGACCGGGCTATGTGGAGCGCAACATCAAGGGTGAGCAGACGCGCATCAAAGTCAAGGTAGCGAAGATCGCTGCTCTTTCAAATGACCTGGCGCTGGCGTTGGCCGCGCCCAGCGTGCGCATCGAGGCGCCGATTCCCGGCACAAACTACGTGGGTGTGGAAGTGCCCAACCGCGAGAGCAATGTGGTGGGGCTGAAAGAACTGATGGAGAGCGAGACGTTTGTCGCCATGAAGGGGCGTCTGAAAATCGCCCTGGGGGAGGATGTCAAAGGTCAGCCAGTGGTGGCGGATCTGGCGCGCATGCCACACTTGCTCATTGCGGGCGCCACCGGTTCGGGCAAATCGGTCTGCATCAACTCGATTATCATCGACCTCCTGCTCACTCACACACCCGACAACCTGCGTCTGCTCATGATCGATCCCAAAATGGTCGAGCTGAGCGTCTTCAACGGCATCCCACATTTGCTCAGCCCGGTGGTGACAGAAGTGGATCGGGCGGCGCAGGTGCTCTATTGGGCCGTCAAGGAGATGGAACGGCGTTACACACTCTTCAGCAAGGCGAACGCCCGCGACCTCACACGTTATAACGACTATCTGACCAAACGAGGCGAGAAGCTGCTTCCTACCATCGTCGTAGTCGTCGACGAGATGGCTGACTTGATGATGGCCGCCCCGGAAGAGGTGGAGAAGCACATCTGTCGCCTGGCTCAGATGGCGCGCGCCACCGGGATTCACCTGGTCATTGCCACGCAGCGACCATCAGTGGACGTGATCACCGGCTTGATCAAGGCCAACTTCCCGGCGCGCATTGCTTTCGCCGTCACCAGCCAGACCGACAGCCGGGTAATCCTCGATATTCCTGGCGCGGAGCGGCTGCTTGGTCGCGGAGACATGCTCTTCATGGCGCCCGACGCCAGCAAGCTGGAGCGTCTGCAAGGGACCTTCCTCAGTGACGAGGAAATCAACCGCGTTGTGCGCTACTGGAAGGGTGTGCGCGTCTACGAGGGTAGCAATGTGCGTTGGGATGACGTCAAGCTGGATGCAACCGACACCCCGGGCGAATTGCGCCCGCCCAGCCCTGCGCCGGCCAGCCCACAAACCCCTGTTTCTGGCAGCGCAGAGATGAGCCAACCGCCCCTCTTCGAGGAAATCGAAGCGATGAAGGCTGTGGACGGTCGCGACTCGCTGTTCGATGAAGCCGCCAAAGTTGTACGCCAAGAGGGGCGCGGTTCAATCAGCCTGCTTCAACGCAAGTTGCGCATCGGCTACGGCCGCGCTGCGCGCCTGGTGGAACAGCTTGAGGCCGCGGGCATCCTCGGCCCCGATCTGGGTGGAACCCAAGGGCGGCAGGTGATGGACGTAAGCGACGCGTCTCTCGCCCCATCCCCAGGAGTGGAAAATAGTGGGTCATTCGCACCCTCTGCACAGCAGACGCGAGTGTGGATGTGACGCAGAAGGACATCTCATTCGCCCGCCTCATGGGCGTTAGCATCTCCTCAAAGATGCTGATCGACATTGCGGTGCAGATTTTCAACCCCTTCCTCCCTATCATCGCGACAGGTCTCAACACCGATGTGATCACCATGGGGCGGCTGCTCAGCCTGCGTAGCCTGATGGGATTGACGTCGCCGGTTTTCGGCGTCGTTGCGGATCGCCGCGGCTTTCGCCTGATCATCCGCCTCGGTTTGCTGCTCACCGCCATCGCCATGTTCATCATGGGCGCCAGCACCGGCGTCTGGACGGCGGCGACGGCCATGGTAATCATGGGCATTGGCGTAGCGGCCTTTGTACCGACGCTGCAAGCCTACGTGAGCGCCCGCCTGCCGTATGGCCAACGCGCCCGCGGTCTGGGCATCGTCGAATACTCCTGGGCGCTGACTGGCATCTTCGGCTTATCGCTGGCGGGACTCATCATCGCCTGGACAAGCTGGCGCGTGCCCATGTTCCTCCTGGGCGCAGGGATGTTGGTCATGTGGGCTGTCTTTGCGCGTATGCCATCGGCGCGCGAGGCAGCAGCTTCGCAGACTGTCAGGGAGGTTGGGAGGCGGCGATTTAGCGCGGCGGCGGCTCGCTCGTATTTCGCTATCGGTGCAAATGCCCGTTCGACCTATTTCACCATCCTGACTGGCGCGTTGACCTACTTTGCCGGTATGCAGATAATGATTATCTATGGGGTGTGGTTGAAAGATGATTTTGGCCTGGGAGCGGGGCAACTGGGGCTGGTTGCACTCATATTTGGCTTCTTCGACCTGGCAGCCAGTGTCTCGGTCAGCCTCTTCACCGACCGCATCGGCAAGCGACGCAGTGTTATCATCGGCGGCGTGACTGCGCTTGTGTGGTATTTGCTGATTCCGTGGTCTGGCTCGACCCTTGCGCTGGCGGTGCTGGCGCTTGCCATGGCGCGCATGGGCTTCGAGTTCAGCATCGTGAGCTATTTCCCGCTTCTGAGCGAGCAGACCCCAGAGCAACGCGGCAAGGTGATGACTCTAGGCTCAGCAACGAGTCTGCTTTTCGCCACCGCCGCGGGCTTCACCTCCCCCTGGCTCTACACCCAATACGGCATCCGCGGCCCGGCTAGCCTGGCGGCTCTATCCGCCGTCGCCGCCATCCTGGTTGCGTTGACGCTTGTGCGCGAACGATATGGTTGAGCAGAGGATAGCGACTGATGAATGCCTCTGGATCAGGCGCCCCGATCTTCACGCTGATAGGGCACGCCCAGAGCTGCCGGCGCTCCGACCCGTTTGCGTAGCGCCTGGCGCGCGCTGATCACCAGCACGAAGATGGTGAAGAGGTAGGGCAGCATCTTCATGAAGTAGCCCAGTTGTGGATTGCGCAGAAAGAAGCCAATGTTCTGAATGTCTAGCGGCAGGCGGTTGATCGCGCCGAACAGGTAGGCTCCGGCCATAGCGGCCAACGGATTCCAACGGGCGAAGATGACCATGCCCACGGCAATCCAGCCCTGGCCGGCCGTCATGCCTTCTAGCCACAGGGGTGTGATGGCCAGACTCAGGGCCGCGCCGCCCAGCCCGGCGAACATCCCCCCCAACATGACATAGAAATAGCGCAGCCGAGCGACGCTGATGCCGAGGACATCGGCTGCGGCGGGATATTCACCGACGGCGCGCAATGACATACCTGGCCGGGTGCGATAGACCCAGAACCAGGCCAACGGCGCCAGGATGAAGCCCAAATAGACGACAATGTTGTGGCTGAAGAGAATCTGGCCGATGATGGGAATCTGGGCCAGCAGGGGAATCTCGAAAGCCGGCAGGCGGGGCGCATTCTTGACTTCCACCAACGATGCGCCGAGAACCGCGCTCATCCCCGTGCCCAAAAAGGTGAGGGCCAGCCCACTCACCACCTGGTCGGCGCGCAGCGACACAGTGACAAAGGCGTGGAGCAACGCCAGCGCTGCTCCGACGATCATCGCGGCCAGCAGCCCCAGCCAGGGATTGCCCGTGGCAAAGGCGACGCCGTAGCCGGTCATTGCGCCCATGAGCATCATTCCTTCCACGCCCAGGTTGAGCACACCCGATCGTTCGGCGAAAATCTCGCCCACCGAGGCAAATAGAATGGCTGTGCCTGATCGCACGCCTGCGGCCCAAAGTGAAATGATGAGTCCAGGTTCCATGCGCGCCGGGTCCCCAGGTTGAGAATCTAAGCTATCTCTACGCGTTCGATGCGCAGGCGATATTGCAGCAGTAACTCGCCGCCCACAACGACGAAGAGCACAACGCCTTGCAGCATGGCGGCGATGCCAGCCGGCTGGATGGCGTCGCCGCCCACCAACAGCCCGCCAAAAAGATAGGCGACGGGAACGACGGCCAGCGGGTTGAGTTTGGCCAGCCAGGCGATGATGATGGCCGTGAAGCCATAGCCAGGGGAGAAACGCTCTTGCAGGCGATGCACTACCCCAGCGACTTCCGCCATGCCGGCCAGCCCGGCCAATCCACCGCTGATAACCATCACCACGATGATGTTCTTCACCAGATCCATGCCAGCGTAGCGCGCAGCACGCGGGTTGTCGCCGGTCACGCTGAGCTCGAAGCCCCACTTGCTGCGACGGATCATGATCCAGAGCACGAAAGCCAGAATGATCGCCAGAAAAATGCCAAAATGGGCAGTGACGCCGCGGAATTCAGGGAGGGCGCCGGCATAGTCGGTGAAACGCGGCATCCAGGCGCTCTTTGGAAACTGAGACGTCAGGCCAAAGCCGCGCTCGCTCCATGGGCCATAGATGAAATAGTTGTTCCAGAGCGCGGCTATATAGGTGAGCATGAGCGTGGTGATGATCTCGTTGACATTGAGCCGGGCCTTGAGCAACCCAGGAATGAAGCCCCAAGCGCCGCCGCCAATGAAGCCAGCCAGGGCCATGGCCGCCAACATGAGAGGCATGGGCGTTTCTGCCGGCAAAAGAAAAAGAGCAACGCCTGTCGCGCAGAACGCCCCAATCAGGAGCTGACCTTCTGCGCCCACGTTCCACAGTCTCATGCGGAAGGCCACGGATACACCCAGTCCTGCCAGGATGAGGGGGGTGGCCTTGATGGTTGTATCAGACCAGCCATAGACGCCGCCAAAGGCAAGAGAGGCCATTTGGCGATAAACATACCAGGGATTGGCGCCGGCCAGCCGCAAGAGCGCCGCGCCAACCAGAAGCGCCGCAAAGATGAGGATAACCGGCGACGCAATGGCCAGCCAGGTGGGCTGATCGATGCGCCGCTCCAGGCGGATGGTCGTGCGCGTGGGAACTGAACCTGTCTGAGCCGTCATAAGACTCTCGAACTTTGTGAAGAAGAATCTGTAGATGCGGTTCGTAACCAACGAGCATGAAGCCAGCGGCCAGTAGGCGGCGACAACCGCTCGTTCATGCCCGTTGCCCGGCCATCATCAAGCCGATCCGCTCTCGCTCGGCATCTTCCGCCGCCATCTCACCCATGATCTGGCCTTCGTACAGGACGGCGACGCGATCGGAGATGGCGAAGATTTCATCCAGGTCTTCCGAAATGAGCAAGATGGCTGCACCCTGATTGCGCTCTTCCAGGAGAATCTTGCGCACATTCTCGGTGGCGCCGATATCCAGTCCACGGGTGGGATATGCGGCAATGAGCACCTTCGGCTGGCCCGAGATTTCCCGCGCCAGAATCACCTTTTGCAGGTTGCCGCCGCTGAGTTTGCGCACCGGCGTCATAATCGAGGGCGTCGAAATATCGAAAAGCTTCACCAGTCGTCGCGCAGTGTCCTGAATCACCTGGGCCGCCAGGAACACAGCGCCGCTCTGGGGTTTATCCCGGAAAGATTTGAGAGCCATGTTATCGGCAATAGAGAGATTGGGTGCGCTGCCCACTGCGCTGCGGTCTTCCGGCACATAGGCGACGCCGGCGCGGATCATGACAATGGGGGCGGCGTTGGCGACGTTCTTGCCGTCCACAGCGATAGCGCCTCCGGTCAGTGGTCGCATGCCGCAGATCACCTCGGCCAGCTCGCGTTGGCCATTGCCCGCTACGCCGGCCACGCCCAAGATCTCTGCGGAGCGGACAACCAGCGATAGCTTGCGCAACGCTGGCAAGTTCTTGTTATCAAGCGCCTCTACGTCAGTGAGCTCCAGCCGCGCTGCGCCGGGGGTCAAAGCAGGCTTGTCCAGGCGGAATAGGACATCGCGGCCCACCATTAGGCTGGCGAGCTGCTGCTTGGTCATTTCCGCTGCGTCCACAGTCGCAACGACGCGACCGCTGCGCAGCACCGTGATGCGGTCGGCAATGGCCAACACCTCGTCCAGTTTGTGGCTGATAAAAATGACGGTCTTGCCGGCGGCGGTCATCGCGCGCAAGGTGCGAAAGAAGCCTTCGGTCTCTTGAGGCGTCAGCACCGCCGTCGGCTCATCCAGGATGAGAACCTGCGCCCCGCGATAGAGCATCTTGATGATTTCGACGCGCTGCTGCTCGCCCACCGAGAGCTGCCAGATGCGGGCATTGGGGTCGACAGGCATCCCATACTCGTCGCTGATGCGCTCCACTTCAGCGGCCATCTTCTTGAAGTCGAGGATGAAGCTCACTTCTTTCAGCCCCAAGAAGATATTCTCGGCCACTGTCTGGACAGGGACGAGCATAAAGTGCTGGTGGACCATGCCCACGCCGGCCTGGATGGCCGCTCGCGGCGAATTGAACTCCGCGTGGCTGCCATTGACTGATATCGTCCCCGCATTGGGCTTGTACAGACCGGAGAGGATATTCATAAGCGTGGATTTGCCTGCGCCGTTCTCGCCCAGAAGCGCATGGATTTCGCCCTGGCGCGCAGCGAAATCCACATGGTCGTTGGCGAGCACACCCGGAAAGCGCTTGGTGATGCCACGCATTTCAATGGCAAAGCGAGTTTCGGACATAGACAGGCTGAAATGACGAGGGCGACCCGCTTCTGGATCGCCCTCGTTGGCTCGATGATTCTGCTTACTGAGGTATCTCGGCGTCCGGCGCCACACCCTCGGCCAGCCAGGCCATGCAGATGGTGCAGTCCTCGCGTCCTTCGATTCCTTTCAGCCCTTCCAGGTCCGACTGGGTGAGCTGAACGCCCTCGGGCACGACAATGTTGCCTTTGTTGTCGTTGATCGGTCCCGTGAAAATGTCAAATCGATTCATTTCGCCAGCTTCCATCTTGGCAATGAGCTCTTGCACCATGGGGATCACCGAGGCGGGTACGGCGGGCTGCGGCGTCTGATCCTCTACGAAGCCAAGCAAACCCAGGCTGCCACTGTCCACATCGAAATAGATGTCGTCGCCCTTGAAGGTGTCCTCCATCATGGATTGCACCAGGCGCACATATTCTGGTCCCCAGTTCCAATAGGGCACAGTCAGACAAGAATCCGGCGCAACGGCACAGGCGTTGCGGCTGTCGTAACCAATGCCAAATAGATCACGTTCGTCCGCCACTTGCACCGGCCCGGTGGTGTCTGCGCCGGTGATGACCACAACCGCGCCGGCATCGATGAGCGATTCCGCTGATTCACGCTCCAGATTCGGGTCGAACCAGGAGAAAGTCCAGCGAATATCGAGTTGGCATTCAGGGCAAGTCTGACGCATGCCCAATGCTGCTGCATTGATGTGACGAATCACTTCGGGAATGGGGAAGGGCGCAATGTAGCCGATGCGTGTTTGCCCCAGTTCTGCTGCTTTGGCGCCGGCGATCATGCCCACCAGATACTTCATGCTCTCCATGCCGCCAAAGAGATTGGCAAAGTTTTCTTCGTTCTTCTTGAAGCCCGAAACATGGACAAAATCCACGTCAGGGAATTCTTCGGCCACTGTGGCTGTGGAATCCATGTAGCCAAACGAGGTTGTGAAAATAGCGTCGAAGCCGGCCCGCGCCAGATTGCGAATGACGCGTTCGGCGTCGGCGCCTTCGGGTACGCTCTCCAGGTACGCAGTATGTACGGCGTCGCCCATCTGCGCTTCCAGGTACTCGCGTCCCTCATTGTGGGCATAGGTCCAGCCGCCGTCGCCGATGGGGCCGACATAGACAAAGGCAACGTTGAACTTGCCTTCCTGGGGTTCAGGGATCTGAATGGCGCCGGCTGCTGCTGGCGCACTCCCCGCCGGCGCTGCTTCGTCGCTTTCTCCTGCCGGGGGCGGGGCGACAGGGGCAGCGCAGGCGCTGACCAGTAGGGACAACACAGTCACCAAACTAAAGAGCATCAATAACCGTTTGTTTCGCATAGAGTGCCTCCCTCTTTACTTGAAAGACGATTTGGATGCATTCAAACGTTTGCTGTAGGGCTTTGAACAGCGGAGAGGTCATCTTTCTGTAACAGCATAGTTCTGCCGCCGCCGTTCAAGCCTCTATGGAATGACCGACTGTAACTGATCTTGAACACACTGATTGCCAACGAGCGCCACTTTATACTTCACTCTGTTTGAAACCAGGAGTTTTTGAACTGTGAAAACTCCTGGTTT
>CAZLMM010000023.1:0-74923 GCA_964560495.1 uncultured Caldilineaceae bacterium
AGGCGCTGGGCGATGTGCGAGCAATCGCCGTGACGCAGGCAAATTTGGGCCAGTTTCTGCTGCAAGAGGGCGAGGCGGCGCGGGCGTTGGCCCTGCTCTGGGAGGCTTTCATGACCCTGGAGCGCACAGGCTACGCCGCCGACGCCCAAACCATGCGCCAACTGCTGGCCCAGGTCAAGACCCAGGTGTTGGGGTCAGAATCCTTCGACGCCCTCTGGTCCGCCGTCGTGGGCAGCGGTCAACCCGGCTGGCTGGTCAATCTTCAGACTCAACCAGGTTTTTCCCCTGCCGACAATCGCCAGGCGGCCATCATGACCGCCGTCCGCGCCTTCGTCGGCGCCGAAAGCTGGGCTGCCTCGCGAGCTGTGGTCGAGACCCACCAGGAGCTTCTCTTCGACCCGGCTGTAGCCGGAATCTTCCAATCCAACATCGCCCAGGCGCAGGCCAACGGCGACGACCGCGCTACAAGCTACCTGCAGCGCCATCTTGACCTGCTGCTCGCCTGCCGTCGCGTCGGCGTCGACGCCGCCTTCGACGCGCTGGAACAAGCTGGAACGGGTAGCGAAGAACTGAACGAGGAGCTGGAAGACGAGACTGATGGGGTGGACGCCAACCTCATGACCGCGGTCCAACGTTTTGTCGCGGCCAACGACCTGGCCGCCAAACGTCAGATCGTCGAAGAAGCAGGTGCACTGCTGACCAGCCCGGCGGCGGACGCCATCTTTGCCCAAAACATCCAGCAAGCGCAGCGCAGCGGTGAAGGTCAATGGGGCGCCGCGCTGGCCTTTCATCGCGACCTTTTGGCGGCCTGTCGCTCTCAGGGCGTGGCCGCTGCCTTCGCCGCCGCCGAACGCCAGATGAGACAGGCGCTGCCCTTTGACCCGCAGCTCATTCAGGCTGCCGTGAGCGCGCTCACCGGCTCTCCCCAACAGCGCCTGACCCTGCTGCAAACGGTCATGACCCAGGCGCAGCAGAGCAGCGACCGCGACCTGCTCGCCTTCTACCGGGCGCTGCAGACCGCGCTGGTGGGCGGCAACGTGGCCGAGGCAGGGCGCGGTCTCACGGGCCTCTACGCCCAGGCGTGGGCCGCGCTGCTGGCGGAGCTGAGCGGCGGGCTGCAAGGTTTTCTCGCCGCCGCCATCCAGAACACGCTGACGGTGCTCGGCCCGGCCGCCGCTCAACGCCTGGCCTGGCGCGGCAATCTGACCACGCTACGCCAGCGCGCCGACGGCGTGGGCGACGCCGACCTGACAGCCTTTGCCGCCGCGCTCATCGCTCTGCTCGACGCCGACGGCAACCCCGCTGGCCTGGGGGCCGGCCTGGTCGCCCCCTACGCCGACGCCTGGCAGGCCATCCTCACCCGCCTGGCGGAGTCGTAGGTCACGTTTCCAATGTGACGGGCATGGTCTCGCCTGGAGCGGAAACGTAGGTCACGTTTCCAACGTGACAGAAGACATGGAATCCTGAACCTCAATCGTTCTTTTCCAGCAAACCAGGGAGGAAACCAATGGCAGCGAAACAAATCGTCAACCAATCTGGCGAGATCATCATCCCGGACCCGCCCATCGCCCGCTTTCTCTTTGCCTCCACGCGCATGGCCTGGGTGTGGCTGGTCGTGCGCCTCTTTGTGGGCGCGCAGTGGTTACAGGCAGGGTGGGGCAAGATCAGCGGCGGCGCATGGAGCAGCGGCGAAGCGCTCAAGGGCTTCTGGACCAACGCGGTGCAGACGCCCGAACAGGGCAGTCCGCCCATCGCCTATGACTGGTATCGCAACTTCATCCAGTTCATGCTCGACCGCGGCTGGTATACCTGGTTCGCCGACCTGATCATGTGGGGCGAGTTCTTCGTCGGCGTCGCGCTCATCCTGGGCGCGTTGACGGGCATCGCCGCCTTCTTTGGCGCCACCCTGAACTGGAATTTCATCATGGCCGGCACGGCCAGCACCAACGGCTTCCTTTTTCTGCTCGCGGTCTTTCTCATCCTGGCGTGGAAGAACGCCGGCTGGATCGGGCTGGATCGCTGGCTGCTGCCGCTCCTGGGCACGCCGTGGCATCGCCCCGACCAGGACGCGTAGGTTACGTTTCCAACGTGACGGGCGTGCCCTTCCGTGGATCATACGGAGGCCGGTCGGATGTCACGCTTGCAGCGTGACATCCGACTGAAGGACGCCCGGCGAGGTCTCGCCGGGCGCGTGGGGAAGCTGGGTGGGTGTTACGCTGCAAGCGTAACCTACAGCGGGTTGTTCGTAGTTGTCATTGGTCACGCTGCAAGCGTGACAAGTGTTGGAATCAGAATTACGCCGTCACGCGGCAGGCAACCTCACGTGCGATACGGTCGCCTGCTTTGGCTTCGGTCAGTTTCAGGTCAAAGTTGGTTTGGAGATTCATCCAGAACTGTGGGGTCGTGCCAAAATATCTTGATAGCCGCAACGCTGTATCTGCGGTCACCCGACGTGAAGCGGCGAGAATACCTGTAATCCGATTGGCAGGAACTTGTAATGCTGCCGCCAGGGCATTGGCGCTCAACCCGAGCGGTTCCATGAAGTCATGGAGCAAAATATCGCCAGGTCGCACCGGTTGCAACTGACGACCTGTAGCGACATCCCCGAAATCAGTCGCGTCAAGGTCTTCGAGGCGAATTGACATTTCTCGATCTCTCCTTGGTTTTCAGTGATAGTCAACAATTTCCACATCATAGAGGTCGCCGCTGCTAAAACCGAAGCAGATGCGCCATTGGCTATTGATGCGGATACTCCATTGTCCAGCACGATCTCCAGCGAGCTTTTCCAGCCGGTTTCCCGGCGGACTACGCAGGTCGTCCAACGAACTGGCTGCATGGAGCAACACCAATTTTTCTGCTGCGCGTTGCTGGATCTCGTGCGGTAATGTACGCACTTCTTTGCCAGCGAAGATAGCGGCAGTGGTCTTGTCGGCAAACGACCTGATCATACGGCGCAGGTTATTATGCTTTTCGTAAAACGTCAAGATAGGCATGCGTAGGTCACGTTTTCAACGTGACGGGCGTGATCTGGGCTACTTCACGCTGAGGGCAAACTTCTGGAGCACGAAATGAGTAAAAGCCGCGAAAGGGGCGTACACCCTTTCGCGTATTTTCGCGGCTTTCGCGTTCCAAAGCCTTTGCGCCCTGAATCTGAAGGACGCCCGGCGAGGTCTCGCCGGGTGCGTGGGAAGGTCGGGCGGGTGTCACGCTGCAAGCGTGACCTACGACTGAAGGACGCCCGGCGAGGCCTCGCCGGGCGCGTGGGAAGGTCGGGCGGGTGTCACGCTGCAAGCGTGACCTACGATTACTGGCTACGCCGTCCGGCGTCTGCGGTGGCGCTGCGCCGTGTAGGCATACCAGGCTGCCATGCCGACTGCCACGGCGATGAGCAGCCACTCCTCTGGCTCGGGCACCCCGATCACGGGCGGCAGGGGGGCGGTTTCGCCCACATCCTCGAACTCGCGCTGGAAGCGGTCGCTCTGGCTTTCCAGCCTATCGAGCAACCTGTGTTGCGCCTGGTCGACCAGCACGATCATGGATGATAGTGGGGTCACGATGCTGTACTCGCTGGCCAGCGCGTGCAGCCGGTCGAGGAGCGCCAGGTCGGCGATCTCTCCCCGGTTGCGTTGCATTTCGGTCAGGATCAGGCGGCGAGCGGCCAGGGGCGCAAAGACCCCGGCGTCGCTGTCCGCATCTGCGCTGCGCAGCCCCTGGGCGTCGGCCATCTCTGTGGATAGGGTGAGCCATTCGTAGCCGTCGATGATATCGGCGACGGGCTGAAATGGCTGCGCCTCTTCGCTGCGCCTGGCGTCTCTTGCGGCCAGGCTTGCAGCCAGCCGCGTCAACGCCTCATCCACGCTGGCGGTTGCGCCGCCGCCGCTGGCCTGGATTGCATCCAGGGTCGGGTCGTCATAGCCCAGGGGAAAGCCGCCCAGGTGCACCATCCACACCGGCGCATCTGGTGTGGGCACGGTCACAACGCCTTCGCCCAGGGAGTAGCCGCTGCCGTCGGTGAGGACGAGCACCGCGTCGTAGCTACGGTCGCGATGTAGCGCGGCGAACTGGGCCAACAGCTCGGCGGCGTTCTGCCCACCAAAGTAGATCACGGACTTTGGGCTGAAATCTTCCAGCCGTACGATGGAAGGCGCTTCCCCGCGGAAAGGCGAGGCTGTGAGGTAGAGGTCGATGGTCGCGCCGGCTGCGCCCAGGGCCAGCAAACGCTGGAATGACGCCTCCACGCCCTGTTGCTGGCGCGCCATACTGCGCGAGCGATCCAGCACAACGGCCAGGCGCAGGTCGTCGGGCAGGGCCGGCGTCTGGGTCATTTGCGCCGGGCGGGCGACGACCGTCTGGCCGCCGGAAAAGTCAACCCGGTGCACGATTGTCTCGGACAATGACGGCGCGGCGACCGCCGCCGGCGCGCTGGCCGGCAGCCATGTTTTGTCGGGCGCCGCGTTGCCGAAGATCATGGGCTGACCGTTGACCAGGCGGGCTGTGGCGTCATCCCAAAAGACGTTGCGCTTCTCGCTCATCTGCGGCAGCGGCCAGCCATCGGCCTGCCTGAGCGTGCGATAGGTCAGCCACATGTGCAGGGGCGGCGCGGCGTCGATTGTGCTGCGCATGGAGCCTTGATCCCAATGCACTCGTTTTGGCTCCACGGGAAAGATGCGCAGGCGATACTGGCGCGGCCCGATCTGTTCGACCAGAGCCGGGTCCACCTGGCGGCGCACCTCGCTGCGATAGACTGCCTGGGCCGCGCCGCGCGGCGAAACGCGGTATTGAAAACGTCGGTCACGGTCGGGGCTGTTGCCCAGCCACACGCCGGTGACCACAGCCGACTCTGGCAGGCTAAAGTAGTAGACCACCTCCTGGCGCAAACCTGTGGCGTTCTCATATTCCTCGTACAGCTCGACGTCGGCCCAATCGCCGTGTTCGGTCACATTCACTTCCTGGCGCAGCAACTGCACCTCGCGGTCGTCGATGGCCTGCCAGGCCGTTGTGGCCTGGTCTATATTCCACGTCGAACGCACTGCCTGCACGACGACGTCGTGCTCGCCTTCGACGATGGACTCGTCGAAGAAGGTTTCGTACAATTCGGCGGCCTGGGTCGGCTCCTTCTGGAAGGCCTGATTGTCCCAGTTCGCCGCAGGTTGCGGCGGTTCGACGGGCTGATAGAGCAGGGGCCGGGCGAATCCTTCATAGAGATTCTGGACACGGATCGCCTGGGGCGTGGGCAGACCGAGACTCCGCTCGTAGATTTCGCGCACGTGGCGCACTTCGCCGACCGCGCTGATATAACGCTGGGGCGCAAGATAGGCGTTGAGCAGCCCGGCGCGCAACTCATCTTGCCGGTCGAGCAACGCAAGCGCCTCGCTGGGAGAAGCCGGCGGTTGGGCCAACAGGGCAAAGGCGTGCTGCTGCGGCTGGCGATTGGCCAGCGCGACCAGGATGATGCTGGCCGCCGCTGCGACGCCGGCAAGAACCGCGGCTGTCGGTTTGCCAGCGCGCCCGGCCATGGCCCGAAACGCGCTGAGCCACGACCGCGCATAGATCACCGTCACGGCAATGGGCATGACGATGAGGAGGGTCGCGGAGTAGAGACCGATGGTGAGACCCAAAATGGTGAAGGGGATCATGGTCCATTGACGCAACAGCTCTTGCCACCAGCCCGGCCGGGTCAGCGTCCGCCAGATTTCGGCGAGGATCCTCGGCAGCTCGGCCAGGAAGGCGCCTAACGCTTCCAGCAATGTGGCGCTGAGGGGGACGATGTAGAAGGTAAGCCACAGGGCTGCATAGATGCCTGTCAGGAGCATGAGGGTAAGGCCAACAAGACGCGCAGCCGCAGCGATGCGCCCGCGTTCGTCGATCTTCCGATCCAGGATTTGCCACAGCATGGCGACAAGGCCAACGGCGGCCAACGCGAGCATCAAGGAGATCGCTGGGGTGGCCTGGCGCACGACAAAGAAACGCATGAGCAGCAGCACCATGAGCGGCCCTTCTACGCCGTAGCCGTAAATCAACAGTTTACCCGGTTCGCGACGCAGCGCGGTCAACCCCAACACGACAGACGCCAATGGGATCAGCGTCATCATTGACGCATAAAGCAAGAATTCGGGCGGCGATTGAGAAACGCGCACGCTGTCGATCAAGCCTGGCAAGAGCTGCGGCGCAAAGCCCAAAGCCATGAAGGCCAGAAAGATCAGGTTCCACGACCAAAACAGGCCGTAGCCCCAGATGCGAACGTTGAACAGCTTGCGCAGGAACATAGATGATTGTCGAGCCATTGGTCAATCTCCTTTCGTTCGGTTCCCATGACAGAGGCAACGCCACGAAGCACTCTTCCACCTTTTTCTGCGATCCCGTGTCTCCGTGTAAGTCAGCTTGTCACGCTGCAAGCGTGACCTGCGAAACCCCGTGCTCTGCGCCTGCTCACTCCAGACCCTGCGCCACGCTGGAGCGCAATGCCCGGTAGAACGCCGCTGTATCGCCGGCGTTGGGGTCGATCACATCGTCGAACAGAATCGAGACCAGCACCCAACGTTGACGCTCGGGCGCCAGGTCCGACCAGATGCGCGCGCCGTAGTCGTTGGTGGTGCGCTGGGCCGACTGAAACCAATAGCTGGCGCTCAGTACGCCGTTTGCCTTGCCGTCGCCCAGGGTGACGAAGCGCAACGGAAAGTCCGCATTCACCAGATGCGTGCGCGAGTCATCCAGCGTCAGCCCATAGACCTCGAAGCAGCGTTCGGGCCGATGGTGGCCGCGCCAGGTGCTGCTGGCGATGAGGATCAGCGAGCCGCTGAGACCGCGCCACTGAAAGCGCCAGCGCTCGGCTGATTCGGCGCCATCGCTGGCCAGCCAATCTTCTTCGCGGGTTGTTAGCGGCAAGGGAGTCATGGACAGTCCAGTGGGAAAGCTCCAGGTGGGCGCGGGTTGGGGAGTAGTGCTCTTCACTGTGCGTGGCGCATAGAACAACGCCATCAGGCCAATCGCAACCATCAACGTCGGCGTCAACCAGACAGATTGAAGGTGTCGGCTCTCGGTGGGGTCGGAGGCCTCGCCGCCCTTGACAAACCAGGCCAATAAGAGGGCGACCGTTGCGCAGACCGCGGCAAAGCCCAGCACGCCTAAAGGTACGTGGAGCATTTGGGCCGCCAGCCGCCAGCCAGCAACTTCTCCCACCGCGGTCAACGCCGTCACCCGCGCCAGATTGGCCATGAACAGCAGGCCGGCAAAGAGCGCGGCGACCAGCAGCCAACGCCCATTCAGCGGTCGGCGCTGCACCCAGGTCGCGGCCAGAAAAAAGAGCGCCCCGGTCCACAAGCTCTTGACGCCGCTGCACGGCACATCCACCTGCGAAACGCCGTTCTCGAAAACCAGGATCGTGTCGACGCCGATGGAGTGGACGCCCACTGCGGTCAACCCATCACGCACGAGATGGGCGGTGGCGATGCGCATGGGATAGCCGACGAAGGTTTGCAGATGGTCGCCGAAGGGCAACACGCCAATCAGCAACAGCGCAACTGGGAGTCCCAGTTGCCAGGCCGCGGGCTGCATCCACAGCCCCAACAGGCCGTAGGTCGCCAGGCCAAAGAGCGCCGCGGAAAGGGTGTTGACGTTGAGAAATCGTTCGCACAGGAGAAAGCCAACGGAAGCGCCCAGAGTCAGGAGCAGCGGCGTCCGCTGGAATTGGGGCGCAGCGTCCAATTGCAGGTGCCGATCCCCGCGCCGCGCCTGAAAAACGATGAGCGTAACCACGCCCAGCAGCAGCAGTTGGTTGGTGCGGAAGTCATCACTCGTGACCAAGAGCGCCAGATAATCAAACAAGCGTCGATAGAGCGCCAACCAAATCAACACAAGGCCGGCATTGGCAACGAGCTGACGCCAGTTCGTCTCGCCGCTACGCAGGCGGTCTATCCAGGTTGTGCGAAGCATAAGCGTGTTTCAGTTTCGAGCGACCGTTGAATCAACCATGACGACCACTGTAGCACACGCCTATCCGTTCGGCAACGATTCCGGCGACAGGTCTTGACCTGCCAAAAGTGGCAAGCGCCTCTTCGGGCAACATGTCTGCGGACGCCATCAATGACGAAAATCAGGGTCGGACTCGTTTGTCACGCTTGCAGCGTGACAAACGAGTCTCTCCGTTGTTGCCCTTGCCCCTTGCCATTTTTACATCACGGCCGCTCCTGACCCAATCCCCGATGGACGGCCCAAACGACAGCTTGAGAACGGCTCTCTGCTCCGATCTTGTCGTAGATGTTGCGCAGGTGGAAGCGCACGGTGCGCTCGCTGATGTGCAGCTCGTCGCCAATGCGTTGGTTGTCCCAACCCCTCGCCAGCAGTCGCATCACCTCAATCTCCCGTCCGGTCAAATCATCGGCCGGCCCGGGCGATGGCGGACGGACAGCCCAGGCAGCCAGCCTGGAGGCAACCGCCGCGCTCCAGCGCCCCTCGCCCCTGGCTGCAGCGCGCACAGCCTCGATGACCACCGCCGGCGCTTCGTCTTTGAGCAAATAGCCAACCGCGCCTGCCTGGATCATGCCCTGGATGATCTGATCATCGGTGTAGGCGCTCAAAGCCAGCACATGGACAGGCAGGTCAAGCCGCCGGATTTCAGCAGCTGCCTCCATGCCGCTCATGCCGGGCAGCTGGCAGTCCATCACGACCACGTCGGGCAAGAGCGCCTTGACCTGGGCCAGGGCCTCCTCGCTGGCGCCGGCCTCTGCCTCCACATGAATGTCGGGTGTCTGCTCCAGCATGATGCGCAGACCGACGCGCAAGGCAGGATGGTCGTCAACGAGGACGACGCGAATGATCGGCTCTGGCATGTCCACCTCGCTTCGTGATTCGTCCTACGGAGTCCCTCGTCCTTGCAGCAACGCGTTGAATTCCGCCGCTGCGTCAACCAGCCGACCGGGCTGGCGGGTCAGGCTGAAGTCTGTCCAACGCTCATCGCCCGAGCGGTCTTCATCCAGAAACCAGCATAACGCATGCACCTGGGATTCCTGGTTCACCTCGTTCAGCGCGGCGGTCAGCCAGCCGGCGGGGTAGTTGTGCGCCGGCGGCGCGCCATCGTCTGCGGAAAAGGTATTCGCAGCCGTGATATAGACCGGCAATCCGCGGGTTGTCTCGAAGGCGTTGATCGTCTCCAACCAGTCGCCATAGACGCGAAAACTGACCTGGTTCGTGCGCGGCCCGGGTCCGCCCAACCCAGCCGCCCGACTCAGCGCATGTATAGCAAAGCCATCTGGCGCAGCCAGGGGAAAACCTGCATCCAGTTTGGCGCGTGCGCCGGTGTCCAACGCGGCGGCCAGGGCGTTCATCGTATTCGGAACATCCGCTGGCCGATGGGCGCTGTTCTGATCTGCACCCCACAAGGGCGTTGGCCCCGCCAACACACGCACGCCAGGATTCTCGGCGCGGATGATCTGGACGGCGTTGTCCGTGCGCGCCGGGTCTTGACCGTATCCGTTGACGATGCGGGCGTACCACTCGGGTGTCACAGGTGGTCCGTCGCCTCCCACGGTGCTGTCCGCCTCTTCGAAGCCGCTGCCCAGAATAAATCCGTAAACATCGGACAGCCGTTCGTCGCGCGCCAGTCGTCGCAGATACTCCAGGTACGCTTCCAAAGCCGCCGGATCATCCGCGGGCGGCAAACTCTGACCTTGCTGATAGTCCACAGCAACGAGCACGCGCAGCCCCTTGTCTGTCGCCTGTCGTATACGCCATGCCAGGTCGTCTACGCCCCAAAAACGCTCATCGCCGCGCTGGGCGTAGGTCATCTCCACATCCCATCCGCTGCGACCATGCCAGTTGCGGGACGGGCTGGCCCCCACGGTGCACAGCTTGGTGGATTGGGGCGGCTGGTCAGGCGTGACCTCTGGGCGCTCCTGACCCAAAGTGAGACGGCTGCGTTCCTGACAACCCGTGTCGCAGTGAGTATAGAAGACGATCTCGACTGTTTCATCCTGCGCGGGCGCAGGGAAAACGAAAGCCCAGGTGTATTTGCCGGCGCGCCCATCGCCCCATTGTTGCACAGGCGCAGGTCGTCCGTTGACCGTTGCCAGGACGTTGGGCCAGGGCTGCGCGTCAGTCACCTGAATGGTGACGGTCTCGCCGGGCTGGGGCGTCGCCGGGTTCACGCGCCAACGCGGCCAGGGCTCTTGCCAGACGCCATTTTGCGACGACACGGTGACCTCTCCGCGAATGGGTATGAGCCAGTAGCCTGCGACCACGGCCAGCGCAGCCACGGCCACCCCCAGGCGCAGCAGGTTCTTTCTTCGTTTCTCATTCATGGCAGATCATCCTTTACCGGCGCAGCAGCAAGCGTGAAGCGCGCGCAGACACCGGTCGAATCTCCTTCAGTGCGGCTTTCGATCTGCAATGCGCTGCCGTGGCGACGTAGGATCTCTTCGACCATCGCCAGGCCCAAGCCGCTGCCCGTCTGTTCTGGCGATCCGACGCGATAAAAACGGCGAGTGATGAAGGGCAAGTGTTGCGGGGGAATGCCTGGCCCGCTGTCGCGCACGGAGCAACATACACCCAAAGGGTCGGCCCGAAGCAGCGCGACGACCCGATCGCCCGGCCTGCTGAACTTCACCGCGTTGTCGAGCAGATTGAGGAAGACGCGCATGAGTTGGTCGGCCTCGCCCAAGACGGCTGGCAGGGGAAAGTCCGCTTCCATGGAGAGGGTAATGGCGCGGGCTTCTGCCTGGGGCGCCATCTGTTGGACTGCGGCTTCGGCTATTGCGGTCAGGTCGACCGGCCGTTGAGCCAGCTCGCCGCTGGTCTCCAATCGGCCCATCTCCAGCATGGCGTTGACCAGACGCGCCGCACGTTGAACTTCCTCTTTGAGCAAACGCTGCGATTCGGCGCGTGTGGCTTCGGGCAGGTTGGGCAGGCCCTGCACATCCGCGTGGGTCAGAATGGTCGCTAGCGGCGTGCGGAGCTCGTGGGAGAGATCGTTGATGAGAAGGCGCGAGGCCTGGCTGGCGCGCTGATCTTCGCTGGCGTCGAAGAGGAAGACCAACTCGCCGCCGTTCAGGGCGCACCAGCGCACAAAGCGATCCGGCGCCGGCGTCAGACGATAGCGCGCCGAGGCGTTCGACTCGCGGCGTATGGCGTCCACATCATCGAGCAAACGGTCGGCCCAATCGGTTTCTGGCAACGCAACGGCTGCGGCGTCCAGTCGTAGCAAGCGCCGGGCGGCCGAGTTGGCAAAGCGAAGCTCGCCGGTTGGAGTTACGGAGAGTACGCCAAAGGGCGCATCGTTGAGCGCCGACCAGAAAAGGGTGACGCCGGCCTGCGCCGGAGCGCGCTGCCCCAGCCGGCGATCAAGGAGAATCGCGCCGCCGGCGATCAACGCGGCCAGGATGAGGAAAGCAAAGAGAAGCGGTTGTAGATCGAAGGTGTACACAAGACCTCGTGGTCACTGAACTGGCTTTCAGTATATCACGAGATCGCAACGCGCCAGCAGGTGAGCAGCGCGTAGGGAAGGCGCAAACGCTGTCACCTCGCGTATTCTCGCAAAAAGGGCAGCAGCGCATCGGCTACGCCTTGGGGGTCGTCCATGTAGGGCCAATGGGCGGAGTCTTCCAGCCAGGCGTAGCGAATGTCGCTGAATACTTCGGCCTGGCGTTCGGCCAGCCTCACGGGCAGATAAGGGTCGCGCTTGCCCCAGATGACCAGGACAGGCACGTTCAATGTTTCGAGATGCTGGAGGAGCGCGCTGCCCATGGCTTCGGGATTGGCGTGGGCGCGATAGAGCTTGAGCACGGCGTTCCTGGTACCCTTGTCGTTCCATCCCTATACCAGGGTTGTTGAGGCGGTTGGTCGTGCATATCACATGAGAATCATCTTGCGGAAGATATCCTCCATCAAGTGCATATCCTGCAGCGTGTCGTGACCACTAGAGATTGGTGGTGTGTTGTGACGCACGCATTCGATGAAGTGATCCGCCTGGCGACGAAAAGCCCAGTCGATGGGTGGGTGTAGCTCCTCACGACGCGCTTGTTTGCCATCTGTGGAATGGTAGATCTCTAGACAACCCCGCGCCTGCCGATTCAACGGCGGCGGTGTAAAGAGCTTAACCCAGCCACGTTCGAAATAGAAGTGCGTTTCCTCTTGCCAGGCATGCGCTCGCAGCGACCCACCTGCCACTTCCACGATGACGCCCTCCTCGCCGGTCAGGAGGGCGGTGTGAAGTAGACGATTGTTGCGCTGGCCCAGGGCAGTCTGTACGGTCATCGGGCCGGGATAGAGGTAGCGCACCAGATTAACCGTGTGCGCCATGATGTTCAGATAGGATTGAAACTGGCGCGCCTGGTCGAAATCCATCCAGGTGGGATAGACCGGTGTGAACGAGGGGTCGCTGGGCACAATCTCGGCGGTGGAGAGTGGCAGGATGGCGTCTTGAATCCAATCGCCGCCGAAGCAGAAGGCGCGGATGCGTCGCAATGCGCCTAACTCGCCGCTGGCGTAGAACTCTGTCAATCGCTCACGCGCCACCAGGACGCTGGTGTCATAGCGCTTCATCAATCCGACCATGACATGGACACCCGCCGCCTCGGCTGTGCGGGCGATCCGTTCGGCTTCATCCGTCGAGCCAGCCATAGGCTTCTCGATGAAAACATGCTTGCCAGCATGCAGCAGGGGAATGGCGATGTGTCCGTTGTGCAGATGAGGCTGGCTGGCCACCACACCCTGCACTTCTGGGTCTGCTGCTAAATCCAGGTGACTGTGGTAGACTCGCGGGATGTCGAATTCGGCGGCCACGCGTTGTGCAAGCTCGCTGCGCGGCTCGGCGATAGCGACGACGCGGCAATCCTGTCGCCGTGCATAGTTGCGCAGATGCGCCACCTGCCCCATGAAACCTACGCCGGCGAAGCCAATCGAAACGGGATTCATCGCGCCCCCTTGATAAATGGTTTCAGACTGCGAAATGCCTCGCTGGCGATTTCGTCGATTGGTTGCTGGTAGTAGCCCTGGTTGAAGAGCTCGATCGAGATGGGGCCGGCGTAACCAAGTCCATCCAGCACTGCGAAATATGTCGACAACGGCATGTCGCCCTGTCCTGGATAGACACGGTCGGCATCACGCAAGGTCTCCAGAGGCAGCGCCGGCGCGTCGTCCACGTGTACAAGCCACAGCTTGTTCGCCGGAATCTGACGAATCGCTGCGAGAGGCACATCTGACTTGTAATAGTGAAAAAAGTCCCACATGACGCCCAGATTGGGCTGACCGGCCAGCTCGATAATCTGTAAAGCCTCCTGACAGCCGGGGATGAGTTCATGACGCCCCAACGGCTCGATTGCCAGGCGGCAGTCGAATGCAGCCGCGGCCAGACACACCGGTCTCAGATAGTCAGCAACGAGATGCAGCCCCTCCTCCTTGCTGCGACCATACAGGTCTCCCCAACTGCACAGCAATAGCAGATCACAGCCAACGGCCTGGGCAACGTTGCCAAGAAAGCGGGCGCGTTCAACCGCGGTATCGACGTTTTCGGGGCGACTATAGTCCAGCGCGACGAGGTCGATGGCCGCGACGCGCAAGCCGGCGTGATCCAACATCAGCTTCATGTCATCCACGCTGTGGGCGGCAAAGAATCGGTCGAACTTCTCGCCCCACAACTCGATCATGGAAAAACCGGCGGCGCCAGCGGCGCGAATGTCTTCCTCCAGCGGGTAGGGGCGAGATGTCGCCCCATTGTAACAAGGAATGATCATGTCAATTTGCTCCTCTATACTGCGGTTGCTTTGAGACCAGGAGTTTTTGGCCTGCAAAAACTCCTGGTCTCAAACAGAGCAAAGTATCACTTGACTCAAGGCAGAACCACCGCGGCGGAGCGCGGCGGGAGCGTGACGCCGTCTTGGGCTGAACGCCAAACGGCGTCATCCACAAGGCGATAGCGCGCCAACGTCGCTCCATCCACCAACTTGATGCTCACACCGATCGTCCGATGGTGATCATAATTGCACACCACTACGCCTGCTTTGCCACTTTGGCGGCCAATGAAGACCGCATAGGGATGATGGGGACTGCCATTCTCGGTAACTGTCGCGCCTACCTCGTGGCGAAATTCGCCGTCCCAGAAATAGTCGCGCAGCTCGGCGCGCAGGTCATCCATTTTTTGTCCATATGCGACCGTAAGCGGGTAGTCGCTCAGCCTCCCCTTGAAGTTGTACGGCTCATAGCTGATGATGTAGCGATACATCAGACATTGGTTGATCATATTGCGATCGTCAAAGCCCGTCACAGCTGTCATCAGGGGAACCTCGGGCAGCATGTAGCGCGAGAGGGGTACGTGCTGCCTGCTCTCGCTGCGATGGTAGGATAGGTGATACGCTTCGAATTCCCAGTCATAGCATGCTTCACCGGCGAACAGGAAATTGCTGTTTACTTCTCCCGACAGCAGTGCAAATTTTTGAATCAGTTTGCGGTCGTTTGCATAGACTGGCGCACCGTGGCGATGACCGTGTGTGCTGTCGAAGCAGAGAAGCGCTGGCGTGTGATGGAGGCATTCATCGAAGAGAATGCCATCTGCGCCAAGGTCGAGGGTCTTCTGAAACTCAGCCTCACAGACGGCAAGATATTTTTCGCTCAGGAAACACATTGGAATCAATCGCTTGGTGTTGATATCCAAGAGCTGGGTTCCAGTCTGATACTGATAGCCGCCGTAGTGATAATAATCTCCATAGGGATCTTTGATGGCCAGTCGATGGTACTCTTGGCGGAACGCATCCGTTGCACGGTCGGCCCACGTAAATTTGGCGAAAAGAATCACCTTGACGCCGAGCGCTTGAATGCGGGCGATTGCCGCTTTGAGCTCGGCAAATGAGCCCAGTCGCGGGTCGGGATCGTGCGATGGATTGCCCTGATCCTGCCCGCCGTCGTTCCAACCGACCAGTTGAATCGCCTTGACGCCGTAGTGGGCGCACTCCTCGCCAACTTGCACCAGGTCGACGAAGCGCATCCGCAGCTCATCTTCGGGGGAATTGATGTGAAGCTGTAACCAGGAGTGCGGTTCTCTTGCCCACTCTGGAATGGATGGGAGCGCCATCCATCGACGGCGCCACGCCTTATAGATGTCCACGCCGGCCTGCCATCCACCCTGGAACGCTTCCAACGCGATGGGTGTAAGCGTCCTGGTTTCGCCTGGCTGAATGTACGGCACATGAACGGCGGCGAAACGCGTCGCCACATCCTTGCCACTGATCGTCGGCAGGTCAGGCACATGACCTTGCACGTTCAAATCGCCTACGGCTTCGCTCAAAGAATCCGAGAAACCTGGGCGTAGCTCTGTATGCCAGGCCACGAGTTCGCTGCTTGCCTCCGCTACACCGACGTACAGCCCTTGTTGCGGCCCACGCAACAAGATGAAAGGAGCAGTCGGCGCGCCGACGCCTGCGCTCCACGCGGCGAATTGGGTGGGATAGTCCACGCCATAATAGCCGCGCAAGTTTTTATAGCTGGGCCAGAGCGCCCATTCCTGACTGGTAGCGTATTGGTAGAGAAACGTGCGAAACCACTCAGTATCCGGCGGATGTTGAATGTCGCCCAGGTAAGGGCAGTAGACATTTTCCACAACGTCGGATGAATGATTCTCGACGGCCATGGTAAAGATGGCCTGTCGATCGTCCAGGCGCACGTCGAGCGTCAGCTTGATGTCGTGGGGCGCCGCGCCGTATTGCGAATGAACGCTGTTCCAGACGAACACAGCATGGCGTGCATCACCGTCTATAGTAGCAGACGACAGTGGTTGCCTTTCTCCGTAGACTGGATTGTTTCGCCGGTGCGGTAGCGGGACCAACAGTCGAAAGGAAAGCCCAAGATGTGGTCGATCCAGTAGCGCCCAGCCAGACGCGGTGCGCACTCCGATGAGCGCGCCATTTTGACGCTCAAACTCCAGTTCCAGCGTCTCATTCTTCAAGACAATTGTGCTCACAGAGCATACTCCTTTGGATGTTGGATGAGGCTTGCTGCTCAACCCTTGACCGATCCAGCAGTAAGCCCCTGGATGAACTGTCGCTGCATGATGATATACAGGATAATCATGGGCAGCGAGCCAATGGTGAGGGCCGCGAAGACTTGCTCCCATTCGGTGCGGCCAAATGCATAGAAGAAAACTTGAATTGCCAGGGGGATTGTACGCATCTCTGCTGACCGGATCAGCACGAGCGGGAGAAAATATTCATTCCATGCGCCAACGAACATGAGGATGGCAACGGTGGCAATGGCCGGCCCGGAAATCGGCGCGACGACGCGCAAGAACGCTGACAACTCGTTGCAACCATCGACTTTGGCCGCATCAAGCATCTCACGAGGGATCGTCTGAAAAAAGGCGCGGAAGATAAAGATCGACAGCGGAATCCCCCCCGCCGCCATCGGCAGGATCAGACCGATACGGCTGTCCGTAAGACCGAGCTTCACCAGCATGACGTAGAGCGGAATAATGGGGACAGGCGCCTGCATGGTGAAGATCATGATCAGAAAAATGGCGAGTGAACCACGGAATCTCATGCGGGCGAAGGCATAAGCGGCTGTCGACGCGACCACTAGAATGACTATTGTCACCCCGAGCGAAGTCACAATACTATTGAATAATGCATAACCCAGGTTTCCGACCCGCCAAGCTTCCCTGTAATTCACTAACTGCGGCGTGGTCGGAAGCCCCCAGACGTTGGTGACAAGTTCGCTGTTGCTCTTGAGGGACGCAAACACCATCCACACCACGGGATACACAACGATCACCGTAAAGAAGAGTAGGATCAGATGGCTAGACGATGATGTCAAGATGCGGTCAATGCGCATCGATCCTCTGATCGCCCCACGTTGGGCGGCGCCTACAGAGATCGCTCCTTCTTGAGACAGGGACGTCGTCTTGTTCATTCGATTCGCTCGCTACTCCACACTACTGCGGGACATCATCTTCATTTGAATCGCTGCAATAATCGTGACTAGTGTGAGCAAGACATAGGAAAGCGCCGTGGCGTATCCAAAGCGGTAGAATTTGAAGCCGCGTATGTAGATATGAAGCGCCATCACGATGGTAGAATTTGCTGGCCCACCTTCAGTCATGACATAGGGTATGTCGAAGACGTTGAAGCCACCCATCAGCGACAGCGTTACGTTCACAAGAATCACCGGCTGCAACAGCGGCAATGTAATGCGCCAGAACTGCTGCCAACGCCCTGCACCATCCATCCGCGCCGCTTCGTATAGCTCGTTGGGAATCGTCTGCAGTCCAGCCAGAAAGATCACCATGTGAAAACCATACCACTTCCAGATATCCACAACGATGAGCGACCATAGGGCAACGTTTGGGTCGCCCAGCCAGTCGAGAATAAGGAACTGAAGCCCCAGTGTGCGTAGGAGCGTATTGATGAGCCCGAACTGGGTATTGAACAACCAAGTCCAGAGAATGCCGACCACCACAAATGACATGACGACCGGCATAAAAAGCGCCGTCCGATAGATGGCGCGACCACGCAAAGCCTGATTGATCAACAACGCCAGTCCTAACGATACGATGAGCTTGCCCGCGACCGTACCGAAAGCGTAGAGGGTGTTATGCAGCAAAGCAAGCCCGATGATCTCGTCGCTAAACATGCGGGCAAAGTTGCGTAGTCCCACAAAGGTGGGTGGATCGATTCCGTTCCAATCCAGAAGCGATAAGTATAGACCACTAATCATGGGGACAAGCTTGAACACCAAGTAGAGAAGCAGCGCAGGGAGGATCCACAAATATGGCGAGAACCGGCGCAGCTTGCGCCAGCGAGCATCGGCCTGAGCCTGTGTGTTTCCAGCAACCGTGGATAGGGGAAGCATCGTTTATCCCTTCTCTCGACAATCCTAACGCTCATCTGGTGTGTCATTCCAGTAGGAGCATAGGGCTGGCGTCCATCGCCAGCCCTTGGATCAACAAAGAGCCTCAATGCCCAACTTATGCGAACGACTGTGTAGTTTACATCTCGAACGTGTAACCATCTGCGTAGAGCTCATCCAGGACAGCCTGAATTGCTTGAGCGGCCTGCTCCGGCGTCTTGGTTGCAGCGACGATGGCTTGCTGGTTCTCCTGGAAGGCGCGGGTGATCTCGGGCGGCCAATACCAGTCGAGATAGGTAAACTGATTGTCAGCGCACTCCTCACTATACTTGACGGCCAGCGGGTCATCGCTCGCCTGCACATTGACATTGGTTGACACAGGATCTCTATTCAGGTCATTGGACCACTTGACCCACTCATCACTAGTCATGAGGTCGAGGATGCTAAACGCAACATCCATGCGTTCGGGTGCAATGTTGGCGTAGATACCCGTGGCGGAACCCGTGCCGCCGGGCAACATGCGTTTGATGGCAGGATCGTCCACGGAGAGTACGGGAGGGATGAGCGAGAGATCGAGCTCAGGGTAGTCGCCGTCACGATACAGACCAATGCGCCAGCTGTGCTCATACCAGAATGCACCTTTGCCCTGCGAGAAGGCGAGCCAGGCGCCATCACTATCCAGGCTATTGACGCCATCGATGAACATGCCATCGCTCGCATAGTTGTTCAAAATCTCCAGCGCCGCTACGCTGTCTGCATCGGTGAACTTGGCGTCGCCTTGTAGAATTTTATAGGTCATTTCCACAGGTTGGTTGCCGGATGTCTGAGCGTAGGCGAAGAATTGCCAGATAGGCCAGAGATAGATGTTCTTGCCCGCATGGACGAAGGGTGCAAAGCCGGCGTCCTTGATGGCGGCTGCCATTTCCAGAAGGTCCGCATAGGTTTCCGGCTCGCTGGCAATGCCGATCGTATCGAGAATCTTCTTGTTGACCAGGAAGGGGAAACCACTGATGCCGCCGCGCGGCAAAGCCCACAGTGTGCCCGCGATGGTATATGTATCCAGACCAACTTGGCGGAAGCGATCTAAATAGGTGAGATCGGAAAGGCTTTTCAGCTTGTTGCCGACAGCATATCGACGCAAATCCTGACCATTCAAATCCATGATATCGATCTGATCGCCTGCGACCTCGGAGGCGGCGAAAAGCTCAGTGTATCGTTCGCTTGTAAGGCCGCGCCATTCCACCTCTACACCGGGATGAGCTGCCTCAATGGCGTCGATCAATGGCTGGTTCTGGTCAGGATTGCCAGCACTCATGATTACAAACTTGCCAGTGTACGGCCCAGCGCTAGCGGTCTCCCCCGACGGCGCTGGGGCCGCTGGTGCTGCAACGCAGGCCGATAATGCCAGACCGGCAGCGCCAGCGGCGCTAAGCTGTAGGAATTGCCTTCGAGAAAGTTGGCGTATCTCCATACATCCCCCTTTATGATTCGTAGTTGAACAAAACGACAATAGTTGCCAAAAACATCCATCACTTCCATTCTTGGATTGGGTGAAAACTGGCTACTTGAGTTACTGAATAGCGTTCTCTCCTTTCATTTCCATCTGAGCATCATCTACATTCATGGTGGACTGCCGTACAATCAACTGGGGATCAATGATGATTTTCGAATCAGGGATGACTGAACCCATGACAGTCTTCAAAAGGAGTTCGATGGCTAGAGTCGCCATATCGGCGAAGGGTTGGCGGATTGTTGTCAGCGGGGGGTGTTGATAAGCCGCTACTTCGATGTCGTCCAGGGCAACGACCGACAGACTCTTCGGCACCTTCAGGCCGATCTCCTCAGCAGCGCAAATGGCGCCGATCGCCATGCGGTCGTTTGCGGTGAATATAGCAGTTGGGTACATCTCCATGGCAAGGAGTTGTTGCATTGCCAGATAGCCAGAGTGACATTCCCAGTTGCCTTCTCGTACACTGCAATGGTCAGCGTTAACACCGAGCTCGGACAGCGTCTGTAGAAAGCCCTCACGACGCTCACGCGCCAAGCGCAAACGTAATGGCCCACTGATATGCCCAAGGCGACGATGGCCTAGATCGAAAAGATGCCGGGCTGCGACTGCCCCGGCCTTGTAATGATCGAGCGTCACCGATGGCCCAGTGTATCCCTCTGGAATGCGATCGATGGCCACGGCTGGAATACCACTTGCCTCTAGCAGCGCCAATCCTTCCATATGATCCTGCGCAGCTACGAACATGATACCGTCAATCCAACGTTCGATGGCCGTCTGTATGTGGGTTAACTCGCGCTGGTTGTCATCATGTGTGTTGAATACAACCAGGCTGTAGCCATGCGACTGAGCAACCTTCTCGGCTGCGCTGGCCATCGTGGCGAAGGATGGGTTCGCAATGTCGGAAACAACAAGGGCGAGCGTATTGGTCTTGCGGGTGCGTAGGCTGCGCGCCACCGAATAGGGGCGATAGCCAAGCGAGTGCACTGCCGCCATCACCCGCTCGCGCGTTGCGCTCGTGATGCCGGGCTTGCCGTTCACGACAGCCGAGACCGTCTGTATCGACACGCCGGCAGCAAACGCTACTTCCCTAATCGTAGGGTAATTCGATCGTCCTGTCATGAGACTTGTTGTCTGCCACTGACCGGTGATCCAAAGCCCGAGAGCTACGCCACACCACTTATCTGGATTGCGAACGGGAAATGAACGTTAATGTGAACGTTCATGTAAATGATAGTCGAAAAATCTTGCGCTGTCAATCCCGAATTTTTTGATGCGGCAATTCTCAAGTTGGGTGTGTAAAGTCGCATCTTCTGGGGTGCGAATGTCTTAATTTTGGAAGAAACTTGTCTTCCAGTCCTGTCGCCCTCTGGGAAAATGTCGACATGAGATTGGCTGGAAGGATGTGTTTCATGTTGGGCAGTTTCTGTTATGATCACCACTTGAGTTTGTGGCAGGTCCTAAAGGTAATTGCGCAAATCAATGAGAATGGGCGATAATCCACACCCATGAACATGTCCGTGAACCCATCTGCATCCCGCATCATCCCCCTGCCGGCTCAGATCGAACAGCGCCCCGGCGCATTCATGTTCACGCCACAAACGGCCATCATCACCGACGCGGCCAACGCCTGGAACGCCGCCTACCTGCGCAACCTGTTGCATCGAGCCAGTGGACTGCCGCTGCCCGTCACGGTCGACGACGCGCCCACACGCCCCTTGATCCGCCTCAGCGTCGGCGTGGAGCAGCGGTTGGGCAAAGAGGGCTACTCCCTCACGGTCGAGGAACGGGAGATCAGGCTGGAAGCCAGCGAGCCGGCCGGCGTCTTCTACGCCATTCAGAGTCTGCGCCAGTTGTGCCCGGTCGAGATCGAGTCTACTCAGGTTGTGGAAGGTCGGGAGTGGCTGATCCCGTGCGTCGTCATTCATGACCAACCGCGTTTCACCTGGCGCGGGCACATGCTCGACGTGGGTCGCCATTTTCATGACAAAGCGACGATCCTGCGCACTCTTGACCTGATGGCCTTGCATAAGCTCAATGTTTTTCATTGGCATCTCACTGAAGACCAGGGCTGGCGGTTGGAAAGCAGGCGTTTCCCCAAGAGTTGCAAGGCTATTTCACCAACCGCATCGCCGTACATTTGGCCGGACGGGGCCGGCGCGCCATTGTCTGGAACGACGCCCTGAACAGCAAACTGGATGAGTCGGTGATTGTGCAATACTGGGTGCGCAATCGCCAAGGCGTGGTCGAGGCAGCAAAACAAGGGAGGGATGTCATCAATTCATCCCATTGGCATCTCTACATCAACCAGAGCTATGCCTTTGCCTCGCTCAGCAAGGTCTACAACTTCGAGCCGCTCTTTGCCGAACTCGAGAATGACGCCAGCCATTTGCTGGGGTTGGAAGCGCCCCTGTGGTGCGAGTGGGTGGCCAATCGCTCGCGCATGGACTATCAGAGCTATCCACGACTGAGCGCGGTTGCTGAGGTTGGCTGGAGCGAAAAATCCCGCAAGGATTACGCTGACTTTCGACGCCGACTGGAGGGAATGCTCAGACGACTCGACTTGCTTGGGGTGCGTTACGCGCCGCTGAGCCAGGTGGAGCCCGGCTGGCTGCGCCAGCGAATCGGAGTGTTCGACATGTTTCGCGTGCAGAAAGGCGAAACTCAGCCGGCGAAATAAGCTGGGCTGATTGGATCATGAATTCAAGAACGGAGATGAACTGATGAAACCAGACCGAGCCCAGCGCCTCATCGTCCTCGCCATCGTCGTTGCGCTCCTCTTCACGCTTGCTGCGCCCAAAGCTGTCAGCGCCGCGCCCCTTTCGGATCCAGCCTCTCAAGGCGCCCCGCCTGTCAAGAAAAGCGAGTGGCTGGTCATGCTCTACCAGAACGCAGATGATGAGGTGCTGGAAGGCGACATCTACACCGACCTGAACGAAGCTGAATTGGTTGGTTCCACGCGCGATGTGACGATTGTCTCCCAGTTCGACCGCTATGACGGCGCTTTTGACGGGGACGGCGATTGGACGGCCGCCAAACGCTTCCTGGTGACCCAAGACGATGATCTCACCGCGGTCAACTCTGTGGAGTTGGAGGGTCTGGGCGAAATCGACAGCGGCGCGCCAGAGACATTGGCCGATTTTTTGATCTGGGCTATCAGCGCCTATCCAGCGAAAAAGCACGCGCTGATCCTTTCGGACCACGGCGCAGGCTGGCTGGGCGGCTGGAACGACAATGCGCCCGAAGAAGGCAGCACACTTTCCATCAACGAGATCGATCAGGCTCTGGCGACGGCTTTGGCCGAGACCGGACTGGCCCGCCTGGAGTTCATCGGCTTCGACGCCTGTCTGATGAGCCAGGTGGAGGCGCTAAGCGGCGTTGCTCCCTACGCACGTTACGCCGTCGCTTCGGAGGAAGTCGAACCGGCCATGGGGTGGGCCTATGCCGAGTTCCTGGATGCACTGGTCAAAAAGCCCAGTCAGACCGGCGCCGATCTGGCCAAGAGCATCGTCAGCTCCTACATCGTGGACGACGTGCGCATTCAGGATGATGACGCGCGGGCCGAATTCATTGTAGAGGCCACCGGAGTCGAGCAGGAGATTCCGCCTGAGCAACTGGCCGAGGAAATGAGCAACGACGTGACACTAACCGCGCTGAATTTACAGATGATGTCGGCCTATATGAGTGCGCTCAACGATTTCGCACTCGCCTTGACGGCTGTCGACCCCACGGCCATTGCCCAGGCCCGCACCTACGCCCAGTCCTTCGAGAACGTCTTTGGCAAGGAAGTTCCGCCTCCCTATCTGGACGTGGGGAATTTCGCTAAGCTGGTCGCCGAGTTGGCTGAATCCAGAGAATTGAATACCGCGCTAAAGGCTCTCCAGACTGCGGCCAAGAAATTCATCCTGGCCGAGAAGCATGGCCCGGCAAGACCGGGCGCAACCGGGCTGACCATCTTCTTCCCTGTGGCAGACTTGCTGGTTGGGGTGGGTGTAGCGGAAAGCGAGATCTCCTACACTGCCTATGCCAGCCGTTTCGCCGGCGCGTCGCTGTGGGATGATTTCCTGGCCTTCTATTACACCAACCGCGACTTCGACCCGGACCTGGCCGACGTCAGCCTGCTCGACGCCAGAACTGGTCAGACCGCGGACATCGAAGTCTATGCAGCGCCGCTGTTGGAGGATGTATCACAGGAGGGCGACGCTGTGTTTGCCCCCGGCGTGGAGTCCGAGCTTTTCATTGCGCCCATCGAAGTGAGCAGCGAAGAAATTGCCGCTGGCGAAACCGTCTTATTGGGCACGTCGATTGCCGGTGGGAACGTGGGCTACATCTACATAGAGGCCGCGCGTTACGACGAAGCAAGCGACAGTTTCAGCATCGAAGACCGCGATTTCGTGCTCGCCGACGACACCGAGGAGATCGACGGCGTTGCCTATCCTGTTTGGAGAGAAACAGACCTGGAAGACTTCATTTTCGAGTGGTCGCCCACGGTCTACACCCTCAGCGATGGTGAAACCGAGGCCTTTATCCTCTTGGATCCAGCCGTCTACGGGGGCGATGGAGGCGATAGCGAATACGATGTGTATGGCCTCTACACTTTCGCTGACAGCGGCGAAAAGCGCGAAGCGGTGATGACGTATGACGGCAACCTGGAGTTCGTGAGCGTCTATGGCTTTACCGGCAATGGCGGAACCGGCGCGCCGCGCGAGATTACACCGCAGGCAGGCGATCAATTCACGGTCTACGAAGAGTGGATTGAAGCCGACGTGGACGGCAGCGAGATTCGCAACTGGTATCTGGGCGATACACTCACCTTCAATGGCGAGCCTTTCACGGTCGCTGCCTATGACGCCTACCCAGGGGTATACTCGGTTGCCATCACGGTGCAGGATCTCAATGGCAATGAGATTTCAGAATATGCAACCGTTATGGTGACAGAGTAGCAGGCTCGATGACTGATTTTCAAGGGATGAGCTGATGCTGGCCTACAATCTTCCTGGAAGCTTTGGGGCTTCCAGGAAAGCGAACGAAAATGCGATTGAGAGGCGCCCCTACAAAGCGATTCCAGGAGATGCACCCAATGCCCAACTCCATCACCGAAGCAGAAGAAGCTGTCCACACCCTTTTTCTACAAGTGCGCCGGGCCTCCACCGTCCTGGCCGACCTGCACGACCACTACTCCGACCATGTGCAGGCGCGCCATCGCCAGCAGCGCGACGAGCTGGCCCAGCGTCACGCCGCCGCACGCAGCCAGGCGCAGAGCGAACATGCGCAGCGCCTGATTGCTGCCGACGTCGCCTTTACCCATGGGCTTGATCTCATGCGCGCCGCCTGGCAGGAGGCGACCGCTGCCTATCCCTGGGTGACGCTGCCCTGGGACGATCCCGCCTGGCAGGATTTTGCGCCGGTGCTGCGCCGCGACCCACCCGCTGGCCTGCGCGTGGGCGCGCTGCGTTTGGATGCGGCGGCCAGCCCGCTGCCCCTCTTTGCCCCGCTGGTGGGTCACGGTCATCTCTTCATCACCGGCGAACCGACCGCAGCACGCGACATGCTGCAAACGCTGCTGCTGCGCCTGGCCGTCTCATTCCCGGCCGGCGCCTTCCGTCTCTTCCTGGCCGACGTGAGCGGGTTGGGCGCGGCTCTTTCGGCCTTTCTCCACCTGCCCGACGGACTGCGCAGCCAGCGTGTGGCCGCCCGCGGCGATGAAGTCGGCCAGATGGTGGAGCTCCTCAGCCGCCACATCGCCTCGGTCGTGCAGGATCGTCTGCGCAACATCTTCCCCAACGTGGAAGCCTACAATGCTCAGAGTGGCGAGGCGGCCGTGCCCTATCACATCCTTGCGATCAGCGACCTGCCCGCCGGCCTGGATGAACGCAGTTGGCAGCAGCTTCTCGACGTCGCGCGCAACGGCCCACGCGCCGGCGTCTACCTGCTGGCGCAAATCGACCGGAGCGCGCCGCCCGTGCGCGGCGTCACCCTGGCCGATCTCAGCGCGCTGGGCGCCACGCTCGACGTACTTGCGCCCGACCATGTGATGTTGAGCGACCGCACACTGGGCCAGATCGCCGCCACGCCAGACCGACTGCCGGCGCCGGCCGTGGTCAATCGCCTGTTGGAGCGTGTGGGAAAAGGCGCGGCCCAGGCCGCGGTTAGCCTGGATTTTGGGCGCATCGACCTGCCGGCGGGCGCACGCTGGCGCGAAGACAGCAGCCAGGGGCTGGAAGTAATCATCGGCATCGACGCGACAGGAGTGGAGCACTGGCTGCGTCTGGGCCAGGGCGTGGTGCATCACGGACTCATCGGCGGCATGATCGGGTCAGGCAAGTCCAATCTGCTCCATGTGCTCATCAGCCAGCTTGCCCTGCGCTATGCGCCAGAGCAGCTTCAGCTCTATCTCATCGACTTCAAACAGGGCGTAGAGTTTCAGGATTACCAACGCCCTGCCCCATGCCCGCGTGGTGGCGCTGGAAAGCGACCGGGAATATGGCCTGAATGTGTTGCGCGCCCTGACCGCCGAGATGGTGCAGCGGGGGCGGCTCTACGCCGGCGCGGCGGTGAGCGACTTTCCCGCCTATCGCCAGCACGCAATCCTGCCGCGGCTGGTGCTGATCATCGACGAGTGTTTCTGATACTCCGAAACAGACGCTTGCCAGGTTCACTCTGGTCATGCTCTCCAGGCTCTTGCCGCCTTGCGCAATGCCATCTTTTCTCTCATTCACCATGAGGACTGGCAGTTCTTGCCTGACGCCTTTCGCCATTTTGACAAACATGTCCAGCGAAATCTCCAGTTACTCGGCGCTTTTCAAACTTGACACAGCCGTGGGGATTTCCCCCCTCAATGGTTGACAAGCGACCCTTTCGGCGGTATCGTGTCGCCATGAGAAACGAACTGTCGCTTCAATCTTGAGGATGCTCTATGCCCCACGAAACCATCGTCGTACTTGATTACGGCAGCCAATACAGCCAGCTCATCTGCCGCCGGGTGCGGGAACGGCAAGTCTACGCCGAACTCATCCCGTGGGATCGGGCTGATGAAGTGCTGCCTCGCCTCAAGCCCAAGGGGATCATCCTCTCCGGCGGGCCGGCCAGCGTCTATGAGCCGGGCGCGCCCACCTTGCCAGCCAGCGTATTAGAAAACGGCGCGCCGGTGTTGGGCATCTGCTATGGGTTGCAACTTCTGGCCCACGCACTCGGCGGGCGAGTGGCGCCGGGTATTGAGCGCGAATACGGCGCGGCAGTCATCGAGACAACTGGCTGGGCCGGCGCCGGTGCAGCACTTTTTCATGGCTTACCGACTTCTCTGCCCGTCTGGATGAGCCACGGCGACCGGGTGGAGGGCCTGCCCGATGGCTTCTTCGCCATCGCCCACAGCGCCAACTCTCCCCTGGCCGCCATTGCTCATGAGGAACGCAATTTGTATGGCATTCAATTTCATCCCGAAGTGGTGCACACTCCCCTTGGCGGCGCGTTGTTGGAAAACTTTGTCAAGCGCATCTGCGGCTGCGTGGGTGACTGGACGCCCGGCAGTTTTCTCCACGAAGCGGTGGAGCGCATCCGCGCACAGGTGGGCGAAGCCGGTCACGTCATCTGCGGGCTAAGCGGCGGCGTCGATTCGGCAGTGACGGCTGCTCTGGTGCAGCGCGCCATCGGCGACCGTCTGACCTGCGTCTTTGTCGACCACGGCTTGTTGCGAGCCGGCGAGGCGGAACAGGTAATCGAGACCTTCCGCGAGCACCAGGGGATGCGCCTGATTGGGGTGAACGCCAGCGAAGAATTTCTGGCCGATCTGGCCGACGTTGTCGATCCCGAAGAAAAGCGCAAGCGCATCGGCACGCGCTTTGTTCGTATTTTTGAGGGCGAGGCCGCGCGTCTCGCTGCCGAGTGGGGCGGCGATGCGCCGGCTTTCCTCGCTCAGGGCACGCTCTACCCAGACGTTATCGAATCGGCCAGCGGCGACGACACACGTCACGCCCGCACCATCAAGACTCACCACAACGTGGGCGGGCTGCCCAAGGACATGGTTTTTCAGCTTGTGGAGCCGTTGCGCCTGCTTTTCAAGGACGAGGTACGCACTCTGGGCGAGGCGTTGGGGCTGCCGGAGGAGATCGTCTGGCGGCATCCCTTCCCTGGTCCGGGTCTTGCCATCCGCATGATGGGCGAGGTGACGTGGGAGAAGTTAGAGCGGCTGCGCCAGGCGGACGCCATCTTCCTGGCAGAGTTGCGCGCTGCTGGACTGTATCGCCAGGCAAGTCAGGTCTTTGCGGTGCTGCTGCCCGTGCGCAGTGTGGGCGTCATGGGCGATGGCCGCACCTACGCCGACGCCATCGCTCTGCGTGCAGTGACGACCGATGATTTTATGACGGCGGATTGGGCGCGGCTGCCCTACGACCTGCTGGCGCGGGTCAGCAGCCGCATCGTCAACGAAGTGGCGGGAGTCAACCGCGTGGTGTATGATATTAGCAGCAAACCGCCGGCGACGATCGAGTGGGAGTGAGTCAATGGTGATTGCACCTGAGATTCAGATGGTCACACAAGAACTCCCTCACTGACGAATATCGTGATGTTACAATGCTTTTGGACACGGGCGCGGGCGTAACGGCTGTTCCAGCGCATGTTGTGAAAGAATTGGGAGTTTCCCCGGAATCCCCAAGACATTTTTGAGACAATTGGCTACGATGGAGAGATTCACCGAGAGCTGGCAGCACGGCTGGAGATCTCTACTCTGGGGCATCCTTTTCGTGGTCTTTTTCTGGTAATAGATGGGAGCTGGGGCATCGTCGGTCGAAACCTTCTCAACCGATTTGTTCTGTTGCTGGATGGCCCGCAGCAGCAATGGAGCGAATATCGCCAACAGAAATGATGCGTCGCTTTCTTACCATCGCTTTCTTCCTGATTGCCATCCTCGCCGTCTTCCCCCTCTACACGCGGCTGAAAGTAGTCGCCGCGCCGATTCCGCCTGGGGTGCACCTGGGCGGTCTGGACCTGAGCGATCTCAAGGACAAAGAAGATATTCGCGCGCACCTGGAAGGCGTCTATAGTCAGCCCATAGCCCTGGACTTTGCCGGCAAACGTCTGGCCTTGCGCCCGCAAGACGTAGATTTTCACCTGGACGTAGACCAGATGGTGGCGGAGGCGAGCCGGTATCTGGAAGGCCCGCAGTTCATTGACATCGCAGTGCGCTATGCCCTGGGTTTTGACCAACAGCGCCGCGATGTGCCGGCGCGCTTCATGCTCGACAACGAAAAACTGCGCGCCTGGCTGGAGCAAGCCGCGGCGGAGAACAATACGCTGCCCAAGTCGGCGCGCGCCATTGCTCCGCCGGAACCTGAAAACGAGGAGACAAGGGTCGGTGCAACGGCCGTGATGAGCGACGAGACGCTCTTGGACGGATCAACCATTCCCATGACTGACACAATTCAAACCAGGACGCCGGTCACTCAAACGGCTATCCTCGACTGGGAGTGGCTGCCCGGCAGCTCTGGCTACACCCTGGATGTGGAAACCAGCATTCCTCTTGTCGTGGCTGCGCTGAGCAGCTCCGACAGGCGCAACGCAAAGCTGGCAACCATCGAAACGCCGCCGCCCCCGCCCTCCATGGATGATCTGGCGCGGGTATTGGACAACCAGACCATGAACTTCCCCGGTTTCGCTGCCATCTATGTCCACGACCTGGTCAGCGACGAAGAAGCCATCGTGGACGGCGAGGTAGCCTTTTCGGGCATGTCTACCATGAAGATCGGCATCGCTGCGGCAGTCATGCGCAAGCTGGCCAACGGCATCCAGGCCGACGACCCGCTGAGCTATGAGGTGGGACAGTGGCTCGATTACGCGCTGGGCGAAAGCAACAACTACGCCGCTAATCTACTGCTGCGCTGGCTGGGTGATGGCAATGTGAACGCCGGTGTGGCTGCTTTCACCGATTTCATGACGAGCCTGGGCTTCACCTCCACCTACATGCAGTCGGGTTACGACTTCGAGACCGCGCTGCCGGAGCGCCCCACACCCGGCAATCAACAGGAGGAATGGGACACCGATCCCGACTCCAACATCCAATCCACTCCGATCGAGATGGGGCGCATCCTCTCGGCCATCTACGAATGCACCCAGGGCAACGGCGTTCTGGTCGAGACGTATCCTGATGAGATCACGCCCGACGAATGCTGGCAGATTCTCTTCTACATGACTCACGACCAGTTTCAAGAGATGGTGTGGGGCGGTTTGCCCGACCTGACGGAGCGGTGGATCGTCCACAAACACGGTTTCGCCTTCGAGTCTCACAGCGATGTGGCGCTCATTTGGGGGCCGAAAGGTCCCTATGTGGTGAGCATCTTCCTCTTTCGCCGCGGCTGGATGGACTGGGAAACCAGCAATGGCACGATGAAGAAGCTCAGCCGTATCATCTGGAACTTCTTCGAGTTTCAGAACGAGCTGGAGAGCAAACCTTTCCCGCCCGCGCCAGAACTCAGGCCGCCGCCCGGATACGTTCCCATTAACCATATCGTTCCCGCGCTCGACGAATAAAGCTCAGGCGCAATCGAAGACAAAGCTGCCTACTTGTTCTCATGCGTTTTCTGCCGATGACGGCGCACCTTGGCTCGATTGCCGCACGATTCCATGGTGCACCAGCGTCGGCTGCGATTATGGCTCGTATCCAGAAAGAGATAGCCGCAGCCCCGGTCGTCTTCACACTCCTTGACCCGCTCCCGTTCCTCCGAGAGCAACAAGCGGCCTGCTGAGACCGCAATCGGCCAAAGAAGCCATGTAAGCTCTGCTCCATTTGACAGCCATGCGCTGGCAAAACCAGTGTCCAGGCGCACGATCTCCCTGTGGACTGCTGCGTCGCTCACCCAACGATTCAACAGATCGAGATCTGCCTGCTCGAATGCACGCCTCCCGCCTGTGGCAGAGAAAAGTCGGTAGATCGCCTCACGCAGCATGACTGCATCGGCCAACGCGCTACCTGCTGCATCGGGCTGCGCCTCGGCCAAATGCAGCAGCTGCTGCTCCTCCTGCTCATCGACCAGGTCAACGCGCCGCGCCCACGCGACAAGGGCAGTGTAGTCGGTCAACGTCTCACTGGGTCGCGGCGCTGCGTGCCAATCGGCTGTGTTGGCGAAATCCAGGCACAACCGTTCCTCTTTCAATTGCAAGTTCTTCTCATCCACTTCAAAAATAGTCATTCGCTACTCCGAAAATTCACAGAATGCATCAACTGTCATTCAAAAACGACGTGATCATGACAAGAATCGGGTGTCTATTGACCCGAGATTCGCTATATACTTTGCTCTGTTTGCAACCAGGAGTTTTTGAACTGTGAAAACTCCTGGTTTCAAAGCAACCGCAGTTTAGTTTGCTATGCAATAGTCATATCACGATTTGATGTAACTGTCAATATGAATTTGACAAGTTACAAATTTCGATCTACAATGTAACTCTCAAGACAGAGTTAATAAGTTACATATGTTGTGCGAAAACCTGTGCGGCGTGTTCGTTCTGAGTGACCACAAGGAGGAAATATGCAGAGCTTCGATCAGTTGTGGCAGATTGCAAAAGATCAGCACGCAAGAAACCTGCGTGAAGCCGAACAGCAGAGATTGGCGAAGATGGCCGAAGAATCCAATCCTTCTGGGCCAGGATTGGCTCACCGTTTGCTGTGGCGCATTGGAGATGGGCTGGTCTCGGTAGGTGTACGTTTGACGGCCGGGCGCCCGTCAGTGGATTGGCAGATGAGCGCAAATCAGCAAGGTCAGTGACGCAATTGTCAAGAGCACACCCTCTGCACTATACTTCCGTGCAGAGGGTGGCACATGACAGCTAAGAAACGAATCGTCATCAAACTCGGGACAAGCGTCCTCACAGGCGGCGGCAAGCATCTCGATCAAGCGCGCATGGTCGATCTGGCGCGGCAGTGCGCCGAACTCCATAAGAGCGGCCACGACGTTGTGATCTGCACCTCTGGCGCGGTGGCAGTGGGGCGCGCGGTTCTGGACTTTCCACAACTTCCCCCCACCATTCAGAACAAGCAACTCCTGGCCGCTGTGGGTCAACCCCGGCTCATGCGTGTGTGGGATCGCCTCTTCGACATCTACGGCATTCGCGTGGGACAGATTCTACTTACCCGCGCCGATATGGAGAATCGCCAGCGATATCTGAATGCGCGCGATACCTTCGCGGTTTTGTTGGAACAGCGTATTGCGCCCGTGGTGAATGAAAACGACGCAGTCGTCACCGAGGAGATCAGGGTGGGCGACAATGATAATCTTTCGGCGTTGGTGGCCACCCTGATCGGCGCTGATCTCCTCCTGCTGCTCACAGACCAACCGGGTCTTTTCACCGCCGACCCGCGCACCCATCCCGACGCCCAACTTATCCCCGAAGTGCGGCGCATTGATCAGGCGCTGCGCGAGACGGCCGGCGGCGCTGGCACCGGGTTGGGCACTGGCGGTATGGTGACGAAGTTGCAAGCGGCCAACATCGCCCGTCGCGCCGGCTGCGACGTGGTCATTGCCGCCGGGCGCGAGCCGAATGTGATCGCCCGTGCAGCGGCTGGCGAGGCAGTGGGCACGCGCTTTCCTGCCCTGGAGAGCCGTCTGGAGAGCCGCAAGCAGTGGATTCTGGCCGGACCAAAATCTGCAGGGCGCATCGTGATCGACGCCGGCGCGGCGGAAGCTATCACGGCCAAAGGACGGAGCCTCCTGCCCGCCGGCGTCATTGGCGTGGAAGGCGACTTCCACCGCGGCGACACCGTGCTGATCCTTGCCGCCGACCGCAGCGAGCTGGGGCGTGGCATCGTAGCCTATTCGGGGAATGACCTGCGCCAGATTGCGGGTTGTCGTTCCAGCGACATTGAGCAGCGCCTGGGCTTTGTCTACACCAACGTGGCCATCCATCGCAACGATATGATCTTGCTGACGGAGTAGAAATCTCTCCTTTGCTGCACGACAGTGTGCAGCTCTCAGCCTCATGATGGAACCCATCATCCGCATCGAACAACTGCATCACACCTATCACAGCGAGTCGCAACAGCGTATGGTGCATGCGTTGGATGGCGTGGATCTGGAGATCCGTCGGGGTGAGTATGTGACCATCGTGGGCCACAACGGCTCGGGCAAGTCAACCCTGGCCAGGCATCTGAACGCGCTGCTGATCCCCACCAGCGGCGATGTGTGGGTCAAGGGGTGGAACACCAAAGATCGTCTACGCCTGCGCGATATCCGCAGCACGGTGGGCATGGTTTTTCAGACGCCGGACAACCAGATCGTCGCCACGATCGTGGAAGAGGATGTGGCCTTCGGCCCAGAAAACCTGGGCGTCGCTCGCAACGAATTGATGCGTCGCGTCGATTGGGCGCTCGATCAAGTGGAAATGAATTCCTATCGCAAACGTGCGCCTCACCTGCTATCGGGTGGTCAAAAACAGCGAGTGTGCATCGCCGGTGTACTTGCTATGCAGCCAGAAATTCTGGTGCTGGACGAGGCGACAGCCATGCTCGATCCCTTGGGACGCAATGAAGTGTTGGCGATAGCACGCCGTCTCAACAAAGAACAGGGCGTGACCGTCGTTGCCATCACACACTTTATGCGCGAAGCAGTTGACGCGGACCGAGTCGTGGTTATGTCTGCCGGGCGTGTTGTTCTGGACGACCCGCCGCGCCAGGTTTTCCGCCAGAGTCGCCTGCTCCAAGAACTCCATCTGGATGCACCCCACATGACTCAGTTGTCTGTTGCGCTTCATGCACGTTTTCCCGCCTTCCCTGAAGACTTGCTCACAGTGGATGAGGTGGTCGCGACCATCGAGACACAAGCAACTCCAATTTCTCCCGAACCAGACAATGCAGACAATGCGCAAGCCAGACAAGAGTCGGACGCCCAGCCCCCCCTGATCTCGGTGAACAACTTGACCCATTTCTACATGCGCGACACACCGATGGAGGTGCAATCGCTTTTCGATGTGAGCCTGGAGGTGCATGCGGGCGAGATCGTCGGCGTCATTGGCCACACCGGGTCGGGCAAGTCCACGGTGATGCAGCACTTCAATGGACTCATGCGACCCCAAGGCGGCGCGGTATCAGTGCTTGGGCGCGACATGACCGACGGCAAGGTTGACCTACGCGAGATTCGCCGTCGCGTCGGCCTGGTTTTCCAATTTGCCGAAGCCCAGTTGTTCGAGCAGTTCGTGGGCGATGATGTGGCCTATGGCCCGCGCAACTTGGGATTGAGCCGCGAGGAAGTGCGGGCGCGTGTGCGCAAGGCCATGGAGTCCGTGGGACTGGGTTTTGAAGAGTTCAAAGATCGCTTCACTTTTGGGTTGAGCGGAGGACAGATGCGCCGGGTCGCGCTGGCCGGCGTGCTGGCGCTGGAGCCAGAAGTGTTGGTGTTGGATGAGCCGACTGCTGGACTGGACCCCCAGGGGCGCAGGCAGCTCCTGCGCCACATCCTTGACCTGCACCGCCAGGGGATCACATTGGTGATTGTCTCGCACAACATGGAGGAACTGGCAGAACTGTGTGACCGGTTGTATGTCATCGCCGACGGACGTTCAGTGCTCCATGGCGCGCCGCAGGTCGTGTTTGGTCAGTCCGCCAGATTGCGCCAGCTTGGACTGGATACGCCGGATGTCACTGCGGTGGTGGAACGACTGGCGGCAGATGGTTGGCTGCCAGCCAGCATGAGCGCTCACACGCTTGAGCAGGCAGCGGCTGTCATTGCACGTGTACTCAACCAGCCCCAGGTGCAGTCAATTGTCGAATGATTGTTTTCCCTGAATTCACCCGTTGACAAGCGCACAGAAGCTAAGTACAATCACACAGAGTGATCAATCTTGCGCCTCTTGGCAGACGCACAATGAATACAACAGCATTTGTGGCCCATTCGAACAAATCGACCATCATTCAGAAAGAGAGTAGACAATGACCCATGTAATTTTCGACTTGTGCATCCGCGATGGCGCCTGCGCTGAGGTTTGCCCTGTCGAGTGTATTGTTCCCGGCCAGCCCGAAGAGGAATGGCCCTGGTACTATATCGATCCTGAAACCTGCATCGACTGCGGCGCTTGTGTGCCCGAGTGTCCGGTTGCGGCCATTCTGCCAGAGGAAGACCTGCCTGAAGAGCAGCAATATACAACCGAACTGAATGCGCTCTTCTTCACAGATGGGCCAGGGTACGCTGCGCTGGAGATGGGAAAATAGCCTGGCTCACCGAGACGCGCCCTGCTGAAGCGATGGGCGAGAATCACAATTGACGCAACAAAAGACCGATGTCCGTAGGAAACCTCTGCTTCGGCGGAGGTTTTTTGCTGAATGGAGGGAAATTCTATGAGTGCAACATCCCAATACCAGGCTCCAGATTGGGAGAAGGTTCGACGGGTTCTCGTCATCATGGCGCACCCGGACGACCCTGACTTCACGTGCGGCGGAACTGCCATCCAAATGGCGCGCGCTGGGCTGGAAGTGACATATATGATCCTGACCAATGGCGACAAAGGCAATCATAACCCGGAGATCACCCGTAACCAACTCATCGCTCTGCGAAAGATCGAGCAGCGCGCTGCTGCGGATCTGTGCGGCGTCAAGCATGTGATTTTTATGGGCGAGGAAGATGGCTTCCTCCAATCGACGCGAGACCTGCGGGCGCGTGTCACCCGTGAGATTCGCCGCATTCGCCCTGAACTGATCATCTGCACCGACCCAGATCGCTATTTTGTCGGCGATAACTACATCAATCACCCAGACCATCGCAACGCTGGCCTGGTCGCCATCGACGCTATCTTCCCGGCGGCGGACAACCCCATGTTTTATCCAGAGATGATGGATGAGGGTTATATGCCCCACAAGATCAGCCAGCTCTATGTCTTTGGCCACCACTCGCCCAATCTGCGACTGGACATCACCGATGATGTGGAGACCAAGATTGCGGCGATCTTGTGTCACAAAACGCAGATCACCAATCCGGCGGAGGCTGTCCCGCGCTGGCATGAACGCTGGGGCGAAAAGCAGGAGGATGGGACAGTGCGATACTATGAGTATTTCAGGATGATGAAGTTCACATAAAAGCAAAGAGGGCGACGTCGCTGCTATCGCTCCTTTTGTCTCTGCTTTTCGCAGCCGCCACGGCTCAACCAGATCTTGTGTGGTCATGTGTTGTCTGGTTCTTTCCTGTTTCAGGTGCAACGAGTACAATTCGTCTCACTGCAGCCAGTTTGAGAAAAAAGAGCCGCCGAAGCCCAATGATCTACATGAACGCCCAGCCCGCCGCCTCACAACAGACCCTCTTCACCTGGCGCGGCAAGCATCCGCCGGCCCCTCTGCCTGCGCCTGCCGTAGTGCTGTGCGAAACCTGGCCGAATGTGTACGATGTACAGACTGACCACCCCAACAAACTCTTTTACGGCGACAACCTTGCTGTTCTCGCCCACTTGCTCGACGCCGGTCACGCTGGTCGGGTGCGCCTGATCTACGCCGACCCACCCTACAACAGCGGCGCCGCCTGGCCGCGCAAGGTTCGGCTACGCACCGCCAAGGCAGTCGAGGCCGCGCCCGTAGTCGATCACCAGACCCAGTATGTAGATGACTGGGAGGATGGCGACTACCTCCAGTTCATGTACGAGCGCTTGTTGCTCACACGCGAGTTATTGGCCGACGACGGTAGCCTGTGGCTGCACTGCGACCACCGCCACGCGCATCACCTGCGCATGATTCTCGATGAGGTTTTCGGCGTAGACAATTACCTGAACACCATCACCTGGCGCAGCCAGACCGCACGCGGGGCGAAGGTCAACGCCTTCTACTTCGCCAACAGCAGTCACACCATCCACATCTTCGCCCGTAATCGCCGCACACCGCCTGTGTGGAATCAGCCTAGGAAACGCATTGTTTTGAGCGAGCGTGAGGCCAGCGCCGAGTTTATGCGCGATGAGCACGGCTTCTTTCGTACATCCGATCCGGGCACATACAGTTTCGCCCGCCTCAAGGAATTGCATGCAGCCGGCAAACTCTATGCCCCCTATGGCGGCGTAGTCTTGATCGACGAGGTCAACCGTCGCGTCACTTGCTCCAACGGAGGCAATGTGGGCGTCAAATATTACCTGACCAACCTGGGCGCCGGTCAATTTGCCGTGGAACGCGCCGTAGACAATATCTGGGATGACATTCCGGGGCTGGGCACGACCCCCGGCGAAGATGTGGGTTATCCCACGCAGAAAACCGAAGCGCTGTTGCGGCGTATCATCGAGACGGCCACGAATACCGGCGATCTCGTACTCGACCCATTCGTTGGGTCGGGCGTTTCTGTGGTCGTTGCCCAAAAACTGGGGCGCTCCTGGTTGGGGTGCGACATCAACTACGGCGCTGTCCAAACGACGCGCCGCCGCCTGCAACGCATGGCGTCAAACGATGGGTCAGGATTCGCCCTCTACACCGTCGCCAGCAACGTGGATTCCTTTGTACAGTCCACCTGGCTCGAACCGTGCATCCACCTGACAGCGACCTATGCGCCGGATGTCCGGGAAATCGTCGTCGATGTTCATGATTATGTTGCGCCCGATGCGCCGCCGGTAGAGGACTGGCGGGCGCTGGTGGAGAGCATCGATATCGACCCAACCTACGATGGGCGCGTCTTCCGCGCTTGCCTGGCTGATGCACCCCAGAAGCGCACTGCCCAGGTGAAAGGAAGTTATCGCCTGTCTGCTTCGGTTTCCCCCGTTTGTGTGGCGGTGCGCATCACCGATGTGTGGGGCCGGGAGACAATAGCGGTACAACGGATGGATGGCCGATAGGCGGCTGCCTTGTTCTTGACTGGCCGCTGCGGATCAGGGCATAATCCTAATGCAAGTCCGGCGTGCCTGTGTGGAGGTGAAACGACATGACGATTACGATCTCGACAATCGACGAGAGGCAGACCCTCGTCTGGCCGACCAATGGCGACTTGGTGCACGGGGAAGAAGTCGAACCTCGCTCCGAAGCCGGGAAGCGCGTCTCCGAAGAGGAGTACTGGGAGCGCTACTACGAATTCTCCGACATCCACTACGAGTGGAACGACGGCATCCTGGAGGAGAAGCCTGTGGCCGACTATCGCAACACTGTCCTCTACCGCTGGTTCATGCTCCTGCTGGATGCGTTTCTGGCCTCCCATCCCGTTGGCAAGCTGGTGCATCTGGAGATGGGTTTTCGCTTGCAGCTGCCTCACAAGGCCACCATCCGCAAGCCCGACATGTTCGTGATACGCAACGACAACCCGGTCGACCTGGGCGATCTGGAGCACACCTATCGCGGCGTGTGCGACCTGGCGATCGAGTCGCTCTCCGACACGACGCGGGGAGAGGTGGAGCGCGACACGGTGCAGAAGAAAGAGGAGTACGAGGCCTTTGGCATCCCAGAGTACTACATCCTGGACGCCAGCGGCGAGCGCACGGCCTTCTATCGCCTGACGCCCGATGGCGACTACGTGGAGATGTCAGTCGGCGCGGACAATGTGATTCGCTCCCTGGCGCTGCCCGGCTTTCAGTTTCGCCTGGCGGATCTGGAGCGACAACCCAGGCTCATCGAGTTGGCAGTGGACCCGCTCTACAGCGGTTACGTCCTGCCCGAGTATGTGGCCGAGCGGGAGCGCGCCCAGCAAGCGGAGTTGGCTGCCGAGTTCGAGCGGCTGCGCGCCGAGGAGGCCCTGCTCGAAGCCGCACAGGAGCGTCAGCGCGCCGAAGAGGAGCATCAGCGCGCCGAGCACTATGCAGCCATGTTGCGCGCTGCCGGTTTGCTTGAGTAAGAAACACCGTACGCTCTTGATGGTTCGGGACTCACACAAGCTGTAGACTGGCGCCGCTGACAGCAGTGGGCGAGATGCCTGCGCCCCCAGGAGGAGTTTGTAAATTTCGTGACTATTCTTCGAGATTTGACGGCCTGCGTGGGTTCACTCCTGGATAAATCCTCACCGTTTTTGACAGCATTCCCACAGACTGTGATAATTGTGAAATTTGCAACGAGTGTGGGCGAAGTCACGGCATGATCGACGCCTCTTGCATATAATGGGCCTATGGAGTCAACGAGTGGGCAAGGAGTAGATAACGTGTTGAGGAATCAATCCCAGGGCATGAAGCTGAAAGGCGAATCCAGCGACGCTGGCATGAATCTGGGTGCAGACGAACAGACTGTTGCAAGCAAAGAAACTGATGTACAAGATCGCTTCACTGCGCTATATCATGCTGCCACTACGCTTGCCCTGCCCCTTGCCATCTGGAGCGAACCAGGTCGAAATGCGCTGAACGCCATCGTTGCCGCTGACCATGTGCTGAAGCGCGCGCCCATTGACTTCACTGCCCGTGAAAGTGGCTTTGTCTTTGCGCCCTTTGTTGATGGCGACAGCCGTGGGGCATATGCGCTGCCTGCCCATGTGCGCATGACGGAGTCGGGCGTCTATGTTTCTCCGGCGCTGCGGGGTGAGGAAGCGCGGCGCGCAGACCAACTTCTCGCCGCCTATGATGCTCTGATTGCCGGCGCACCCGCGCCGCGTCTCCGTTGGTACACGCCCTTTCTCGAGCGCCGCCCCAGCCACGTTGCAGATGAGGCAGAGTTTACGGACCTCGTGCGTCGAGCGGTCGATTTCATCCATACCAGCGGCGTGGCAAAGGTGGTGGTCTCGCGCACCCTGGAGCAGCCGCTGCCCGAAGGCTTTCATCCGGCAGCCATGTTCATGGCGTTGCGCGAACGCTATCCCCATGCCTTTGTGTCGTTAGTGGGCATTCCGGGTGTTGGCATGTGGTTGGGCGCCACGCCTGAGGTGCTCTTGCGCATGGATGATCACAGCCTCTCCACCATGGCGTTGGCGGGCACGCAGCGGTTGAACTCGCCTGCCCAAATCGGCGCCCTGCGTTGGGGGCGCAAAGAGATCGTCGAGCAAGAGATGGTCAGCGCCTATATTCGTGAGTTCTTTCAGAGAGCCGGCGAGCCTGGCGTCAAGGAAATTGGGCCGATGACCATATCCGCCGGTCAGTTGGCGCATTTGCAGACGGTCTTCCGCGTTGAAGCAGCAGAAGATGAGCGACTGGCGTTAGCAAATCGCATCCTTCACGAATTGCATCCCACATCCGCAGTCTGTGGAATGCCGAAACAGAAAGCGCTGGCCTTCATCCAGGCCAACGAGGGATATGACCGAAGTTTCTACAGCGGCTTTCTTGGCCCGCTGCACATTGATGGCCGCTCCAGTCTATACGTCAATTTGCGCTGTATGCGGCTGAACCCTGCGACGGCCCAGCTCTATGTGGGAGCAGGAGTGACTGCCGAGTCCAGCCCGGCGGCAGAGTGGGCGGAAACAGAACTGAAGGCCGAAACGATTCTGGCCGTCCTGCACCACTTTCCCCAACACCCATGACGGGCGACAGCAGCCACCCTCTCATCGAGCAATGTCTCCACATTTGCGCTGAACTAGGCGTCACAGAGTTTGTCGTTGCGCCCGGTTCACGTTCGGCGCCTATCACAGTTGCGTTGAGTCGTCACCCCGCCATGCAATCGCGAGTCGTCTACGACGAACGTTCGGCTGGCTACATCGCCCTGGGCATGGCGCAGCAGTTGGGCAAAGCCGTGGGGCTGGTCTGTACATCCGGCACAGCGGCGCTAAATTTCGCCCCAGCAGTGGTGGAGGCTTTCTATCAGCGCGTCCCCCTTCTCGTCCTGACCGCCGACCGCCCACCCGAATGGATTGACCAGCAGGATAATCAGGCCATTCATCAGAACGCGCTCTATGCGCCCCACGTGGCCGCCAGCTACACATTGCCGCTGGATGATGGCCGCGACGACACTGCCTGGTTCGCCCGACGCATCATAGCCGAGGCCATCCAACAGACTACCTGGCCCGCGCCAGGGCCGGTGCATGTCAACATCCCGTTGCGGGAACCGCTATATCCCTTACCCGGCCATCCTGCGACTTGGCGCGTTGGGGGATTTCCTCGTCACGCTGTCACAAACGCCCGACTGTCGGACGTCGAATGGCGGCGCTTGTCGCAGACCTGGAGCGAGGCGGAGCGCAAGCTCATCATTGGGGGACAGCACCCGCCCGACCCGGCGCTGACGGCCGCGCTGCGTATGCTTGGCAGCGAGTCGAGCACGGCGGTGATCGGCGACATCACGGCAAATCTCTTCCCAGCGGCCAGCGACCTGCCGCATTGGGAAGTGTCACTAGGCAGCCGCGATGACACTCTGCGCGAATCTCTGCGCCCAGATCTGGTGATCGTCTACGGCGGTCAGGTAACGTCGCGCAGCCTCAAAGCGTTCTTGCGCGCCGCCCCACTTGCACAGTTGTGGCATGTGACGCCCACGCTGCCTGCGCCCGACTCGTTTCAGGCGTTGACGACGGCCATCCCCATGCAGCCAGGAGACTTTTTTGCAGAGCTTGCCAGCGCGCCTGGCAGACGGCAATCCAACTTTGCGGCTTCCTGGCGACGTGCGCAGCAGCAAGCTCAACGCTGTCTGGAGGAATTTCTGCGCAACGCTCCTTTTGGCGAATTCAGAGCAATCTGGCAGGTTTTGAAGGCGCTGCCGGCTGGCAGTCACATGCAACTGGGCAACTCCATGCCCATCCGCTACGCCAATCTGCTCGGCTGTGCACCGGGTCATGAACCGGGCGGCGTCTTTTCCAACCGCGGGACCAGCGGCATCGATGGCGCGGTAAGCACTGCCGTGGGCGCTGCCCTGGCAAGCGGTGTGTTGACCACGCTGCTGGTGGGCGATCTGGGCTTCTTTTATGATCGGAATGGACTGTGGCACAATCACTTGCCTGACAATCTGCGCATCGTGGTGCTGAACAATCATGGCGGCGGCATCTTCGACATCATCGACGGACCGAACCGGCTGACGAGCGATGAACGACGCACTTTTTTCCTGACGCCGCACCCGCTCACGGCGCGGCGTACGGCGGAAGACCACGGGCTGCATTACTTTCATGCGACCAGCGAACAAGAGATGGCAGAGCAATTGCCAGCGTTCTTTGCACAAGATGAGCGAGCGGCGCTGTTAGAGGTCGAAACCGAGATGGAAGTCAACAGTGCGGTCTTCCGACGTTTTCGTGAGGCGATGGAAAAAGTCACACTGCGCTGAAAAACAACGACGGATAGCTTCCAGGAAACTCCAACTTTTCCCTGGAAGGTTGGAAACGGGACGTTCATTGATTCTGACGCATAGAGCGCAAAGGGGAGAAACCATGGGGCAAACGGTGGAGTGGCGGGCGATCAAGGAATATGAGGAGATACTTTTTCAGTTTTATGATGGCATCGCCAAGATCACCATCAACCGACCGGAGAAGCGCAACGCCTTCACGCCTCTCACGGTGCAAGAAATGATCGACGCGATGACAATCTGTCGAGAGGAACCGACGATCAAGACGATCATCCTCACCGGCGCAGGCAACCTGGCCTTTTGCAGCGGCGGCGACCAGAGCGTACGCGGCGTCGGCGGCTATGTGGGGACGGACAAAGTGCCGCGACTCAATGTCCTTGATTTGCAAAAGATGATTCGCTCTATTCCCAAAGTCGTGATCGCCATGGTGGCCGGCTATGCCATCGGCGGCGGTCATGTGCTGCACGTGGTGTGCGACCTGACCATTGCGGCGGACAATGCCCGCTTTGGCCAGACTGGGCCAAAAGTGGGCAGCTTCGACGGCGGCTTTGGCGCGTCCTATCTGGCGCGCATCGTGGGGCAGAAGAAGGCGCGGGAGATCTGGTATCTGTGCGATCAATATGACGCGCAAGACGCCTTGCAAATGGGATTGGTCAATAAGGTTGTGCCGCTGGCAGACTTGGAGGCGACAACCATCGAGTGGTGTCGCAAAATCATGGAGAAAAGCCCTCTGGCCATCCGCATGTTGAAGGCGTCGTTCAACGCCGAGCTGGATGGTCAAGCGGGCATTCAGGAGCTGGCGGGCAACGCGACGCTGCTCTATTACCTGACGGACGAGGCGCAGGAAGGAAAAAATGCTTTCCTGGAGCGGCGTAAACCGGATTGGGACCAGTTCCCGAAATTTCCATGATGATTCAGATGACGAGCCAGATTGAGGGTTGTTCGTCGTCATGCTTGAGATCAGTCTCGCACCCCACACGCTCTTTTTTCGGCGGCCTGCGGCCACTTCAAGGGGGCTGCTCCACGAGCGCGGCATCTGGTTCGTGACGGCACGGGACAGCCATCACCGCGACGTGATCGGCTGGGGCGAGTGCGGCCCGATTCCTGGCCTCAGCCCGGATGATCACCCTGGCTATGCCCATTTGGTTCAACGCATGGTGGACGAGATCAACGCGGATGGCGTCAGCCTGCGCGCAACCTCGCATCATTCAGTGCAGGAAGCCATCGCCGGACTCATGGCTGAATTTTCCGCGGAACTGGCGCTCCTACCCTCTTTCGCCTTTGGCCTAGAAACAGCCCTCCTTGATCTGCTCACCGGCGGGCGCAGACGGCTATGGGAAACGCCCTTTACACGCGGCGAGGCTGGGTTGGAGACTCACGGATTGATCTGGATGGACACGCCCGAGAACATCCTGCACCAGATTGACGTGAAAATAGCGGCGGGTCATCGCGTGATCAGGATGAAGGTGGGTAGCCTGTCCTTCGATCAAGAATGCGAGCTGCTGGCGGAAGTGCGTCGGCGCTTCACTGCGCGCCAGATGGAGCTGCGCCTGGACGCCAACGGCGCATTCAGCCCGGATGAGGCGTTGGACAGGCTCACCTGTCTTGCCCGTTTCGAGGTCGCATTTATCGAACAGCCAATCCCAGCCGGACACACCAATCAGATGGCGCGCCTCTGCCGGCGTTCCCCGATTCCCATCTGTCTGGACGAAGAGTTGATCGGTGTGGCTGCCCACGAACGGCGCAGCCTGCTGGCTGCCATCCGACCACAACATATCATCCTCAAGCCGGCGCTGCTGGGCGGCTTCAGCGCGTGTCGGGCGTGGATCGATGCTTGTGACGAAGTCGGCTGCCAGTGGTGGATCAACTCGCTCCTGGAATCGAACATCGGGCTGAACGCCATCTGCCAGTGGAGCGCGGCGGTGGGAGGCGGGCGCGTCCACGGCTTGGGCACAGGACAGTTGTTCACCAACAACACCGCGTCGCCGTTGCGCTATGTCATGGCGCAAATGCAGATCGATCCGAACGCGGCGTGGGGTCTGCCGTCAATCGAGCCGTGACCGCGATTCCATCGATCTTGCGATGTAATGGTTCCATCCGATTGGAGCATATGTCCACAGAGGATAGGCAGGCGCCCCAACTGCTCGTCCTGGCGCAAACCCCCTATTCGCTCGATGAGGTGCGACTGGGTGTCGATCTCGATTCAGTAGCCGGCGAGAATGCACGCGCGGCACTGGATTTCTGTCGCGAGTGGCTTTCCGGCGCGGCGAGTTTTGGGGTGCACACTTCTGGCTCGACCGGGCCAGCCAAGCCCATCACCCTGAGTCGGCGGCAGATGCAGGCCAGCGCCCGCGCCACCGGCCAGGCATTGGGCTTGCGGGCGGGCATGACCGGCCTGGTTTCCCTGCCCACGCGTTACATCGCCGGCAAAATGATGCTCGTGCGCGGGCTGGAGCTTGGTCTGCACCTGGTCGTGGTCGAACCGGCGTCGGATCCGTTTGCTGAACTGCCCGAAGGCGCAGCCATCGACTTCGCCGCCTTCATTCCACTGCAAATGCAGAGCGTGTTGGTCGGACCGCCTCGCTATCGGACAGTTCTCGACCGCATGCACGCGATCCTTATCGGCGGGGGGCCGGTGAGCGCGGCGTTAGAGGCCACGCTCCAGGATATCGCCGCCCCTGTCTATCACACCTATGGCATGACCGAGACGGCCACCCATGTGGCGTTGCGTCGTCTTAACGGCCTGACGCGCAGCGAATGCTTCATTCCGTTGCCGGGCGTGGCCTGCCGCGTAGATGAACGCGGCTGCCTGGCTGTGGCTTGCCCCATGAGCAACGACGAGTGGCTGCAAACCAACGACATGGTCGAACTCTTCGCGGATGGTTCATTTGTGTGGCGGGGACGCTGGGACAACGTGATCAACAGTGGCGGCGTCAAGGTGCAGGTAGAGCAGGTGGAGGCGCAACTTGAACGCCTGCTGCCCGTTTTGCTGGGCGGCGCTTGTCCGCGCTTCTTTGTGGCCGGTTTGCCCGATGAGCGCCTGGGGCAGGTCGTGACGCTGATGCTGGAAAGCGATCCCCTCGATGACCAAACAACGAAGCGTGTGATCGTCGGTCTTCGCCAGGCATTGGGCCCATTTGACGCGCCGCGACGGGTCGTGACGATTGCGCGGTTCGCCGAGACGCCCACCCGCAAGATCGATCGACAGGCAACAATGGGCGGTTAGCGGCGAGACATCAAGGTGGAATGGGCGCTTTCGTTTTGGCAACATATCAATCGTCCTCAAAAATCGCCGCCGCCCTGGGTTGTGATAAAATGTTTTTGACATTGAGGGAGTTAGAAAAGGGGAAGAGACCCATGTCGCTTGTCTCAACAACTGATCTTAACTATGAAGGTTTGCTCGATGAAAGCCGACCGAATCCATCGTCTAACGGTCGCCATCCACTCTCTGCGCCAGTCTTCAGTCGTGACGCGTTGACCTTTGACGACGTGCTGCTCGTGCCGGGCTACACTGAGACGCTGCCCGCCGACATCGATATTACGGTGCGGCTGCATGAACGGCTGATGCTGAACATTCCCGTACTCAGCGCAGCGATGGACACTGTAACGGAAAGTGAGCTGGCCATCGCCCTGGCGCGGCAAGGCGGTCTGGGCGTCATTCATCGCAATCTCTCTGTCATGCAGCAGGCCGAAGAGGTGGACAAGGTGAAGCGCAGCGAGAGCGGCATGATTGTTGACCCGATCACGCTACGACCGGACGCCACCCTCGCCGACGCTGAATTGCTGATGAATCGCTACAAGATCAGCGGCGTGCCCATCACCGATGACGGTGGCAAATTGGTGGGCATCCTGACCAATCGCGATGTACGCTTTGCCACCGACGACCGACAGTCGGTGCGCGCATATATGACCAGCAGCGATCTTATCACCGCTCCCTTGGGCACCACTCTGGCCGAGGCCAAAGAGATCCTCCACCGCTACCGCATCGAGAAGTTGCCCTTGGTGGATGCGAACAACATCCTCAAAGGATTGATCACCTACAAAGACATCCTCAAGAAGCAAGACTACCCGCGTTCCGCAAAGGATGATCGGGGGCGGCTGTTGGTGGCCGGCGCCATTGGCGTAGGCGCGGGCGGGCTAGAACGCGCTGACGTGCTCATTGCCGCCGGCGTAGACGCCGTAGCAGTGGACACTGCTCACGGACACAGCAAGAATGTCATCGAGACCATCGCGGCGGTGCGACGTCGCCATCCGTCTATCCCCATTTTGGCGGGAAACGTGGTGACGCCTGAAGGCGTGAAGGCCCTTGTGGATGCCGGCGCCGACGTGGTGAAGGTCGGCGTGGGCGCCGGCTCCATCTGCACCACGCGGGTGGTGAGCGGCGCGGGCATGCCCCAGATCACGGCTGTCTCCGAGTGCGCGCTCATGGGGAGACAGCTGGGCGCGCCAGTGATCGCCGATGGCGGCATTCGCTACAGCGGGGACATTACCAAGGCGATTGCCGCTGGCGCGTCGGCGGTCATGTTGGGCAGCCTGTTGGCCGGACTGCATGAATCGCCGGGCGAGATCGTCATCCGCGAAGGGCGATCTTTCAAAGAGTATCGGGGAATGGGTAGCCTGGGGGCGATGAAGGGACGGGCGGGCGACCGTTATCAGTCGGCGCAAAATGGCGACAGCGCCAGCCCCGATATCAGCGGCAAAAGCGTGCCGGAAGGGATCGAGGGGCAGGTGCCCTACAAGGGACTCCTGCGCGACTTCGTCTTCCAGCTGATGGGTGGATTGCGCTCGGGCATGGGTTATGTGGGCGCGGCCAATATCGAGGAGCTGTGGGAGAAGGCCCGCTTTGTGCGCATCAGCAACGCGGGCGCCATCGAGGGTCATCCCCACAGCGTCGTCATCACCAAAGAAGCGCCCAATTATCAGATTCGACCGGCAAGGTAGCAACAGACATTTCCGAGACCGGATCACGCGCGGGCGAATTCGGGTCAAAAATCAGCAAAAAGCAAAAGTAGACAGCTTTCCCATTCGAGACATGGCAAGCTCCCCAAAGAGATTTCAAAACAAAGCTGCGCTGGTCACAGGCGGCGGCGCAGGAATTGGCGCGGCCATTGCCGAACAATTGGCGGCAGAGGGCGCGTCTGTCGTCCTTTGCGGACGACGACGCAGCATTCTGGAACAGAAAATGGCGGAGCTACGAGCCGCCGGCTTTGTCGCCCATGCTGTGGTGGGCGATGTGGCAGTCAACGCCCAAGAGATCATCAACAATGCCATTCTTCTGTGTGGGCATCTGGACATCCTCGTCAACAACGCCGCCACGACCGCTGGAGCAGGCGTAGATGAGATGACACGCGACGAGTGGCGGCGCGTCTTGGCGGTGAATCTCGACGCGGCTTTTGAACTGGTCTCTTGGGCGCTGCCCCACCTGGTGAAAAGTCGCGGCGTCATCCTGCATATCAGCAGCATCAGCGCCATTGCCGGCGAGTTCGACGATGTGGCCTATGCCGCCAGCAAAGCCGGATTGGAGGGATTCAGTCGTAAACTGGCATTGGAGCTTGCACCTCTGGGCATTCGCTCCAACGTGATTCGCCCTGGACTCATTGCCACCGATGCCTTTGCCGACATGCCGAACGATTTCTTCGAGAGCCAATTGCCCATGATTCCCCTGCGCCGTCTGGGTCGCCCCGAAGACATCGCCCAGGCAGCAGCCTTCTTGTGCTCCGACGAGGCCAGCTTCATCACCGGCGCAGTGCTGACCGTGGACGGGGGCGAGTCTGCGAAGTGATTTCTCGATTACAGGAAGGTAGTTCTAATGATCAATAGAGACAAACCCCATCTCTGGAAAGCAGACATCGAACGCTCCATCGACCTCTACAATGACTGGTTCCTGGCCTTTGCGCCTGAAGCCTATCGGACGCAGCGCCTACAGAGAACCAAGGAAGTCCTCGATGCTTTCGACAGGACAAAAAGTCTCACCGTGCTCACCCCGCAGCAGTTGCTCCTGACACCAGAAGTGTTACCGGTGTTGCGTATGTCGACGGCGCCGCCTATCGCCCGGGATCGCCTCAGCGGGCTGGCTCATGTGAGCAGGGGGGTGATTGATTCGCTGGAAGGCAAGGAGGATCGACCGCCGCGCCTGCCCCCGCGCATGAAACGAGAAGACATTTTGGAGAACCTGACGCGGATCAGCGGGGTGATTGTGGAGCTTCTCGACGACGACTTGTTTCCATGGCTGAATCCACTGCGAGATCCAGCAGTGGACGAGTTGAGGAGAGCTGCGGCAGTAGTTGCAGACCGCTTGACGGGTGCTACAGCTGATCCGATAATACGAAATGCGCAAGAACAACGCCAATTGTCAGCCCTTCAAACGTGGTTACGGCAGCATGGCTACACTGAGATTGCCAGCGACACGGTGCGCAACCCTTTCGATATGCCGTTGGGTACGTACTCTTTCCATCTGCCACTCCTGGTCGGCGGAGATACGAATCCAGTCAACATCCCGATCGATTGTGCAATCAAACTCTTCGGTGTGCCCCCCGAGACAATGCCTGTCCTCATCGAAGCAAAGTCTGCCGGCGACTTTACGAACACAAACAAGCGCCGCAAAGAAGAAGCCCAGAAATTCGCTCAATTGAAAGCCACTTTTGGCGCGCAAGTAATCTTCATCCTGCTGTTGGGTGGATATTTTGAGCCTGGCTACCTTGGATACGAAGCCGCTGAGGGGATCGATTGGATATGGGAGCATCGGATCGGTGATCTCAGTCTGGCAGTCGAACAACCGGCCCATCGGATAGTTCCTGTAATCGAGGAATTGCCCACCCCTTATCTCGCCAATACGCATCAGCGAGAAGCGCGTCGAGCTGCAATTCAGCGTGAGATCGATTCAACGAAATCGCTCGAACAACGCAATCGCCTGGGGCAGTATGCGACTCCATTTGCTCTGGCGCGCCAGATCGTGACGAGTGCCCTGGCGTACTTGCCTTCCGAAAAACCAGTGACGTTCATTGAACCAGCTCTGGGAACAGGGGTCTTCTATTCTGCGCTGCTCAGTTCATTGGGAAGCCGTTCGATTCATAGGTCAGTAGGCGTCGAACTGGACGCAGATTACGCTCAGGCAGCGCAAACGATTTGGTCTGGTCAGGACATTGACATTCATGTCGGTGACTTTTTGGATTTTTCTACAAATTCCCGTAATGTGCGACAGTTCAACCTGTTATGTACAAATCCGCCATACATTCGTCATCATCACATCGCTTCGGCCAGAAAGCTTCTACTCCAAACAAAAATCAAAACAAATCTTGGTCTCTCAGTGAGTGGCCTATCAGGCCTTTACCTATACTTCATGTTGTTAGCCGATTCGCTTCTTGCAGACGACGCTATTGCATCCTGGCTCGTGCCCTCGGAATTCCTCGTGGTCAATTACGGTAAGGCGCTGCGCTACTATCTGACCAGCCACGTTACGCTGCTTGAGTTACATCAATTCGACATCCATGATGTTCAATTCGATGATGCACTCGTCTCCTCGTGCATCGTCACTTACGCTAAGCGCAGACCATCGTCCAATCATCGCGTCCGTATCACCTTTGGCGCAGATATGATAGAGCCAGGTATTCAACATGAACTGGACCTCGCCGATCCTGTATTTGCAGGTCGATGGACGATGTTTTCGCAAAAAGTCGAACGATCTGCGGGGCGTTCAACCATGCTTTGCATTGGCGATCTCTTTGACATCAAACGAGGAATCGCCACAGGCGCCAATGACTTCTTTATCCTCGATCGTGACAGAGTTGCGCTCCATTCGATTCCCGAAGAATACTTGAAGCCAATACTGCCCAGTCCCCGATTGATACACGAGCCAATTATTGGGAGCAACCAAGAAAATATCCCATTGATCACGCCCCAGTTGTTTCTTCTAGCCTGTGATCAACCGCCGGAAGTCGTGCAACGAAGGCACCCCGAACTGTGGAACTATCTCCGGTATGGGGTCGAGCAAGCGGTCGATGAACGCTACCTGTGTAGATCGAGGGATGTCTGGTATTATCAGGAGCGTCGCATCCCTTCCAGATTCCTGGCAAGTTATATGGGGCGCTCGAATGGCGGGCGGCAAAAACCGATTCGCTTCTTCCTGAACCGTTCTAACGCCCTGGTGACGAATGTCTATTTACATCTCTATCCCAAAGCCCACCTTGCTGCACTTCTGGCCGAGGATGATAAACGTGAAATCGAACTGCTAGATCGACTCAACAGCATTCCGGTTGCCGAACTAATTCATGCGGGTCGCTCCTATGGCGGAGGTCTTCACAAACTGGAGCCAAAGGAGTTAGCGTCTATTCCCCTTGTGGATCCACCTGGTTGGCTACAAGATGTTGTCTTCAAGCAGCTTTCAATGCTGTGACGTTGGGATCAGCCAGCAGCCTGATTGGATGTAATTGATCAAAAGAAGGAACAGTCGTATGCCAGTCACCGCAGTTGTAGGCGCCCAGTGGGGCGACGAGGGAAAAGGGCGCATCATCGACTATCTCGCACAGGAAGCCGATGTGGTCATCCGCTTTCAGGGCGGCGACAACGCTGGCCACACCGTGATCAATGAATTTGGCAAGCACGCCCTACACCTCATCCCCAGCGGCATCTTCAACCCACAAACACAGAACATCATCGGGGCGGGCTGCGTAGTCAATCCGCAATCACTGTTGCGCGAGATGGATGATCTGGCGCGCGCCGGCATTGGTCTACACAACCTATGGATCAGCGCGCGGGCGCAAATGCTCATGCCGTATCATCGCGCGCTGGATGTGCTGGAGGAAAGCGCGCGCGGCAAGGACACCATCGGCACCACCAAGCGCGGCATCGGCCCGGCCTATGCCGACAAGGCGGCGCGTTCTGGCCTGCGCATGGGCGACCTGCTACAACCAGACTGGCTGGAGTCCCGGCTGGACAACTCCCTGCGCACGATCAATCGCAAGATCGAGATTTTGGGCGGCGAACCGGTGAACGGCCAAGAACTTTACGAGTTGTGCATGGAATTCTGTCGTCAGCTTGGCCCGCGTATCATCGACACTGTGCCCATGACACGGCGAGCTGTGCAGGAGAATCAGCGCATCTTGCTGGAAGGGCAGTTGGGCGTCATGCGCGACCTGGATTGGGGCATCTACCCCTATGTGACGAGCAGCAACCCTACGGCGTCCTATGCTGCATCTGGCGCAGGGCTGCCGGCGCGAGTCATCGACCGGGTGATCGGCGTGGTGAAGGCCTATAGCACCGCGGTAGGCGACGGCCCCTTTCCAGTGGAACTGCACGACGGGGAGGGCGCGCGCCTGCGGGAGATCGGCGGCGAATTCGGCGCGACCACGGGCCGCCCGCGGCGCTGCGGCTGGTTCGACGGCGTCGCCATCAACTACGCAGCCTGGCTCAATGGCATGACGGGTCTGGCCATCACCAAGCTCGATGTGCTGGATGGCTTCGAAAGCATCAAGATCTGTGTGGGCTATCGCCTGCCCGATGGCTGCGTCGTGTCAGATTCCATGCCCGACACGCCTGTGCTCATGCACGCGCAGCCCGTCTACGAGGAATGGGAAGGCTGGCGCACCTCCACCGCAGACTGCCGCGCCTGGGATGACCTGCCCAGGCAAGCGCGCGCCTATATCCACCGCCTCAGTGAGCTGGCCGGCGTCAAGGTGGACTACGTGTCGGTGGGCGCAGAGCGTGAGCAGATGTTTGCAGTGTGAGAGGGCTACGTTGATTCCTGCGCCCCGGCATCCCGCAACAGCGCCTCGATTTCTTCATCCCCGTTTTGCTGCGCGGCCATGAGCGGCGTGAAGCCGCCCTCTTGGCGAGCATTCACATCCGCGCCGGCGGCAATGAGCAGCTTGACGCATTCGACGTTGCGCCCGGCCACAGCTGAATGGAGCGCGTGGAGACGCATGCCGTTCTGGGAGACGGCGTGAATGTCCGCCCCGGCTTCCAACAGCAGCCCCGCGACCTCGGGATGTCCGAAGTAGGAAGCAAGCTGCAAAGCCGTGAATCCATCGCGACTCATGCTGTTGGCGTAGTCCCGGGAGTATTCCAGAATGCGACGCACGCGCGCTGTCTCGCCCAGCGCGGCGGACTCTGGCATTGGCAGGCGCAGCCCCAAGGTAAGCAGCGCGGCCACCATCTTCTCCCGTCCTCGATACTTGGAATAGAGCACCGCCGAAAGTCCATCCTCCATGATGGTGCGCGCCAGCGCGGGCTTGGCGTGGAGGAGCGACCTCGCCTTCTCCACATCGTCGTCACGCACAGCGGCGATCATTGCTTCGGCTTGCGTCAGCGCGTCAGTCAAATCAGCCAGATGTGCGTCGATCTCGCTGGCCAGCCTGTTGCACGCTTCCTCGCCCATCTCACCCATGCCCAAGCGCACTCCTTCCACCTGAGCCAGCGCCGCAAACATCTGGCGTAGGAGCAGCTTCGCTTCGTTTGGTGCGCGTCCCAGCCAGCGCAGCGTCTTTTCCAGTTGATTGGTGTGTTCGCGCACGTGCGCGGCGAAACGTTCTATGCGAAAGAGCACAGGTTGCGGAGCAGATTCCCACATGGTGGAAGGTGTGTAGACCTCGTCATCGGTCAGCCCCTCCAGGCGATCCTGGATGAGAATGTGAGCGCGCTCGTAGCTCGCCCACAACCCGGCCAGCGGCAGGTCCATGGGCAGACGCTCCGGCTCGTCCAACATGGCCGCGGCCTCGGCGTCTGACGGCTCGTGTGGCTCCATCTCGTCGAGAGAATTCATGATCGCGGCGTAAAAGTAGCGCTCGGCATCGTGAACATGCACCAGAATCGTGCGGATGGGCCATTCATCGGGTTTGGGGTTTGTTGCAATGATTTCATCGGGAACGCCGATGAGCAGCGACTGGAAGTCACGCAAAGCCGCATGATGTTCCGCCAGGGCGTGTTGGGCAAATGTGACTGGGCGCTGACCGCGGAAACGTTCTGCTAACAGGCGACCGGCCAGCCCACGCAGGGCCATCGTCGTGTGTAGAAAAGCATAGCGAACGCCTTCGTAATCGCCCCAGGCGTAGGCGTCGTTGTCCAGGATATATTCGGGCAGTGCGTGGGTTGCATCGGCAAAACGCAGCACCGCATCGGCAAGGCCTTGGGTAGTCATGGGATTCCTGTTTCATGCAAACCAGGATGTGCCTGGATATTGATAGCGGCGACCGATTTCCTCATCCAACTCCAAGCCAATGCCGGGTCGATCTGTGAGGGTGATGAAGCCATCTACGATGATGTCGGCTTTTTCCTGGATGATGGTGGTCCAATAGTCACGATGTAGCCAGTGAAATTCGAGAACCAGAAAGTTGGGCACGCTGGCGCAGACATGGGCCGAGGCCATGGTGCCAATAGGCGAGGCCACGTTGTGGGGCGCAAAGGGGATATAGTAAAGCTCGGCCAGGTTGGCGATCTTGCGACACTCGGATAGCCCGCCGCATTTGGGAATGTCCGGCATGATCACATCCACCGCTTGCTTCTCGATAAGCTCGCGGAAGCCGTGACGCAGATAGAGATTCTCGCCGCTGCAGATGGGCGTTGTTGTGGAGCGTTTGACTTCGCGCATGGCGTCGATGTTTTCCGCCGGCACCGGCTCCTCCAGCCAGAGCAGGTGATACAGCTCCAGGTCGCGGGCCAGGCGGATGGCGCTTGGCACGTCCAGGCGGGTGTGAACATCGGCGGCCACTGCAATGTCTTTGCCCGCTGCGCGCGTCACCATATCCACCAATTCCACCATACGCTCGTGCTCCCATTGCAACGCTGTGTAGTTGAACCTGTCTTTTGTAAACCCGGCCACTTCGCTGCCTTTGTGCCCATAGGCATGGATGTCCAGGTCGATTTTGAGCGCGGTGAAGCCGCGCGCCAACACCCCATCCACCACCTGACGAATCTCGTCGAAGTTCATCCCCGGCTCCACCTGGCAGTCGGCATAAACGCGGATCTTGTCGCGGAACTTCCCGCCCAACAACTCGTAGACCGGGGCGTTGAGCGCCTTCCCTTTGAGGTCCCAAAGGGCAATCTCGATGCCGGTAAGCGCAGTGATGAGCGCGCCGGCAAAGCCGCCGTCGAAGACGTGGCTCCGGCGCATTTCCTCGAAGATGGCGTCGATGGCGAAGGGATCGCGCCCCACCAATTTGGGCGCCAGGTATTGAATGATGGCAATGGCCTGCGCCCCGCCGTGGACGCACTCGCCCAGGCCAGTAACGCCGGCGTCGGTTTCCACCTTGACCCATAAGTGCATTCCGTGGCCCCTGGTTGCGGCGGTTTTGACTGAGATGATTTTCATGAACTTGTATACCCTTTCAGTGAATGATGTCTTGCATCTTACTCCTGGCTATTCGCGCACATCCGCCAACCACAAAAAGAACGATGCCATCGCTTGTCAACCATGCTGATCCTCTGATATACTGCTATACGGGATTTCAGTAATTCAGGAGTCAACTATGTCGATGACCGTACAATTGGCACAGCGCGGCGTATTGACGTTGCCTAAATCGCTACGTGACACTCATAGATTCAAGGCTGGCGACGTCTTCACTATTACAGATCTCGGCGAAGGTGTAATCCTTCTTCAACGTGAGCGATCGAAGGTGGATGATCTGCTCGACGAGATCGGCAGCGAACTCATCGAGAGCGGCGAATCTCTCGACACCATGCTCATTCGTTTGCGCGCCAAACGAGAGAGGCAACGTCTTGAATCGCTTGCCGCCTAAAATCTTCCTGGACACCAGCGCAATCTTCTCAGCCATTTACTCTTCAACTGGCGGTGCAAGGGAGCTACTTCGTCTTGGTGAAATGGGGATCATTCAACTCGTCGTCAGCCTTGACGTACTTTCTGAACTTGACGAGAACCTACGAGTCAAAGCACCGAATAAACTGGTAACGCTTGCAGCGGTGATGAACCTCAGCCGTGTTGCCGTTACCCAGCCTCCCGATGTAAGCACCATTCAGGAATGCCAGCAATGGTTGCAATACAGTGACGACGCAGTTGTTACTGCTGCCGCGGTAATCGCGAGCGTAGATTACTTTGTTACCCTTGATCGCCAGCATTTCTTGGGAAATAAGGGCTTACAATCGTCGGTTTCATTTCGATTCGGTACACCGGGCGATTGCCTTGCCTGGTTGCGTTTGCAGCTCATCATGCCACCAAAGCTCTTATAATCTTGAAACTTCAGCTCACTGTCTCGCACAAGACCCCGACCATTTGCTCCCATTCAGCGGACAAGGCGAGCGTCGAGTGGGGTTTGCCTGCCCGTCGATACCAATAACCGGCGTTGCTCTCGTCACCTTCCACCCGGTGCAGATAGGCGTGCACCCACGCCCCAACCTGGTCGTCCTGCCCCTGCGCCAGATGGTGCGCCTTGTCCCAATCGCCCTTGGCCGACCACCACAGCGCCTGAAGCGCCTGACTCGACCCGGTCGGCGGCGACTGCTGGGTCAGGGATGACTTGAATTCCTCCAGATCCATTTCTCCTCCAATTCTCGCTCAATTCCAGGCAAGAGCCGCCCGTGTGCGCCAGTAGCAGTCAGGCGGCTCAGCCAGGTTTGCCAGCGTTTCCGTCGCCTCGCCATCCCACGCCACGTTCAGCGCCGATAGGTTGGATTGCAGCTGCTCCATGGTTGCCGCGCCGCTTAAGACCACGTCAGCCCACGGCTGCGCCAGGGTTGCCGCCAGGCTGAGCGCGTCGATGGTGCAGCCCAGGCGCGCCGCCTGCTCATCCAAAAGTTGACGCTGCAACTGAAAGGATGGATCGCTGTTGCGTGCAGTCAAACGCCCGTTGGCCAGCGCCTCTTTGATGATCACCCCCACACCGGCTTCTCGCGCTGCGGCCAATGCTGCGCCCGCCGACGGCTCCAACAAATTCCACGTCGCCTGGACAGCATCAAAGACGCGCCGTCCGTCCACGGTGCATTCGAGAGCGACTTCCAAGGTCTGGGCCTGCTGGGGCCCTGTCAGGGAGAGTCCAATGGCAACGCCGTCTTCTTTGAGCCGGACCAGCTCGCCAAGCACAGCGTTGTTGCGCAAGACGCCGCTCTCCTGCGTGGCCGAATGAATCTGGTAGAGTGACAAGAAACCGCCCAAGTTGGCCCAAGATTCCCGCCACTGCCGGCGTAACACATCAACTGAGTGCTCTTTGACCTCGTGCTTCTCTGCCTGCACCTGCCAATCGGCAGTGTAGGTGTAGCCCCATTTGGAGCCGATGGTCACGTCGCCGGGCGCAACGGCGCGGTTGCGCAGCCAATCGCCCAGGAACTCTTCGCCGCGGCCATAGGAGCGCGCTGCGTCGAAATAGCGCACACCGGCAGCCCAGGCAGCGTCGAGGATACTGAATGCGTGGTTCTGCATGGCGGCGGCGTCATAATTGCGCCCCAAGTCGTCGGCGTGGCCGATAGTGATATACCCAGGGCGACCCAGGGCCGCCAATCCCAGACCGATTGGCGATACGAGCAGTGATGTGAAACCGAGTGGGCGCAGTTGCATACTGCCATTGTACATGATGGGGCGGCTGAAAGTCAGAAAAGAGAAACGGCCACATGCGTTATGGCCGCTTCCGAAGCAGTGTGGGCGGGAAACCGACGATAGTTTTCAAGGATTGAAAGCAGTTGCGTCAGGCTGAAGTTCGTTTAGGAGCTGCACTGCGGCCAGTTGAGCCTGACGCGCCAGGTCGATGGAATCGGCCAGCACGCGCGCCGATTCCTGGGGTGCATGGAAGCCTGTGCTATTTTCCGACGAAATAAAGTCCCAACGCAGTTGCCCTGCACGATGGAGCGCCCATGCCTCGGCCAACTGCTCGTCAGTAGCCCCGGCGTTGCGCGCGGTTACGATGGCATCGATGGCGTCGAGCAGCGCCTCCTCGCTCTGACGCAAGAGTTCAGCCGTTCGCTCCTGAATGGTCGAGATGCGCGTCCGCAGCTCTTCCTCGGAGAAGCGGTGACAGGTTTGGCAGGCGTTGTTGACATTGGTGAGCGGGCTACGCAGCCAGTGATCCGACATCTTCACTCCGCCGACGCGAGTGTAGGGCATGTGACAGTCGGCGCAAGCCACGCCCGAAGTTGCATGCAGCCCCATATTCCACAACTCGAATTCCGGGTGTTGCACCTTGATCATTTGCCCGCCGGTTTCCGCGTGGGTCCAGTCGGTGAATCCTGTCTCCTGATAATACTCCTCGATCTGGTCAATGTTGAGCCCCTTGCTCCACGGGAAGGTGAGCACCTTGTTCTCGCCAGCAAAGTAGTACTCCACATGGCATTGGGCGCAGACATAGGTGCGCATCTCCTGGCGCGTGGCCTGGTTCACATCGATGCCGCGGGCCGCCATGGCGTTCACAAAAGCCGGGCGAGTGATGGTCAGGGTCATGGTGTCTGGATCGTGGCAGTCGGCGCATGATGAACCGTAGTGCAACTGGCCTTTGAGGTCGTTGTAGGGGGTGTGATTGAAATTCTCCCAGCCCCTCTCCTCGATGAGGAGAGGCGCCTCGGCGGCATGGCAGTTGATACATGCGCCGGGCTGTTCTCGCACCACCACGCGCTGGGTGTTCTGCTGATCAATGTTGGCGTAATGGTGACCGCGTTCTTCATTATGGTCGATGGCAAAAGCGTAGCCGGCCCAAAGACGTTTCATGGCCGGGTAGCGGTCCAGCTTACTGTATGGCTCTGAGCCGCCATAGGCTGTTGCACCATAGTTTTCCTCAGTGCGCTTGAAGCTATCATAATGGATGGGGAAGTTCAGCCCCCACACCGCCGGATCGATTTCATTCTCCCCGATCTCCACCAGTTTGAGCGGATACTGGGCGGCCTCCTCTTTTTTGCCGGCAATGTTGAAGAGGACAGCCAGGACGACGATCACACCGATGACTGCCAGGGCGAACAACCCAATGTAGAGCCACATCCTTCGGTGGGAAGAATCACTGGCAGTCGCCGCCTGAGCATCAGTTGTTTGGGGTTCTAAATCCATTCTATTCGCTCCTTTCTTGTGCAATTCTGTTCTGGTCAAGAACACCGTGGAATCTGTAGGTGCGGTTTGTAGCCACATTACTATCCCAAACGTGTGGCTTAACCGGATGCTATTTGTTGAATCCCTGCTCTGTCTACTTGCTGACGCGGTGACCGACGCTGCCGTGACAGGCGATGCAATCCACGCCTTCTCCTTCCGGTGAGGCGTGCATCTGGCTGACCAGAGCGCCATGACATCCCAAGCAGTTGTCGTGAGCAACCCGTCGGTTGAGTTCGGTGATGCGGATGGGTTCAGGATAGGCATCCAACGTAAAGCGTACACTGTGATTTACGCCATTGAGCGCCTTGACTGCATATTTTGACAGCAGGCTATCGTGGGGCGCGTGGCAATCGTTGCACACCGCAACAGCTTTGTGGCTCGAATGATTCCATGCCGTAAACTGATCGCGCATGACATGACAGTTCACGCATGCCGTAGGGTCGTCCGAAAGATAAGAAAGACCTTCAGCATACGTGAAAGTGAAGAGGCTCAGTCCCACCAAGACACCAAAGACCAGCGCCAGGGCCACGCCCCACAGACGCCAACGACTACCAACGGAACTTTGTGCAGACAAGCAACGTCTCCTCTCGTCCTCTTTGACAACCAATCCACCCGCTTGCAATATGGCTTGCCAAAAGTTATCCTGACCACCTATTGTAATGTAGAATGCTTCATGTGACCATAACCAAGTGGTCAAACTTTCGTTGTGGTCAAAACTTGACGTGCGCTGGTGTTGCCCTACAATCACCTGAGGATTCGTCGTTTTGGCGTCAGATTATACCGCACAAGGGCACAAGTTGAGCTTTTTCAACCACAGAAAAGCTCAACTTGATGCCGTGCGGAGTATAGGTGGGTTGAGATGGCGGTGAAGTGGCATCAGTTGTTCGGCAAGGAACTGGAGTTGGCGTTGACGCCGGTGGGCATCGAGGTGCGGTTGGAAGCGCTGACCATGAGCGAGCCGCCCAGGGTGGATGTGGTGCTCCTGCGGCGTCTGACGGCAGCCTGGACGGCAGAGCAGGTGGCGCTGCTGCCGGATGGCATCCGAGAGAGCCGGGCCAGCCACAATCTCATCGAGCACAAGCAGACCGAATCGGTGAATCTGGAGGTGTTCAAGCAGGCGCTCATCTACGACGAGCTCTATCCACAAGGGCAGAACCTGGCGCGTGAGGAGGTGCGCACCTTCATCTTGAGCGCCCGGACGCCGAGAAGGGCGGCATTGGAGGAGGCGGGCTTCACGCAGAGCGAAACGCCGGGGGTCTATTACAGCAGCAATGTCTTCATGGCGAACATCACGTTGCTCTCGCTCAACGAGTTGCGACCGGAGCTGAACAATGCCTTCGTGCAGTTGTTCGCCAGCAAGCGGCGGGTGCGAGAAGCGGCCTTCGCCCGCCTGATGGAGTGGGGATGGGAGCGGTTGAGCGATGCGTTTTTGGATTTCTTGCTGGGGTTGCATCAGCAGTGGGAACTGGGAGGGGGAGGAATGAAGGTGACAGCACGGGACAAGGAGTTGACGCCCGAGAAGATCATGGAGACAGGGCGAGAGGTGCGCAAGGTATGGCTTGCGCACTTGACGCCAGAGGAGCTGGCGGCGCTGCCGGTGGAGAAGCGTCTGGCAGGACTGGCGCCGGAGGAACGCCTGGCAGGACTGGCGCCGGAGGAACGCCTGGCAGGACTGGCGCCGGAGGAACGCTTGGCAGGATTGGCACCGGAGGAGCGCCTGGCAGGATTGGCGCCGGAGGAGCGCCTGGCAGGATTGGCGCCGGAGGATCTGGCAAAGCTCATGGAGCAGATAGAGCGTTATTTGAGTCAGCACACGACTAGTGATGCGTCAAGCGTGATTTGATGGGTAGGGGCGCTGCTTGCTGCGCCGCAGCGTTCCTACGGAATTTCCATCACTTGACCGGTGACAGGACACTAGTTAACAGTGGAATGGCATCCATCGCATGTCTGGTCGCTCTTGAAAGAACAAGGGGAATGAATGGAATGTACTCGAATCTTCACTGGTGGCAGAACGGCGTCATCTATCAAATCTACCCTCGCTCATTTCAGGATAGTAACGGTGATGGAGTGGGCGACCTGGCAGGCATTCGTCAGCGTCTCGACTACGTGCAGAGCCTAAACGTCACTACTATCTGGCTATCGCCCATTTTTCCGTCGCCCATGTTCGATTTTGGCTACGACGTATCGAACTACACCGATATTCATCCCCTCTTTGGTTCGATGACAGATTTCGATGAGCTGCTGGCCGAGACTCATCGCCGCGGCATGAAGCTGATTCTCGACCTGGTGCCCAACCACACGTCCCACGAACACCCCTGGTTCATCGAGAGCCGATCGCGCCGCGACAATCCGAAAGCCGATTGGTACATCTGGAAAGACCCCGCGCCAAACGGCGGCTTGCCCAATAATTGGCTCAGCTTCTTTGGCGGGCCGGCCTGGACCTTTGACCCGCAGCGAGGGCAATACTATCTCCATCAATTCGTCAAAGAGCAGCCTGAACTGAATTACCGGAATCCGGCAGTGCTGAGCGCCATGCTGGACGAAATGCGCTTCTGGTTGGAGCGCAGCGTAGACGGCTTCCGCGTCGATGTCATCTGGCTCATGATAAAGGACGCGCTGCTACGCGATGAACCGATGAACCCAAACTGGGATGGAGGTAATCCCCATGCCCGCCTGCTCCATATCTACACAGCAGATCAACCTGAGGTCCATGATGTGATCCGCGCCATGCGTGGACTGCTCGATGAGTATGACGACCGCATGATGGTAGGCGAGATCTATTTGCCCAATGACCGCCTCATGACCTACTACGGCGTCAACCTGGACGAATGCCATCTACCATTCAATTTTCAGTTGATCCTTACGCCCTGGAATGCAGCTGCGGTGCGACGCGTTGTGGATGCGTATGAGGCGGCTTTACCGCGCGGCGCATGGCCCAACTGGGTGCTGGGCAACCATGATCAAAAACGCGTGGCAACGCGGGTTGGATCAGACCAGGCGCGCGTGGCCGCCATGCTGCTGCTCACCCTGCGCGGCACGCCCACCAGTTACTACGGCGATGAGATCGGTATGGAAAACGTGCCTATCCCACGGGAGTTGGTGCAAGACCCGCCGGCGGTCAATCAGCCGGAGATCGCCGACCTGGTGGGGCGCGACCCATGCCGCACTCCCATGCAGTGGGATGCGTCGCCCAACGCCGGCTTCAGCCTTGCAGGTGTGCAGACCTGGCTGCCTCTGGCATCGGATTTCGCCGAGCGCAATGTCGCCCAGCAGGAGAACGACCCTACCTCCATGCTCAGCTTCTTCCGCAGCCTGACTGCCCAGCGCCAGGCGTCGTTGGCCTTGACCACTGGCGATTATGCTTCTTTGGATACAGGCAGCGACGCGATTTTCGCCTACACACGTTCAACGCAGGGAGAACGCTGGCTTGTGGTTCTGAACTTTGGCCCAATCGCGCATATACTCGATCTGAGCAGCGCTGGCTCGTCTGGCCGCAGAATTCTGAGCACGACGATGCTTCCACCGGGCGAGCTTGAACTCACCAACATCGCCGTCGCCGCCAATGAAGGGCTGTTGATCCGCATAAACTGACGCCACAAGGGTGCGGCGCAAGACTTCCGAAGAGCGAGAGACGCCGGAAGTATCACGAAAGCAATCATCACTATGTCAAAATCCTTTCATCCCCGCAACGTCCTACGCGTTTCAATCTTGTCCATCGGTCTGCTTTTCTCATTGATTACTGCACCAGTCTGGGCCGCTGGCGCTCAGATTGGCTGGGCCGAACCCACGCCTGATACTGCACCCGGCAAGGTCATCTATCTGACCTTCGACGACGGCCCGCGCAATCCATACACCCAGCAAATGCTCGATGTGCTTGCAAAGTACAATGCTAAAGCCACCTTCTTTGTGATCGGTCGCCAGGCTGCGGCCCAACCTGAACTGATTGAGGGCATCTACGCCGCAGGTCACGGCCTGGGCAATCACACCTACAACCACCGTTCGTTGCCCGGCCTGGGTTGGGAGGCATTTCAGAGCGATGTGGAAGAAGGTCGCAATGCCCTGGCTGCTTACAACACCGTTTGCATGCGCCCGCCCTACGGCAAGGTTGATGGGAACACCAGCGCGTTTGCCGCGAAGATGGGATACCATGTCGTGCTCTGGAGCATCGACCCACACGACTGGGCTCTGCCGGGCGCCGACGCTATCGCCGGCCGCGTGGTGAGCAAGGCCTACCCAGGCGCCATCGTCGTACTTCACGACGGCGGCGGCGACCGCAGCCAGACCGTCACTGCGCTGGACACCATCCTGGCGCGGTTGAGCGAGCAAGGATACACGTTCGCATCTATGTGTCGCGACGGCGCAGCGCCGCCTCCGTTGACCGGTTTTCACTCTGGGGGTGCAGTCGGACCGAATGGCATCAAGACGCCTGCCAGCGATAGCATCGCTTCTGGCACGATTCTTGTGACGGGCGTGGCCGTAAGCTCAGAATTCCAAAAGTGGCAACTCGATCTGCTACCGTTTGGCAATGAGGCGCAGACGGTCTTCCTGGCTTTGGGCGAGACATCTCTGCCCACCGCAAGCGAGTTGCTGCAATGGAACACCGCGCTCTACCCCAATGGCTCACACTTACTGCGCCTGCGCGTGGTGCGCAAGGATGGGAACTACGACGAGTTCATGACGCCGGTGACGATCTCCAACAACTGAACAGTCATCAGGAGGGTTCGATGGCTACATCACTATACATTGCCACCACGGAACCATATACGGGCAAGTCGGTCGTAGCCCTGGGGCTGACAGAGATGCTCCTGCGCAAGACGCGCAAAGTGGGCATCTTTCGTCCAGTGATCAGCACATCCAGCCGCCAGGAGCGCGACAAGACCGTCGACTTGCTGCTCTCATTTTTTCGTCTCGACCTGAAATACGAGGAGACCTTTGGGCTGTTGCAGGACGAAGCTGTGGAGCTCATCGTCCAGGACCGCTACGACGATTTCATGACCCTCATCATCCAGAAATTCAAGGCGTTGGAGACAAAGTGCGACTTCGTCCTCTGCATCGGCAGCGACTACGCGCGTGATCGCTCGCCCACCGAGTTCGACATCAACGCCGACATCGCCAAAAATCTGAGCTGCCCGGTGCTGGTGGTGACGAGCGCAGCCGGGCGCAGCGTCGGCGCGGTTGTGAACAGCGTATCGGTGACGCAAGATGCCTTTGTGGCGCGCGGCTGTCAGTTGGTGGGCGCCATCGTCAACCGGGCAACGCCGGAAGCAATGGATGAACTCTGCACGGCCCTAGAGCGCCTTCCCCACGAAAACAGACTGCTCTCAGTCATTCCGGCCCACCCCATGCTCAGCAGCCCCACCATGAGCGAGGTGGCCGACCACCTCCACGCCGAGGTGCTCTACGGCGCGGACCAGCTCGACCGCATCGCCTATCACAACCTGGTCGTCGCCATGCGCGTGGAAAACTTCCTAGCGCACTTGAGCGAGAATGCGCTGCTCATCACGCCCGGCGACCGCAGCGATGTCATCCTCACCGCGCTGCAGGCGCACAAATCGGTCAGCTACCCCCAGATCGCCGGCATCGTCCTCACGGGCGGCATGCGCCCAGTCGCCACGGTTGAGCGACTGCTCACCGGCTCCACCGGCGTACCGCCCATCATGGTCGTCGCCGGCGACACCTACACCACGGTGCAGCAGATCGAGAAGGTGCGCCCCTACATCACCACAGCCACGCCGGGGAAGATCGAGCTGTGCCTGGAGCTGTTCGAGGAACATGTGGACATCGACGGTCTGGGCAGATTCCTGGCCAACGTCAAGGCGAGGGGCATGACGCCCAAGATGTTCATCTACAACATCATTCAGCAGGCCAAATCCGACAAGCGTCATGTGGTGCTGCCCGAAGGCAACGACGAGCGCATTTTGCGAGCCGCCGAAGTATTGCTCAACCGCGAGATCGTCGATCTCACCATTCTGGGCGAACCGGAGCAGGTGCGCACATTGAGCCACCGCCTGGGGCTGTCCATCGACTTCCAACGCACGCCCATCATCCAGCCCGAAACATCGCCCCGCTATCGGGAGTACGCCCAGAAACTCTACGAGCTGCGCAAAGAGCGAGGCGTCAACCTGGACATGGCATTGGACTGGATGCGCGACGTCTCCTATTTCGGCACCATGATGGTCTATCTGGGTCACGCCGACGCCATGGTCTCTGGCGCGGCCCACACCACCCAGCACACCATCCGCCCGGCGCTTCAGTTCGTCAAGACCAGGCCAGGCGTCTCGGTGGTCTCGTCGGTCTTCTTCATGTGTTTGGAAGACCGGGTGCTGGTCTATGGCGACTGCGCGGTCAACCCCAACCCCACAGCAGAGCAGCTCGCCGAGATTGCCATTTCGTCGGCAGATACGGCGCGCGCCTTTGGCATCGAACCGTTGGTCGCCATGCTCTCCTATTCCACGGGCGAATCGGGCAAGGGCGAGGAGGTGGAAAAGGTGCGTCTGGCGACGCAGATCGCGCGCGAACGCCGCCCCGACCTCCTGCTGGATGGCCCCATTCAGTATGACGCAGCGGTGGACGAGACCGTCGCTCGCTTGAAGATGCCCGGCTCACCGGTGGCCGGCAAAGCCAGTGTACTTATCTTCCCAGACCTCAACACAGGCAACAACACCTACAAGGCAGTGCAGCGAGAGACCGGCGCCATCGCCATGGGACCAGTCTTGCAAGGACTGAACAAACCGGTGAACGATCTGAGCCGTGGCTGTACGGTCGACGACATCATCAACACGGTGGCGATTACCGCGATTCAGGCGCAAGGCGGGATGAATGGGTAGGGGTCAATGGTTAGCGCGGGGATGACGGCGCGAATCTTGCTATGAAAATTCTTGTCATCAATTCGGGCAGTTCGTCCATCAAATACAAGCTCTATGAGATGGACGCGGGGCGAGTAGTCGCCGAGGGGCTGGTGGAGCGTATCGGCGAGGAGATGGGCAGCCTGCGCCACAAGGCCGTCGTGGGCGGCGAAAGCCACGAAGAGCGGCGACAGGTGTTCGTGGCGGATCATCGCGTCGGGCTGCGCCTGGCCGTGGACCTGCTCAGCGCCGGCGAGTATGCGGTCATCGCCTCGCCCGAGGAGATCGACGCGGTAGGGCATCGCGTCGTCCACGGCGGCGAACGCTTCAGCGCGCCCATCATCATCGACGCCGGCGTCAAAGAGGCCGTCCGCGCCCTATCGCCTTTTGCGCCGCTCCACAATCCGGCCAATCTCATGGGCGTGGAGGTGGCCGAGGAGCTTTTCCCGCATGCGCCGCAGGTGGCCGTCTTCGACACGGCCTTCCATCAGACCATGCCGCCCCGCGCTTATCGTTACGCCATCCCCAACCGGCTCTACCACGAAGATGGCATCCGGGCCTACGGCTTTCACGGCGCCTCCCACGGCTATGTGGCGCGGGTCGCTGCTGCGCATCTGGGTCGGCGCGAAGCCGAGACCAACCTGATCACCGCGCACCTGGGCAACGGATGTAGCATCACCGCGGTGCAGGGCGGCCGCTCCGTTGACACATCCATGGGGTTCAGCCCCTTGCCCGGTCTGATGATGGGCACGAGGAGCGGCGATCTCGACCCGGCCGTGGTCTTCTATCTGGGCATGGAACACGCCATGTCCCTGGCGGCCATCGACCGGCTGCTCAACAAAGAGAGCGGTCTGCTGGGCGTCGCCGGGCAAAACGACGTACGCAGTGTGCTGGCGCTGGTGGAGGCCGGCAACACGGACGCAACGCTGGCCATGGAGATGTACACCTATCGCATCAAAAAATATATCGGCGCATACATGGCCGCGTTGGGGCGGGTGGATGCGCTGGTCTTCACCGCCGGTGTGGGCGAGAACAGCGCCTTCGTGCGCTGGCATTCCTGCGTCGGGCTGGAGAACCTGGGGATCACCCTCGACCCGGTCCGCAACGACGCCGGCAAGACCGGCCCGGTCACGGAGATCCACGCTGCCCACAGCCGGGTCAAGGCGCTGGTCATCCCCACGGACGAGGAATGGGAAATCGCCAGGCAGACGGCGGAGGTGGCCGCACGGCGGGAAATGTCGAGTTGAGGAATTGCTACGCCTGACTGAGCCTCAACTTATCAAGCACTGCTTTGACCACAGCCTGCGCATCCCGTATACTTGAGTTGCATCAGCTTCAGCGGGAGGGTGTGCATGACAGAGCTACTGAGTGTCCAACAGGTTGCGCAGATGACCGGACTCCACGAGATGACCATCCGCCGCTATGTCCGGTTGGGTCATTTGGACGCGGTGCGGATCTGACGGCGGATTCGCGTGCGGCGTGAAGCCGTTGACAGGCTGCTAAAAACAGTAGCGCCTGAAGCTGCGACTGAACCCGAAGCCACGGACACGGCATCCTTGAAAGAAAGCGCAGCGACATATCAGATTGCTCCACCGGGCAAACGGCCAGCGTCCACTCCATCACTCATCGGCAAGGTTGCAACAGGATTGGCGCAATTATCCATAGAGGATATTGACATGGTGGCGCGACTCGTTGTCCGCCTGCAAGAACCGCATGAGAATGTCTCGCCGCGCCTATCGCCTGCCGAGGTCGTCGCTGAAGCCCGCAAGCAGGCGGCTCTGTTGAGCGATGTTCCACGCTCGGAGATAGCTGCTCGTTTTGACGCACTGTCCGAAGAGATACGCCAGCAGGCCATTGCCCGCGGTGTCGCTATCGAAGGGGACTGGCTGAGTGACTGAGCGACTGCGCGCGGTTTTCGACACGAATGTGTTTGTTTCTGCCCTGCTCAGCCGCAACCCTACCAGTCCTACATCGGTATTCGCAGCCAGCGGTTTCCATACCGCCAGACATCATGTTTCGGCAGTTTGTAGCTCAAACCCAGCAAGGGCGATCTCATGCAGCCCATCGTGGACGCTCACCAGCATCTCTGGGACCTGAACCAGTTTCACCTGTCTTGGCTGGCGGGCGCGCCCAGCCTGCAGCGCAGTTTTGTGACCGCAGACTATCTGGCTGCCGTCGCCGGATTGGGCGTGGTGAAGGCCATCTACATGGAAGTGGATGTAGAGCCAGGCCAGCAGGCCGAAGAAGCCGAAACGGTCATTGAGCTCTGCGCACAGGCGGAGACGCCGACAGTTGCTGCGGTCATCTCTGGGCGGCTCGCCTCGCCGGGCTTCGAGAGCTATATCCGGCGCTTCGCCGCCCACCCAGTCATCGTGGGCGTGCGTCAGGTGTTGCACACGCCCGACGCGCCGGCCGGCCTCTGTCTGACGCCGCAGTTCGTCCACAACGTCCGACTGCTCGGCGAGCTGGGTCTGCGCTATGACATCTGCATGCGCCCCGGCGAACTGAACGACGCGGTGCAGTTGGCGCGGCAATGCCCGGGTGTGCGCTTCGTGATCGACCACTGCGGCAATGGCGATCCCTACGCCATCGCCGGGCGCGCCCCGCTGCCCAAGGGCGACCCCTTCGCCCACAGCCGCCGGCAGTGGATGGAGGATATGGCGGATCTGGCAGCCTTGCCCAACACCATGTGCAAAATCTCGGGCGTCATCGCCCGCGCCCGCCCCGGTTGGAGCGCCGCCGACCTGGCGCCCACGGTCAACTACTGCCTGGATGCCTTCGGCCCGCAGCGCGTCGTCTTTGGCGGCGATTGGCCGGTTTGCACATTGGGCGCGGGCGTCACCTATGCGGCCTGGGTCGAAGCTCTGCGCAGCATCGTCGCCAACCGCAGCCGCCAGGAGCAGGCAGCGCTCTTCCACGACAATGCCGTCGCCTTCTACGGTCTACAATGAGCAAGACGAGAAAGTCCCTTTACAACTGAGGTTCATCTATGCACGGCGGCGACATCGTAGGCGAAATTCTCAAGACTCAAGGCGTCCAGTTTCTTTTCACATTGGTGGGCGGCCACATCTCGCCCATCCTGGTGGGGGCGAAAAGTCGTGGAGTGCGCGTCATCGACACGCGCCATGAGGCGACGGCCGTCTTCGCCGCTGACGCAGTCGCGCGGCTGACAGGTCGTCCGGGTGTGGCCGCGGTCACAGCGGGGCCGGGCGTCACAAACACCGTCACCGCAGTCAAGAACGCCCAGATGGCCCAATCGCCCGTGGTGCTCATCGGCGGCGCAGCGCCCACTGCGCTGCAAGGTCGGGGCGCGCTGCAAGACATCGACCAGCACGCCATCATGGCGCCGCTGATGAAGTGGGGACAGCGGGTGCGCCGCGTGCGTGACATCGCGCCTACGCTGGAACGCGCCTTCTATTACGCCCAGGCTGGGACGCCCGGCCCCGTCTTTGTCGAAATTCCGGTGGATCTGCTCTATGACGAGACGACCATTCGCAAATGGTATAGCGTGGAGCGAGGCGGCAAATCGCTGACGGATCGGGCGGTCAAGTGGTGGCTCAAACGCCACGTGAACGCGATCTTCGCCGGCAGCCAGCAGGTGAGCTTCGAGCCGCCCATCGTTGTCCCGCCGCGGCGACCGCCAGCCCAGGCCGTGCGCAAGGCGGCGGAGGCGCTGAGCCGCGCCCAGCGTCCTGTATTGCTCCTAGGCAGCCAGGTCACGCTCGACGCCGGCGGCGTCCACACACTGGCCGGCGCCGTGGAGAAGCTGGCGATCCCCACCTATCTCTCCGGCATGGCGCGCGGGCTTCTAGGCCGCGACCACCCCTTGCACTTGCGCCACAAGCGCCGCGACGCGCTGCGCGAGGCCGATCTGGTCATCCTGGCCGGTGCGCCGTGCGATTTTCGTCTCGACTACGGCAATCACATCCGGCGCAGCGCAACACTGATTTCGGCCAACCGCAGTCGGACCGATCTCGCCAAGAACAGACAACCAACCATCGCCGCCTTGGGGGACCCGGGTCTTTTTGTGCGCGATCTGGCCGAGATCATGGGGCCGGACGATCGGTGGAGTGGATGGCTTGCCCAGTTGCGCACTCGCGACGAGGAGCGCAACGCCGAGATCTCCCGACAGATGGCCGACCCTCTGGGCAAGGTGAATCCCCTGCACCTGTGCGCCGAGTTGGACAAAACGATGCGTCCCAACACCATCCTCATCGCCGATGGCGGCGACTTCGTAGCGACTGCATCCTATGTCATCCAACCGCCCGGCCCGCTGACCTGGCTGGACCCGGGCGCGTTCGGCACGTTGGGCGTCGGCGCCGGCTTTGCCCTGGGCGCAAAGCTGGTCCATCCCCATGCAGACGTGTGGATCATCTATGGCGACGGCTCGGTGGGTTACAGCCTGAGTGAATTCGATACATTTGTTCGTCACCAGTTGCCGGTGATGGCCGTGGTGGGCAATGACGCAAGCTGGGCTCAGATCGCCCGCGAGCAGATCGAGATGCTGGGCGATGACGTGGCGACCGTGCTGGCCCACAGCGACTATCACCTGGCCATACAAGGTCTTGGCGGCGCAGGTTTCGCAGTCAGCGACTCGGAGTTGGTGGAGGAGACCTTGCGCCAGGCGCTCGATGCAGCAGCCGCCGGCAAGCCGGCGTTGATCAATGCTATCCTCGGCAAAAGCGATTTCCGTAAAGGCTCAGTCTCTATGTAACCCTGTGCATGCAAACTGAACAATCGTCAATTCTGCAATTTCTTGCATTTCCCATTTGACATCTTTTCAGGAATGGGGTATTCTCATCATTGCAAGATTGTGTAAGTCGTTTGACGTGCTAAGCAGACAGGCCGCTCAGACTTCCGTCGAGCGGTTTTTCTTTGACCGTTGGGAACGACCACGTTTTGTAGTGTAGTAAAAAGTTCAGTAAATGTAGTAGAGTACAGGAAAGGGAGTTTCCAACATGGCAGAGCGCGTAAAAGGCACCGTGAAGTGGTTCAACGATCAGAAGGGCTTTGGTTTCATCGCCCCTGAATCCGGCGCCAAGGATGTCTTCGTCCACCAGTCATCGATCGTCGCCACCGGTTTTCGCACCCTCGCCGAAGGCGACCGGGTCGAGTTCTCGGTCGAGCAAGGTCCTAAGGGTCCTTCGGCCAGCCAGGTGAAGAAGATCTAAGAAATCGATTTAGCTATCGAAACAAAAGAACCAGGCTTCGGCGAAGCCTGGTTCTTTTGTTTCGGGTGTGTTCAAAATCAGTTACAGTCGATCATTCCGTAGGGGCTTGAACGGCGGCGAAGTCGTCTTTCTGTAATAGCGACGCCTCGCCGCCGCCGTTCAAGCCCTACATCAAACTATACTTCGCTCTGTTTGAAACCAGGAGTTTTTGAACTGTGAAAACTCCTGGTTTCAAAGCAACCGCAGTTTAACTTTGAATGCACCCTTTTGTTTCTTGGCGAAAGGTGCATCATGGGGCGTTGCCGGTCTGCGTTTCCACGAAGCGCCGATAGATCTCTTCCAGGATGCGAACATCTGTCAGGGCGTCGCTGGCTGGCGATCTGAATGGCTCGCCTTGCAGCGCCCCTGTGACAAAGTGGCGCATCTCCTCGCGATAGGACCACGTCCAGCCATCCTTTGGGAAAAGCTCGCTGCGGCTGCTGCTTTTGTCCCCGTCCGAACGATAGACCTCGACCGAGGCTGATGCGTTTTCTAACAGGAGCGGCGGCGCATCGGTGCGCACCCAGCCCCGTTCAAAGTAAACCTGGGTGTGTTCATCCCATGCGTGATAGGCCACCTGCCCCGACTCGATGAGCGTGCGCACGCCCCCCACCTCCAACACAACCAGCCCAGACATGCCGTCCTGCCCATCCAGGTCAACCAGCTTCACGGCCACATCATCGCTGGCGTCGAGAAACCAGCGCGCCAGATTGATGTTGTGAGTGTACTGTTGCAAATAGCCGATGTAGCCCCTATAGAACTGCGGGGGCATCCAGTCTGGGATGATTGGATCCACTGGCGGAATCGGTTCGTCGCTCTGCTCGACGAAGCGGCTGCTACCTGCGGTCCAGTTGCCGCAAAAACCGTGACAACGAACATAGCGTATGGCGCCCAGCTCATTCGAAGTGCGGAATTGATCCAACAGATGTTTCACCAAGACGTTGCCGCTGTCATATCGCTTCATGTAACCGACCATCAGGCGCTTCCCACTTGCCCGTTCTGCCTGCAAAATGCGCTGCGCCTGGATAACGGAAACCGCCATCGGCTTCTCCACAAAGACATGCTTGCCTGCCCGCAGCATGTCGGCGGCCAGCTCTCCCTGACCGACAAAGTGGCCAGAGATGGCGACGGCCTGGATGTCGGAGTCCTGGGCCATCTCCAGGTGGCTGGCGTAGAGGCGCGGGATATGAAAACGTTCCTGCACTCGCCGTCCCAAATCCGGTCTTACTTCGGCTACGGCGATCAATTCACATTCGGGCAAGGATTGCAGATTGGGAATATGCACCTTCTGCGCCAGAAAACCGCAGCCGACGTATCCAACGCGTAGTTTTGTCATGGCAAATCTCCTCGTCTATGTCCGCTGCGCGAACGGCTCTGTCTCTGTCAGAATGGCGGCCATGGTTGCAGCGTCGATGTTGCCGCCGCTGATGATCACGCCGACTCGGCCCTTGACCGGAAATGCGCCGGACAGCAAGGCCGCCAACCCCAGACCGCCCGATGGCTCCACGACCAGCTTGAGATAGGTGAAGGCGAAGCGCACTGCTTCCTTGATGGCTTCCTCGCTCACTGTGGCGAAGTCATCCACATATTGGCGCACCAGGGGGAAGGTGAGCGCGCCCAATGACGGCGTGCGCGTGCCGTCGGCGATGGTGGGCGGGTTGTGAATGGTATGCAGCACGCCAGTGCGAAAGGAGAGCGCGGCATCGTTGGCGACCTCCGGCTCTACGCCCACCACCTGGCAGGCCGGCGCCATCCCTTTGGCCGCAATGGCGCAGCCGCTGAGCAGGCCGCCTCCGCCGCAGCAGACCAGCAGGCTGTCGAGGCTGCCCAGCTCCTGGAAGACCTCCAGGGCCGCGGTGCCCTGACCAGCGATGACGTCTGGATGGTCATAGGGAGGGATGATGGTGTAGCCATGCTCACGCGCCAACTCCTCAGCGATGCGCTTGCGGTCCTCCTCCGCCGGGTTGTATTCGATGATAGTTGCGCCGTAGCCCCGGGTGGCGGCTTTCTTGGCCTCTGGCGCGTTGTTGGGCATGACGATAGTCGCACGCACGCCCAGCAACTGACAGACCAGCGCTACAGCCTGGGCGTGGTTGCCTGATGAGTAGGTGATCACGCCGGCGGCCTTCTCCATATCTGAGAGTTGACTGATGGCGTTGTATGCGCCGCGGAACTTGAATGCGCCGACGCGCTGCAAATTCTCACACTTGAGAAAGACCTGCGCGCCGATGCGTCGGTCGAGCAGCCGCGATGTGACAATGGGCGTCACGTGGGCATGACCGGCCAGGCGTTTCTGGGCAGCGAGGATATGATCGAACATGAGGTTTCTCCTATGGGGTCAGTCGGTTGATATCGCGCGGAAAGAGCGTTGTCTGGCGCAGGTTGGGAACGCCGATGAGCTGCATGAGCAGCCTTTCCAGGCCAATGGCGAACCCCCCATGGGGCGGCATGCCATAGCGGAAGGTCTCCAGATAGGAAACAAAGGGGTTCGGCGAGAGCTTGCGGTCTTCCAGCGCAGCCAGGTAATCCTCATAGCGGTGCAGGCGCTGGCCGCCGGTCACCAATTCGATGCCGCGAAAGAGCAGGTCGAAGGAATTAGAGTAGGCCGGGCGCTCCCGATCTGGGTGTGTATAAAAAGGGCGCTTCTCCATGGGATAGCCAACAACAAAGAGAAAGTCGCTGCCGTGTTCGCTGGCTGCCCACTCGCCCAGCCAGCGCTCATCCTGGGGCGACAAATCCGGCTCGCCGCGCACATCCACGCCGTGGAGCTTGAGGATCAACTCTTGCGCGTCCCTGAAGTGGATGTGAGGAATCGTCGCTGGTACGGCGGGCAGGTTGGCGTTGACCAGGGATAACTCGGCGGCGTAATGCGTTTCCAGGCTGGCAAGGATCGCGGCGACCACATCACGTAGCAGCGCCATCACCGTGAAATGGTTTTCGATGAAGCCGAACTCTACATCCAGGCTCACATACTCGTTGATGTGGCGGGTGGTGTCGTGGGGTTCGGCGCGAAACACGGGCGCAACCTCGAAGACCCGCTCAAAGACGCCCACCATGATCTGCTTATAAAACTGGGGGCTTTGCGCCAGATAGGCCAGGCGGCCAAAGTAGTCGATCTTAAAGACATTGGCGCCGCTCTCCGTGGCCGAGGCGACGATCTTGGGCGTCTGAATCTCGGTGAAGCCGCGACCCGTCAAGTGGCTGCGAAAGGCGGCCATCGCGCCGGCGCCCAGACGATAAACCGCCCGCTGCGCCGGGTGGCGGTTGGTGATCACCCCGTGGTCGAGCTGGGTGGTGAGGCCGGCCTTCATCTCGCGCTTGTTGATGAGCACCGGCAGCGCCTCGCGCACGGGCGTGATCACCTGAATGACCGGGTTGTGAAGCTCCACGCCGCCGGGCGCTTGGGGCGTAGCGACTACGTCGCCTTCCAACGCCAGCACGGTCTCCGGCAACAGTTCATCGTCCGTCAAGGGCGACAGCGCCGCCGGATCCTCCGTCACAGCCTGGACTAGCCCCCAGCCATCGCGCACCACGACAAAATTGACCCCACCCAGCTTGCGCACCGTATGCAGCCACCCCTGCACGCGCACCCTCTGCCCAATACATCCGGCCACCTCAAGCGACCGCACTCTCTCCATCGCACTCATCTCTCCTCCTGTCCCTCAATATCGTACTCGTACTCGTACTCGTACTCGCCAAACAAAAACCCTCGTCCTCATTTTGGAGGACGAGGGTCGAAAACCACTCGTGGTGCCACCACCATTTGCGCCTCGTTTCGGTCAGACGCCTTGTGGGGAAATGAACTTCCCCTGCGCGCTAACGGGCGCATCCCGGAGAGGGCTACTCAGCAGAAAACTACCTCCATTTTCACCCTTCGGCTCGAGGGTGTCATCGTCGGCGCAGCGCGACCATCCTTGCAGCAGATGAATGGCTCTCTGTACGCAACCGACTGCCGGCGACATGTCCCTGTCGTTGCCTGTGTCTGTTCGACTGTGGGTCACAGAGTATCATGGACAGGACATCCCGTCAACTTATTGGCGCGTACAGGGTGTGATTCTCAAGGCTTTCCCGACGAGTGCTCGGCCAATAAAGCCGCTACCTCATCCACCCCCCAGGGCGGCTCTGGCGCCTCTTGCAAGAGCGCCACGCTGAGTCGCCAGTCTTTCTTCGGTCCCACACCCACGTGGCGCGTCTCTGGGTGGGCGAGGATCTCGCGCCAGACATCGACGCATGATAGGTCGCCCAGCCCCACCAGACATAATGCTCGTCGCGCCTCATGTTCGATGCGTCTGGTCAGGAGCATGGCCGCACGCGTGGCGTAGATGGCGAGCGCAGACTGGAAGTGCTCTTTACTCTTGACTACTGCACCCTCGTCGGAGCGCAAGCGATAGATTAGCCCCAAACCGATATTTGCTGCCAGGGCGTCGCTGGGGCGCATTTGCACGCGCTTCTCGAAGGCACTGCGCGCCTCCTCGAAGCGTCCCATCTTGAGATAACAGTTGCCCATGTTGTTGACTGCGCTGCCGCTCTCTGGATAGAGTTGTTGCGCCTTCTTGAACAGGGGCAAGGCCTCTTCGAAGCGCTCCATTGTGATGTACATATTGCCCAGCTCGTTGAGGCACGTGTCGGATTCCGGCTCCATCTCCAGCGCCTTGAGCAGAAAACGTTCTGCCTCCACAAATTCGCCGCGGCGGAAGTGGAGACTGCCCAGATACTCGTAGGTTTGTTGAAAGTCCGGGTGCATCTTCAGCAGACGACGCCACCACAGAAACGCGCTGGCGTCGTCACCCTTTGCGTCGAAGGCGTTGCCCAACATCAGAACGACAGCGGGACTGTTTGGATCATACACCAGGGCGCGTTTACCGTTGAGGATCGCTGCGTCATAGTCGCCTTTGTGGGCATAGGTAGTGGCCAGCGCGGCGTAGCACATGGCGAGGATCGCCGGGTCGTTGCCCTGTTTCGCTTGCTCGATCAACTGCTGCCACAGCATGATGGCCTCGTCGAACTGTTGGCGCCGCCAATAAATGCTGGCGAGGTGGGTGATGGCGCGTGCACGCTCGTTGCGTGTGGCTTCGCTGTGAGGAAGCATGAGCAAGCGCAGACGGGCGCGTTGCAGCGCCGCATCACTAAATTCGGATTCGTCGAAGTCGCTGCGCCGCGGCTGCTTCGGCAAAATAGGAGGGCGTTTGGCTGGCATTCCTAAAGGATTCCTTGTGTCAAGTCCAACTATCAGTATCGCCCTATTGTACATCAATGCGGACGCTGAAACAGCAATTGATAAGCCAATCCCGCCCCCCCCCCAGAAACTCCCCCAGTTTCTTGCCCGGGGCCGCTGCCGCCCGCGGCATGGATACCTCCCTAGAAACTCTCGCCGGCACGCAGATGCTTCACTGCGTAGATGCTTCACTGCGTAGATGCTTCACTGCGTAG
>CAZLMM010000024.1:0-73185 GCA_964560495.1 uncultured Caldilineaceae bacterium
TTCGATTGTACCCGATTCGTCTATACGCATGATTGAGTTCAAATGTCAACAGAACTTAGTCGTCTTCTAGACGATTTCGTCTCTTCGCCGGGAATTGCCCCAAGGCCGCAAGGGCGCCAATGGCCCGTCTCACGACCAAATCCCAACCCACCCTCACCACCGCTCAAAGACCTGGCTCGCTCATCAAGCCGGTGCGCGACATCATGCGCAAGGACAAGGGGTTGAACGGCGACCCGGATCATGTTCATCAAGTTTCTCGACGACATGGAGCGCGATGCAGATTGAACAATTACAGCGCCCGGCTCCGCCAGTGGTTTGCCGAGAGCGCCGCGATTGCCACATTTTGCCGGCATGGGCTATGCTTGATGAATAGATCATTTTATTACCGCCAATTTTTAGACCAAACACACCATGATCGATCTGCAAACAACTCAACTCCATCGAGAAATTCACGAACAGCCCGGCGTCCTGGCGCGCCTGCTCGTGGAACAACGAGCGACCGCCGCTGCACTGGTCGCCGAGGTCAAGCGTCGCGACGTCAGCCATGTGGTCATTGCTGCACGCGGCACCAGCGACAACGCGGCGCGCTACGCCCAGTATCTTTTCGGCGCAGTGAGCGGGCTGCAAGTCGGTCTGGCGACCCCCAGCCTGCACACCATCTATCAGCGTCCGCCCCGCTTTGGCAACGCCCTGGTCATGGGCATCAGCCAGAGCGGCAAAAGCCCCGACATCGTCTCGGTGGTGGCCGAAGCCCGACGCCAGGGCGCGCTCACTGCTGTGATCACCAACATCCCCGATTCGGATTTGGGGCGAGCAGGCGATTTCGTCCTGGATCTGTGCGCCGGCGAGGAAAAATCTGTTGCGGCCACCAAAAGCTACACAGCCCAGTTGGCAGCTATCGCGCTCGTGAGCAGCCTGCTGAACGGCGATGCGGCCATGCTCGATGAGCTGATGCGCGTTCCCCAATGGGTCAATGAGGCGCTCTCCATGCCCCGCGACATGAGCCGTGTGGCCGAACGCTATCGCTACATGCGCTCGTGCGTCGTCATCGGGCGCGGCTTTAACTATTCCACCGCCTTTGAGCTGGCGCTCAAGGTGAAAGAGCTGACCTACACCGTCGTGCAGCCCTACAGCAGCGCCGATTTTCTCCACGGCCCCCTGGCTGTCATCGAGGAGGGCTTCCCGGTCATCACCATCGCTCCGTCCGGTATGATTCTGGAAGAAATGAAGAGTTTCATGGACACGGCGAAGAAGCGCGGCGCGGAACTGCTGGTGATCAGCGACGATGAGGAGGCGCTGGAGATGGGGCGCATCTCCTTGCGCCTGCCCACCGGCGTGCCAGAGTGGTTGTCGCCCATTGTCGCCATCACGCCGGGTCAGCTTTTCGCCATGCACCTGGCCCACACGCGTGATTTCGACCCAGACCGACCGCGCGCGCTGCGCAAGGTGACAGAGACGCTGTAATGGTCAATGGATAATGGTCAATGGGTAATGGTCAGTGAGTAATGGTCAGTGGTTGACAGCCGATGGTCAATCCGTAAGGGTGCTTTCGTCTATCAACTGGTGGCGGTGCAGACGAGCGTAGTGACCGTTGTTCGCCAGAAGTTCGATGTGGCTGCCGTCTTCGATGATCCGTCCTTGCTCCATCACCAGGATGCGGTCGGCGCTGCGGATGGTGCTGAGGCGGTGGGCAATCACCAGGCTGGTGCGGCTGCGCAACACCCGGGCCAGCGCCTCTTGAATCAGCGCTTCGGTGGCGGTGTCGATGCTGCTGGTCGCCTCATCCAGGATCAACACGCCCTCGGGGCTGAGGGCCAGCGCCCGCGCCAACGCCAATAGCTGCCGCTGTCCCTGGGAAAGATTTTCGCCATTGGGCAGCACCTGGAAGTCGTAGCAGCCAGGCAGCTCCTCGATAAAGCGCGCCGCATTGCTAAACTCGGCTGCGCGCCGCACCTCGTCATCGCTCAAGTCGTCGCGATATAGACGAATGTTGAAGGCGATGGAGCCCGCCAGACAGATCGGGTCTTGGGGAACGACGGCCACCGCGCGGCGCAAATCGTGCAGGGCAAAATCCTTGATATCCACGCCATCCAGACGCACCACACCCCGACACGGGTCGTATTGACGCGCCATCAGGCTGACCAGGCTGGACTTGCCAGCGCCGGTTGGCCCGACGATAGCCACACTTTGCCCGGCGGGAATGGACAGGGAGACGCCGCGCAGCACTGGTTCATCAGGGAGATACCAGAAGTGGACATCATCGAACTCCACCGCGCCGCGCACATGGCGCAGGGGCTGGGGATCGGCGCGTTCCTTGATGGTGGGCATGGTGTTGAGCAAGGCAAAGATGCGTTCCGCCGCGCCCAGGGCAATCTGCACAGTGTTGTACTCTTGGGAAAGGCGCAACACCGGCTGGAACGCCCGCTCGGTGTATTGGATGAAGGCCACCAACATGCCCAGCGTCGCCCAGCCCGCCAGGACGCCGCGTCCGCCGCCATAGAGAATCAGCCCCATGCCAACCGCAGAGAGAATCTCTTGCACCGAAAGAAAGACCGCGCTGCGCCAGCGCAGGTTGATGAGCGCGTCGCGATAGCGTTTGTTATAGCCATCGAACTCCTGCTCGCTCTCATCTTCGCGGTTGAAGAGCTGCACGACGGTCATGCCATGCACCTGCTCGTTGAGAAACGCGCTGATGCGCGCCTGGGCTGAGCGTTCGCCGCTGGAAGACTGACGGATGCGCTCCCGAAAGTAACGCGTCACGACTGCAACCAACGGCAGCACGGACAGCGAGAGCAGCGCCAGCCGCCAGTTCATGGCAAACATCACGGTCACGATGACGATGAGCGTCACCCCCTCCACCAGCACGATGACGATGCTGCGCGAGAGCACCGCATTGAGCTGGTCGATGTCGTTGGTCAGCCGCGCCACCAGTTCGCCCGTGGGTGTGTTGACCAGAAAAGCCCGATCCAGCCCCAGGATGTGGTTGAAGAGGCGGCTGCGCAGATCGGCCAGGGCGCGCTGCCCGGCCTGTTGTAAGAAATAGGTGAAGGCATAGGTGAGCAGGTAGATGGCGATGGCGGTTGCGCCATAGAGGATCGTGATCTGCACCAACGCGGCGACGTCGCCGTCGGCGATGGGGCCGTCAATAGCGACGCTCAGCAAGTAGGGAGGCACAGCGTTGAGGAGCGCGACGCCGGTCATGAGCACCAGCGCGGCGATCACCCAGCGCTTGTATGGCGCCAGCGAAGAAGCCAACAGCTGAAACAGAGCCGAGTCCTGGTTGGCGAGCTCAGAGAGGCGCACTTTTGCTTCATCTTCAGTTTCGTCACGGCGTCCTGAAGTTGCTTCAGCCTTCGCCATGGCCAATCTCCTCGCGCTCCTGTTGCACTTCCCGGCGATACATTGCGGCGTAGAAGCCATTCTGCGCCAGCAACTCCTCGTGGTTGCCGCGTTCGACAATCTGGCCATGATCCAAAACGATGATCTGATCCGCGTCCACCACAGTGGCGATGCGCTGGGTCACGATGATGCGGGTGCGCTTGAGTTCCGCCTGGCGCAGCTCACGCAGAATCTCGGCCGCGGTTTTCATGTCCACGCTTGCCAACGCATCATCCAGCAGCAGCACTTTGGGGTCGCGCACCAGCGCGCGCGCAATTGCGGCGCGCTGTCGCTGCCCGCCGGAGAGGGTCGCGCCGCGCTCGCCCACCGAACTATCCAGGCCATGAGGCAATTGGGGGAGATCGTTGGAGAGCCGCGCACGATCCATAGCTTGAAAAATGCGCTGGTCTGGCACATAGGAGATGCCTAGGGCAATGTTGCCGCGCAGGGGCATGTTGAAAAGCAACGACTCCTGGGGTACATAGATCACTGTGCGACGCAGCGCCGCCAGCTTGATTTCTCGCAGGTCGTGGCCGTCGATGGTCACCCGACCTTCTGTGGGGTCGTAGATGCGCCCCAACAGGCTAATGAGCATACTCTTGCCCGAACCGGTGGGACCGACGATGCCCAGAGTCGTGCCCGGCGGGATCTCCAGGTCGATATGACGCAGCGCCCACCGCTCTTGGTCTTCCATCCAGACGCCCACATCTTCCATGCAAATGTGGCCCACCAGTTCCACATCGGGCGCGTTCTCGGGGTCGGCAATCTTGGGCCAGCGATCCAGCACCTCGCCAATGCGCACCGCGGCTGCGCTGCCCTGTTGCAAACGTTCATACGCATCAGTGATCTGCTGCGCGCCGTTGTTCAGCAACCCAAGATAGACAATGAACTCCACATACTGACCCACGGTCAGGTCGCCGCCGATGATGAGCATGCCGCCCACATAGACGACGATTGTCGCTGCCATACGCACCACCAGGCTCGGGATGGGCGAGATCGCACCGCTCTGGAGCACAAAATGGAGATTCTGTTTGACGTAATTTTCATTGGCGGCGCGGAACGCCCGCCCCACGGCTTCTTCCTGCACATAGGCCATGAGCATTCGCGCGGCGTTCAGGTGCTCTTGGGCAAAGGCGGAGAGTTTGGCGATCTCCTGCTGGACGACGATGAAGGAGTGCTCCAACACGCGCCCCAATCGCATCTGCACCGCGATGCTCAACAGCAGCATCACGACGACCATCACTGCCAGCGGCGGGCTGGTGCGCCCCATGAGCGCGGCGCCGATTAGCAGTAGGAAGAAGGCGTGCATGAACATCTGGAAACCTGCGCTGTAAAAACGCCAGATGTAGATGAAGTCGCTCGTGCTGCGCGAGAGTAAATCGCCTGTGCCGTAGGCCTGGCGTGTTTCCCGATCAAAGAGCAGGAGGCGCTGGAACATATCCTGGCTCATGCGATAGGTGACGCCCGCAGCGATGTTGCCGGTGAGCATACGCAGGAGATAGCGAAAGAGGGCCACGGTGGCTGCCAGGAGCATCAGCCCGATGGCATACCAGGCCAGCGCGCGGGGAGTCGTGCCTTCGCTAAGCGCATCCACTGCCATCCCCAGCCACATGGGGCTGAACGCGCTGGCGGCTGCGCCGATGAAGGCGTAGACTGCGCCGATTGCCAGCGCCCGATAGTAGGGGCGCATGTAAGGGAGGAGAACTTGGAGACCGCTCTTCTGCATGAAGTGACCCTCGCAACGATCAGCTCGAAATGCGTGCGTTCGTGGCCGGGGAAAGGGCGCTGCACAGAACAGATCACCTCGATTGTAACGGACGCGGGGTCATCAGACAAGAATGCAAACAACAGGGGTGTGCCTCAACCCGAACAGAAGACGATTGGGTGAATTGTCAAAAGCAACCCGTGATGGGCTTTTGATTTGACGTGACGCAAATGCCTTTGTATGCTGGCTCAGCCAGAACACATGATGGTTTGACGGTCCGATGTCTGGAGACTTCGGCGTCCAACCAAAGAGGCGTGGGGTGGTCCTGGGAACGCAGGCATTTCGCAGCCGCCGGAATGGCGGCGCACCCAGGTGCGTATGTCGTCTCCACAAATTCGAGAATAGGAGCAGAGTGGATGTGGCATGTTCAAGAGGAAGGATACACGGCAGTTCCGAGCGCGGGCGCCGGACCGGGCGTTTTGGTTCTCCACCCCTGGTGGGGATTGAGCGACGCCATCAAAGACTTCTGCGAGCGACTGGCAGAGGAGGGCTTCGTCGCCTACGCGCCTGACCTCTATCATGGCAAATTGGCATTGACCATTGAGGAGGCCGAGGCGCTGAGCGGCCAGCTTGATGGCGAGACCGCCGACGCCGACATCGCCCGCGCAGTCGATCATCTCTGGCAGCGCGTCGCCCCTGGTCAGGCCGGGATTGGCGTGGTGGGGTTCTCCCTGGGCGCCTTTTTTGCCCTCAGGCTCTCGTCCGCAGACCCAGAGCGCGTGCGCGCGGTGGTCTTATTCTATGGCACGGGGAGCGGGGATTTCGGTCGGGCCAAGGCAGCCTATCTTGGACATTATGCCGCAACAGACCCCTATGAGCCGGCGGAAGAGGTCGCCGGCCTGGAAACGGCGCTCAAGTCGGCAGGCCGCCCGACGACATTCTTCCGATACGAAAGTGTGGGGCATTGGTTCTTCGAGGCCGACCGCCCCGACGCGTTCAACGAAACCGCCGCCCGACTTGCGTGGGAGCGCACAGTCGCCTTTTTGCAAGAGACGGTTGCACTCCCATCTCATCAGACGCCGTGACGCGCCCCACCGCGTCACGTAGGGGTTTGAACGGCGGCGCAGACTTCTCTGTCCATGCAACAACACCGATTCGCTGCCGTTCAAGCCCTTCTTCGCGTGTACGTCTGGCCGCCCACCCCCTCTGCCGTGAGTTTTCAAACGGCCTCTTTCAATCCATTTACTCGATCACCACTCGGTCGCTGCCGCTACGCCCGAAAACTTCCGGCATGTACATCTCTTCGGCCTTGGCCGGCGGCGCAACGAATTCGCCTGGCGTCGTGGCGCGCGCCACATAGCTGTAGTTGTAGACGCCATCCCACAGCAGAGGAGTGAAGGCTTCGGCGCGACTGTCGCGCAGGTTCTGGTGCTGATACCACGTGCCATACCACCACCAGCCATAGGGCGCGGCCATGGGGTCGCCGCCAGGCGCAGACTCGCTCGTGGCCAACGCCGGATTGATCGGCTCGAAGCCGGCCGGCAGCGGGTCCACCAGGGCCACGTGATAGCGCCGGTTGTCCGCCACCATGGTGAGGTTGATGCGCACACGCGCGCCGGCGCGCACATGCCACACGCCATCCTCGTCGCGGCGCACATCCGCCGGGTCGTCCACCGCCGAATAAGTGCGCTGCACCACGAAGCCCATATCCAGCGGATCCAGACGCAGGTCCGTGGGCGCATAGCGCAGCCCCAGGCGATAGTAGAGCCGGCCGTCGCCCTCCTTGCCGATGACGAAATCCCGCACGCCCGGCTGCTCCACCAGAAAGGACATGGGCACGGTGGTCAGCCGCGACTCATTGCTATAGCCCTCGAACTCGTGCTGCGCCACAAAGGTCTCGCCCAGCCACATGCGGGCGATGAAATCGGGCGTCACATTCTCGAAGGTGTTGAAGTAGCGATCCAGCGCAATGAGCACGAAGACATTTTCTTGCGTGTTGCTCCATGCGCCGTTGGTGCGGTGCGCCAGCAGCCCGGTTACCACCTTGGGAATCAGCTCATTTTCTGGGTCATCGTTGATCATGGCGTCCAGCACGATAGCGTCGGTGCGCCGGTTGGAATGGAGCAGCACCCAGGCGTCATCGCCATAGGATGTGGTGAAGTTGGCTGCGCCGGCTGTCTCCACCGCCCGGTTGTCCACATGGCGGCGGATGGCCTCCACCTCGGCGGTCGAGGCCGGGTCGTCGTTGAGCACCTGCCACAGCCAAGCGATCTGCTCGAGCGACTGGTCGTCCAGCGGTTTTTCGTTGAGCAGATTGCGCGCTTTCGTCGTGTCCGGATCGTCCATCAAATTGCGCACGTAGAGCGCATAGGCGCTGAGCGTGTCGCGCGTCAGCTCGCTATACCAGGAGGGATAGTATGCCTCGATATTGCGCAGATGCTCACGCGCCGCCGAAAGCGTTGCGTCAGAGACCCGGTAATCCTTGAGCCGCGCCCGCTGCAAGGCGTGGGCCACGTGGATGGAATAGAAGGGCACAGACTCCTTCCCCTTTTCCCAGATGGGCCAGCCGCCGTCCAGGTTCTGCATGGATTCCAGGCGCTGGATGTCCCGCGCCATGGCCGCGTCGATTTGCTCCGGCGGGGGCAGCCCCTCGGCCTGGAACGCGGTGAGTGCGTCGCGCAGAGAGGCGATGCCAAGAACGCGCGAGCTGATCTGCTCGCTGCACTCGAAGGGGTAATCGCTCAAATAGAGCACAGCGTCGGTCAGCGCAGAGAGCGCCGTAGAAGAAGAGCTCACTTCCAACCCGCCGAACTGGGGAAAGACATTCTGCGGCTGAGCGATGGGTTGGGCGATTGCGCCCTCGTCCACTACACCATAAACCGCAAAGGCTTCGGTCGTGGCCGGGGTGTAGACCGGCAGCTCGCCGCGCGCTGCGTCGGCGTAGGCGCCGCTGGCCGCGGCGGCCTGGAAGCGCGCCGTGCCAGCGTTGTCGGTGGTCGTTGGGAAGCGCACCTCCACCCGGTCGTTGGCCGGTACGACGACGCGCTGACCCGCATTGGCCGCGGTTCCTTCGCTTTGCTCAGGATCGCCCAAGAGCAGATTGCTCACCTCCACCGCTACATCCACTTCCAGCGCCTCTTCGGTTTGATTCTGCACTACGATGGGCAACTCGAAGCGGTCGCCAAAGTTGAGGAAGCGCGGGGCCGCAGGGCGCACCATGAGCGGCAGGCGGGCAGTGATGTTGGCCTCGGCTTGGCCGAACTGTTTCTCCGTGGCCGCCACCACCGTCACCCGATAGCGGGTGAGGTTGTCGGGCAGCGTGAACTCGACGCGCGCTTTGCCATCGGCGTCGGTGCGCACTGCCGGCGCAAAGACCGCCAGTGGGTTGAAGTCAGCGCGCACGGCGATGGGCGTGGGCGCTTCATTGCCCGCCGCCTGGTCGCCTCGCGCCAACATATCTGCAGCCATTGTCGGCATGGGCGCGGCGGCCGCGAGCATGGCTGCGCTTTCCATCATCGCCTCGCCCCCACCGCCGATGCCAAAGGCCATGTTGCCCGTCTGTTTGGCAAGTTCTTCCGGGTTGGCCAGCACAATGCTGCCGCGGCCATAGACGCTTTCCACACCGGCGCTGCGTTCGCTGTAGAAGACGATCAACGGGTCGGGGATGCGGTAGCCGGTCAACGCTAGGATAGCTTCATCCACCACCACCACTGCCAGCTCGGCGTTCTCCACTGGCTCGCCGTTTGCATCCACGGCTCTCAGGTTGATGGCGGTCTCGGCGCCTGGCTCCAATTCTGTCGCCTCGGGATCAATCTCTAGTGATAGAGTGCGGATCACCGGCGGGATGCGCAGGTTGAGGCTGCCGCTGGCGTAGGCTGGTCGCGGGGGAACGTCCTCCATGGGCTGCCCCTTGTCATCCAGTCGCGGGGCCGAGCCGTTCACATCCACCTGGATGTTCAGGTTGGGGATGTGTGCGTCCTCGATGGGCACTCTGAGTGTGGTTGAGCCTTCACCCAGCGAGAAGTGCTCGGTGTAGAGAATGCCGTCGCGGGCAACGGTCAGTTGTCCCTCCGCTGGCGCAAAGGGCGCAATCACCAGGATTTCGGCCACGTCGCCCGGTGCGTAGGTCTCCTTGTCTGGGATGAGTTCCACCTGCTCCTGCTCCACGCTGCGCGAGGGGATAGTCGGTCCGCCGCTCACCCAGCGGGTGAACATGGTGCGGTTGAGGCGTTCATGGTCGTCGCGCACTTCGGCGGTGATGCGATACTCGCCGCCAATGTCGGTGGTGAAGGTGCACAGCGTCGGCTCATTGCCAGAGATGACCGCACACTCCTGGGGATCGGCCTCAACTTCCTTCCATTCATTGCCCTCGTATTTCCATTCCAGCCGCGCCGCAGTGACGGTTGCGTCGCGCTCAGCGACCGGGTTGCCATCCAGGTCGCTGACGATGACTTCCACTTCCAACGGGTCGCCTTGCTCCACAAAGGTGCGCAAGCTGCGCAGCCCCACGTACAGCTCGGAAGGGTGCACCAACAGATTTGTGCTGGCGGCCCACGCCTGGCGGTTCACATCCATCACCCGGCCTTCAGCCAGCACAGTGTAGGGACGCGGCTGTTCGCTCTCCACAAAGGCCATGTCGAGATAGTGCTTGCCGGTGGGGTCGGTCTTGCCGGTGTATGTTTGCGTTCCGCCCTGACCGCCGCCAAAGTCGCCGAAAAAGACATCGCCGGCGTAGAAGCCGTAGTCATAGATGTACCACCAGGGCGTCCACTCGCCAAAGATAAAATCAGGCCAGTTGGGCGGTGAATAGCTGCCTGCCTGCGAGCTGACGGTCCAGGTCGTCTCGGCGTTGGGCAGGGGGCCGCCGGCGTAGTATTGGGCCGAGATGGAGACCGTGGCGTCGTCGCCCAGGAAGTAGGGGCCTTCGCCTTCGGGCTGGGCCTTGACCTCAAATTCTGGACGGCGAAATTCCTGAATTTGGAAAGAGTAGTAGCTATCCACCCCGTAGACGTTGCTCACGCCGCTCGCAAAGAGGCGGATGTCGCCATAGCCCAGGTTAGCGTTTTCGGGAATTGTGAAGTTGAAGGCGAAGCCGCCCAGGTCGTTGACATCGGCTGCGCCCTCGGCGATCCTGTTGCCCTGCGGCTCGGTCACCTCATAGTGGACTGAAGTCGGCCCACCCCCCACCAGACCAACATCGCCGTCCTGTCCAGCGCCTACGCGCCGCAGCCAACCCTTGACGTGCACCTCTTCCGTGGGGCGATACATCTGGCGGTCATCGAAGACATACCAACGGAGCATGTCGTTGGTGGTTTGCTTGCTCCAGCCCGAATTGCCGTAGTAGTCCCACTGGCTGCGGGGCAGGATAGCGACATCCTGGTCTTGAGAACCAACCAGCAAGTAGCCCACCTGGTTGGTCAATTCCAGATCGAGGCTGCCGTCGTCGCCGGTGACGCCTTCGCTGCTGGCGCCATATAGCTCGATTGTCACATCCTTCAGCGGCGCGCCGTCGGCCAAGGCGGTGGCCCACACCAGCAGGTCGCTGTGATCCGAGAAGGCGTCCAGGCCGATCTGGGTAATCTGCACCCAGGATTGGACCACGGTGCGGTCGCGTTCGCCAAAGAGCGGCTCGGGCAGATCCACCACCACGATGAGATGGCCGGTCGTACTGTCGCCCAGAGCCGGTGTGAGGTCGATCATGGTTTCGGTGATCTCATCCGGCTGCCCTTCCACCGAGATGGTGTCTTCCATGACGAGCTGGCCGGGCGGCGTTGGCTGAGGATTGTTCCAATAGTCGCGCAGATAGGTGAGCCAGCTTTTCCAATCATCCGGCGTCACTGCATAGACCCGCACATGAAGCCGCGGATAGTTGACCGAATAGACGTTAAAGGTGGGCTGTTGCGCCGTGGGGTCAAGGGTGCTCAACACCTGGGACGGGCCGGTCAGATAGGCGTCGGCGTTGCCAGTGCGGAAGGTGAAGCTTTGGTCGTCCCCCAGGGTCTGGCCAAAGACATCCACAATGGCGCCGCTCACAGTCAGCTCGTAGGTGCTGCGTCCGGCGGTCGCGCCCTGCACCTGCAAGACGTTGCCAAACGCGTTGACCACCTTGCCAGGGATTTCAGGTTCGACTGCCACCCATGCGGGATCAAAGGCTTCAGAATTCAACGGATTGTTGAAGAGAACATCGAAGGGCGCGCCAGGTGGACAGCGTGCTCCTCCCCAACTGCAACGCGCTTCGGTGACGCGCAAAGGCGCGTAGGTCTGGAAGCTGAAAGCCTGCACCTCTGTCGTGGTCAAGGGTCCTTCAGCGGAGGGTGTACCAGGGCCGATGTTGACGTTGACCGTGGCGTCGGCCGGGAACTCCTCTTCAGCGCGGAAGGCCAGCCAGCGGCTTTCGCCGGCGCTCTTGGCCAGGTTGCTCACGTCCTTGTCAGCCGCCACCTCCTCTTCCGTCGCCAGGCGCAGGGCGAACTCCTCCCGGCCTGCGGTGACAAGGATCGTCTCCAACACGGCGACCGGGTCGATGCGCTGGTCGAGGGCAACGAACATGAGCGTGTCGCGATGCTGAGGGCCATAGCTCGGCCATGAGTTGATGACGGTCGGCGGCGGCGTGGAGAAGGTCCACTGGACGCTCTCTTCCAACACGCCGCCCGTGGCCGAAGTTGTCCCGGCGGGCACGGCCGCCTCGAAGATCGTAGCCATGGGGAAGCGGTCGATCTCGTCGGACTGATACTCAAAAGTCAACGTCTTCGTGCCGTTCCATTTCCACACGCCGGGCAGCTCGGGCGTAAGTTTGACCGGAACATCCGCCGCGCTCAGTTCCTCCAGCGTCGCCAGGGGAACCATGGGCTGGTTGAAGCTCACCTGCAAGAAAGGCGCCAGGTCGATTGCGCCTTCAGGTGCAAAGCGCAGCACCTCCAGCGGACCGCTTACAACATCCGCAGGCGTAGGCGCGGTGGCCGTGGGTGGAAAACTCTCCTCGATGACGACGCTGGGCGTAGGCGGCGGCAGACTGGCCGGCGGCAGGTTGAACTCCTCTGCATCGCCAGTTTCTGCTTTCAGCGGCGGCAGGCGATCCAACAATGCCTGCGTTTCAGCGGCAGAGAGGAGGACGCCCGCGGTCGCCGTCGTGGCGACGGTTGTCTGGGGCCGTTCAGCGCCCTCGCCCAGCACGATGGTCAGGCCGCCAGGCGATGATGGCTGCTGGATGCGCCCGCCGGACGGCGAAGATTGGCGACTGGCGCTCCATCCCAGACTGCGGCTGGCGGCGAGGCTGGCGTTGCTGGCCGGGCCGACCTGCGCCAGCAAGAGCGAAAGAATGGCAAGCAGCGTGATAGCGGACAAGACGCGACGGTTGATAGGTCTTCTATTGGGGTGACGCATAACGGTTTCCTCCTCCGGTGCGTGTGGTCAATTCATACCTTCCCCTTCACACCTTCCAGGAAGCTCTGAGCTTCCTGGAAGATTGGATGCGGGAAGATTCGATGCAAGAAAAATCTCAGACAAACCCTGTGCATGGATCATAGTGGTAAACATGCCTGCTTGCAAGCTGATCCAGGACGGGTGAGCAGCGAGGAGTGTTCCGGGCAATTCTGGCGTCGTCTATGGGCCAGGCGTCGCTTCTCTCCAACTGCGTTTGTCACGCTGCAAGCGTGACCTACAGCAAGCCAATTTTTGGCAATAAACGATGATGAACTGGGGTTGCGTTTGTCACGCTGCAAGCGTGACCTACAATTACTGCAGAAAACGTTTGGCGCCCACCCTCTCAAGTCCGGCTGTAGGGTGAAATTCGGGACAATGGCACACAGAGATGTAGAACAGGCTGGTCTATGATATGCCCCAGGGCATAGGAAAGTGGCTGGCGGCGATGGGGGTATCTCAGCAATGTCGGCGCAGCAAAGCGAGACGAAGAGCATGGATTACGCAGTGATAGAAAAAGTCAACGGGCCGTCGCCTGGGCGACAACCAGGAGTGGTCAACGGCGCAGCCGTCAAACCCACGCTCATCCGCCTGGAGGGGCTGACCAAAATCTACACCGAGGCAGGCCAAAGCCGCATTGTCTTGGATGAACTGAGTCGTGAATTCTACGCCGGCGAATTCGTCTGTCTCCTGGGCAAGTCGGGCAGCGGTAAGAGCACCCTCCTCAATCTGATCTCTGGCATCGACGCGCCCAGCGCCGGCCATGTCCACATTATGGGGACGAGTCGCCCCGTCGCCATCACCGCGCTGAGCGAACACGAGCGCACCCTTTTTCGTCGTCGCCATATCGGCATCGTTTTTCAGTTCTTCAACCTGATCCCCACCCTGACAATTCTGGAAAACGTGACGCTACCCCTGGAACTCAACGGTGAGCGGCGCAACATACGCCAGTCTGCCGCCGCCCTGCTCGACCGGGTGGGGCTGGGCAACCGACTCAACGCCTACCCGGACAAGCTCAGCGGCGGCGAGCAGCAGCGCGTCGCCATCGCTCGCGCCCTGGCCCACGACCCACTGCTGATCCTGGCCGATGAACCCACCGGCAATCTGGATGAAGAGACCGGTCAGCGGGTGCTCGGCCTGCTGCTGGAGCTGACCCGCGACAGCGGCAAAACTCTTTTCATGGCGACCCATGCGCCCGAGGTAGCCCGCCAGGCCGACCGGGTGCTCCATCTGGACCACGGCAAGCTGGTGAGCGATGCGGCGTGGCGCGAGGCGCACGAAGAATAAATGACACTCCACACCATTTTTCGACAAGTCTGGCGACATGCCCTGCGCCGGCCCCTGCAAAGCCTCTTTTTTGTTCTGGGCGTCGCCATCGGCGTTGCCATGATCGTCGCCATTGACCTGGCCAATGGTTCGGCCCAGCGCGCCTTCGAGCTGGGCGCAGAGAGCGTCGCCGGCCGCGCCACCCATCAGATCAACGGCGGACCCCAAGGCATCGACGAGGCCGTCTACACTGATCTGCGTCGAGAGATGGGCTATCGCCTGAGCGCGCCCGTCGTCGAAAGCTACGTCATCGCCGAAACACTGGATGTGCAACCCATGCGTCTACTGGGCGTGGATCCCTTTGCCGAAGGTCCCTTCCGCGCCTATCTGGGATTGGGCGACCAGTCCAGAAATCCGGCCGCCGACTATCTGGCCGAGTTAATGGCGACGCCCAACACCGCCCTGCTCAGTCAGGTTGTTGCAGAGCGTTACGGGGTGAAGACGGGCGATGTCCTTTCTGTGCGCGACGGCGTGGCGGAGCATCTACTCACTGTCGTTGGTCTTTTGCAGCCCTCGGATGCCCTGAGCCGTCGCGCGTTGGATGGTCTACTGTTGACTGACATCGCTACGGCGCAGGAGATATTGGGCAAGGTGGGACGGCTCGACCGTATCGACCTGATCATCGCCGAGGGCGAGGAGGGCGAAGCTGAGTTGACTCGACTGCGGCAGTGGCTGCCTGCGGGCGTGGCCCTCGACGTTGCGACCAGTCGCGGCGGAACCGTGGACGATATGACCGCCGCGTTTCGTCTCAACCTGAGCGCGCTCAGCCTGTTGGCGCTGGTGGTGGGCATGTTCCTCATCTATAACACCGTCACCTTTGGCGTGGTGCAGCGGCGTCCTGTGCTGGGCGCGCTGCGCGCCCTGGGCATGACTCGTCGCGAAATCTACGCGCTGATTTTGCTGGAAGCCGGCGTTTTGGGTCTCATTGGTTCGGCGTTGGGTCTGGCTCTGGGCGTGTTGTTGGGGCGCGGCGCAGTGCAGTTGGTGACGCAGACGGTCAACGACCTCTTCTTCGTGGTCTCCGTGCGCGAGATCGACATCCCCACGATGACGCTGGTCAAAGGCGGGATCATCGGCGTGGCGGCAGCGTTGGTGGGCGCAGCCCTGCCCGCCTATGAAGCCACCAGTACGCCGCCTGCTGGCGCGCTGCGTCGCAGCAGCGTGGAAGATCGGGCGCGGCGTCTGCTACCCTGGCTGACCGCTGGCGGCGTGGGGCTGCTGCTCGCGGGCGGCCTGCTCATGATTCCCGACGCCAGCCTGGTCATTGCCTTTGGCGGCCTCTTCGCTCTTATCATCGGTGCAGCGTTCTGTACGCCTGTTTTGCTCTTGGGGATGATGATGCTCGTCCAGTCCGTTCTGCATGGCTCGGGCGTTATCGCCCGCATGGCGCCGCGCACAGTGACGCGCTCTCTCAGCCGTACTGCCGTTGCCGTGGCCGCGCTCATGGTGGCGGTCAGCGTCATCATCGGCGTGGGCGTCATGATCGGCAGCTTCCGCGTCACCGTGGTGCGTTGGCTGGATGATGTGCTGCAAGCAGATATTTTCGTCTCGCCGCCTTCGTTGCAGAGTAACCAGATTACGACCACTCTTGACCCGCAGGTTGTGGAGCGGTTGAGGCAGTTTCCCGGCGTCGTCCGCCTGGCGACGACGCGCGGGGTGGACATGACCGCGCGGCTGCCAGGGCGCGACCAGCCCATCCAGACGCGGTTGGTAGCCTTGAGCCAGGATCTGGCCGGCGACGACCGGCGCTATCACGCGGCGGTGGGCGACGCCGCAGAAACCTGGCGGGCGGTGGAGCAGGGCGGCGTAGTGGTCAACGAACCCATGGCCAATCGCTATGATCTCGCGGTGGGTGATCCATTGGCGCTGATGAGCGATCATGGGCCGGTCGAATTCCCCATTGTCGGCGTGTCGGTGGATTTCAACGTCAACCCGACTGTCACCATGCACGACCCGGTCTACCGCCGTCACTGGCAAGATGAAGGCATATCGGCGGTGGGTTTGTTCATCGAGCCAGGGCAGGATGTGGACGACAAGGTGGCCGAGTTGCGGGCAGCTTTTGCCGGGACGAACGAGCTGGTGGTGCGTTCCAATCGCGGGGTGCGCGGCGACGCGTTGGCGGTTTTCGACCGCACCTTTGCCATCACCGTGGCGCTGCAATTGCTGGCGACGCTGGTGGCCTTCATCGGCATCCTCAGTACGCTCATGAGTTTACAGCTTGAACGCACGCGCGAGATCGGCGTGTTGCGCGCCAACGGCATGACCCGGCGTCAATTATGGCGGCTCTCCCTGTTGGAAACAGGTCTCATGGGCGTCAGCGCCGGAATACTGGCCCTGCCCACCGGCGTGCTGCTGGCAGTGGTGCTCATCTACATCATCAACCTGCGTTCCTTTGGCTGGACCCTGGAGATGCAGCTTCAGCCCCAAACGTTCGTGCAGGCGTTTGCGGTTGCGCTCTTTGCTGCGCTGTTGGCTGGCCTTTATCCCGCCTGGCGTTTGGGGCAGATGCAGCCCGCCGCGGCGGTGCGCGCAGAGTGAGCTTGCCGCCTCTATCTCCAAGCTGTGTAATGGTTCGCGCTTCGGCCTTGCTGGATGCTACAATAAGTTGTTGTGGGCAACGACCCTGATACATTTCGTTCAAGAGCACTCCAAGGACTTGCACACGATGAAACTAGCGAAGCAACTTGAAAAATTGGGCACCGAGACGGCCTTCGCTGTTTCGGCTGCGGCTGCGGCTTGGGCCGCAAAGGGTCACAAGGTCTATCCTTTCCATCTGGGCGACATGAACATCCCCACGCCGGAGAACATCGTGGAGGCCACCTACAAGGCGATCCGCGACGGCTACACCGGTTATTGTCCAGGGGCCGGCATCCCGCAGCTGCGCGCGGTGCTGGCCGACGATGTAGGCGCCAAGCGTGGCGTGCATTACACGGCAGAGCAGGTCTCGGTTCAGCCTGGCGGCAAGCCGGTCATCGGCAAATTTTTGGCCGCAGTGATGAACCCCGGCGACGAGGTGCTCTACCCCAACCCTGGCTATCCCATCTACGAATCGCAGATCGAGTATCAAGGCGGGGTGGCTATCCCCTATGGCTATCTTCAGACCGAGAGCGGCTATGTGTTGGACTTGGACGCCATCAGGCGCTCGGTGAACAACCGCACCGTCGCGCTCATCTACAACAACTATCAGAACCCCACGGGCGCGCAATCCACCCGCCAGGAGATGGAGGCGCTGGCCGAGATTGCGTTGGAACACGACCTGTGGGTGCTCAGCGACGACGCGTATTATGAGATTCGCTACGGCGGCGAACCGCTCTCGATTGTCAATCTGCCTGGAATGCAGGAGCGCACGGTCATCCTCTACACCTGCTCCAAGCGTTTCGCCATGACGGGCTGGCGGTTGGGCGCAGCCATCGGCCCCCAGCCAGTCATCGACGCCATCAACAAATTCAACACCAACGCCGAATCGTGCACCACCCACTTCATCCAACGCGCCATGGTTGAGGCGATCCCTGGCGACCCCAGCGGGCCTGACGCCATCGTGGAAATCCTGCGTCAGCGGCGGGATGCGGCCGTCGCCGGGCTGAACGCCATCGACGGCGTCTCCATCCATGCGCCTGAGAGCACCTTCTATCTCTTTATAAATGTCTCGCAGATCATGGCGCGCAAGGGGTTGACCCAGGTCAATCAGCTCATGGATGAGGCGCTGCAAAAGACCGACGTCTCCTTCTGTACGCGCAACCACTTTGGGCGCCCACTGCCCGGCCAGAACAATCACGCCATTCGCCTCGCCTATTCGGGCATTGATGTTCCCGACATTGTGGAAGGGCTGCAAAGGCTGAAAGTCTATTTCGAGGCGTAAAAGATGACCCCATTGATCAGTCGAGAGATTCGTTTGAAAAGCAGGCCCGTGGGATTGCCCACCGCGGCTAACTTCGAGTTGGTGGAGACGCAACTGCCTGAGCCTGGACCAGGCGAGATGGTGGTGCGCAATCTCTTCATGTCGGTTGATCCCTACATGCGCGGGCGGATGAACGATGCACGCAGCTACACGCCGCCCTTTCAACTGGGCGAACCGCTGAGCGGCGGCGCAGTGGGAGATGTCATTGCTTCCAACGGCGGGCGCTTTCCGGTGGGCGCAGTCGTGCTCAGCAACATGGGGTGGCGCGAGGCTTTCGTAAGCGACGGACGTAATCTGACGCAGGTGGACGTCACGCTGGCGCCGGCTCAAAGCTACCTGGGCGTCATGGGCATGCCTGGTATGACCGCCTACGTCGGGCTGCTGGACATTGGCCGCCCCAAGGAGGGGGAGACTGTTTTTGTCTCTGCGGCAGCCGGCGCGGTCGGTTCGCTGGCCTGTCAGATCGCCAAACTCAAAGGCTGTCGTGTGGTGGGCAGCGCCGGCGCCGACGCCAAAGTGCAATGGCTGCTCGACGAGATCGGCGTGGATGCGGCCTTCAACTACAAGAACATTCCCCTGCCCGCCGCGCTGGCGCGTACATGCAAAGAGGGCATCGACATCTACTTCGAGAACGTGGGTGGGGCGCACCTGGAAGCTGCCCTGCAAAAGATGAACAACTTTGGGCGCATCATCGTGTGCGGCATGATCGCCCAGTATAACGCAACCGAGGCGCAGCCAGGACCTCGCAACCTGGGGCTGTTCATCACCAGGCGACTCACCATGCAGGGCTACATCGTCTCTGACCACAACGACCGCCGCCCACAGTTTCTCGCCGATATGAGTCGCTGGATCGCCGACGGCAAGATCACATGGCGCGAGACTGTGGTGGACGGGATCGAGAATGGGCCGGCCGCCTTTCTGGGGCTTTTCAGCGGCGAGAACCTGGGCAAGATGCTTGTGCGCCTGTAGGGCGAAAAAGTGCGTGATGCGTTAGAGTCCGTTTGAAAATTCACATGGTAAGGGTTTGAACGGCGGCGCAGACTTCTCTGCCCGTGCAACAGCACCCATTCGCCGCCGTTCAAGCCCTTCTTCCCGGCGTCAGTTTGGGCGTCGGCAGGGTTTGAATGGCGGCGAACCAACGAGCTCCATCCACGAAAAGATTCGCCGCCGCCATTCAAACCCCTACGGTCTGCTGTCCATGAATTTTCAAACGGTCTTTTACTCGTTACTCGTTACTTATTACTCGTGACGAGTCTGAATCGGCAACCTTGTGACAAGCTCGGAGGAAACAATGAATTCGATACAGCAACTCGCAGCAGCCGGCCAGAGCGTCTGGCTGGATTTCATCGAGCGGGAGATGGTGCACTCTGGCGAGCTGGCCCGGCTGGTGAGGACAGGGGTCGCCGGCGTCACCTCCAACCCCACTATCTTCCAGCAAGCCATCAGCAAGAGCGCCGCCTATGCCGACGATCTGGCGCACCTGGTCAAACAGGGTCTCGACGCCAAGACGATCTTCGAGCGTTTGGCCGTGGCCGACATCCAGGCCGCGGCTGATGTCTTGCGCCCCATCTACGACGCGGCGGGCGGTCACGATGGCTTTGTCAGCCTGGAGGTGTCGCCGGCCCTGGCCCACGAGACCGACGCCACGGTTGCCGAGGCGCGGCGACTCCACGCCGCAGTGAACCGCCCCAACTTGATGGTCAAGGTGCCGGCGACCCGGGCCGGCGTCCCGGCCATTCGCACGCTGATCGGCGACGGCGTCAACATCAACGTCACCCTCATTTTCAGCCTGGAACGCTATGATGCCGTCAAAGAGGCTTATCTCCAAGGGTTGTCAGATCGCCTGGACAGAGGCCAGGCCATCGACCGCATCGCCTCGGTGGCGAGCTTCTTTGTCAGCCGCGTGGATGGCAACGTGGACGCCCGGCTGGAGAAGATTGCAGCCGCTCGCCCCGACTGGGCGATGGAGGCGACCGCTTTGATGGGCAAGGCCGCGGTCGCCAACGCTAAACTGGCCTATCGCCAGTTCCAGACGAAGTTCTCCGGCGCACGCTGGGAGCGGCTGGCGGCGGCCGGCGCACGCGTGCAGCGCCCTCTGTGGGCCAGCACCAGCACGAAGAACCCGGCCTATCCCGACCTGCTCTACGTGGAGCCGCTCATTGGCCCCCATACGGTGAACACCATGCCGCCCAAGACCCTGGAAGCCTTTCTGGATCATGGGCGCGTCGAACAGACTGTGGAACAAGGCGTGGAGGAAGTCGCCGGGCAACTGGCTGCAATCGAGGCGCTGGGCATCTCTTTGGCGCAGGTGACAGAGGAACTTGAGGAGGACGGCGTCAAGAAGTTCGCCGATTCCTTCGTCGATCTGCTGGCTTCCATTGAGCAGCGTCGGCGCTAATGTAGGGCGACTGCACGAGCCGCCCCTACGGGCTGTTGGCTTGACTTCTGGGAAGCCGGAGGTTGTCCTTATCACCGCTCGACCTTACACCGCAAAACCACAGACCGCCAGGGTTCACGCTCACCCGCAACCCTGCCAAAACACCCCTATGTGAAACTAAACAGTATTCGACTTTTCATTTGCTTTTCTCAATGAAGGAGCACAGAGACAATGCCATACGGGTTCAATCACGTCACCGTGATCGGCGCGGGCACCATGGGCGCTGCCATCGCCGGACACCTGGCGAACGCCGGTGTGCCGGCCACTCTGCTGGACATGGTTCCCACAGAGCTGACGCCAGAGGAGGTCGCGGCCGGGTTGACGCTGCAACACCCCAAGGTGCGCAATCGTATCGTGCAGGCTGGCTTCGACCGCATGGTCAAGTCCAAGCCGGCGAGCCTCTTCACCCAGGACGCAGCCAGGCTGATCACGGTGGGCAATCTGGAGGATGACTTCGAGCAGGCGGTGGGCAAGAGCGATTGGATCATCGAAGTGATCATCGAACGGCCCAAGCCCAAGCAGGAGTTGATGGCGCGCATCGAGGCGGTTGCGCCTGCCCATGCGTTCATCAGCAGCAATACATCGGGCATCCCCATCCACATCATCAGCCAGGGGCGCAGCGACAGCTTCAAGAAGCGTTTCCTGGGTACACACTTCTTCAACCCGCCACGCTATCTCCACCTGTTGGAGATCATCCCCACGCCGGAAACCGACCCGGCGGTGGTTGCCCGCATGAAGGAATTCGCCGAACGCGTGCTGGGCAAAGGCGTGGTGGTGTGCAAGGACACGCCCAACTTCGTCGCCAACCGCATGATCTCCTTCATCCAGAGCGACATCATGGAATTCGCCATCGAAAATGGCTACACCGTGGAGGAGGTGGACAAACTCACCGGCGACCTGCTAGGGCGTCCCAAGACGGGCACCTTCCGCCTGAACGACGTGGTGGGCATTGATGTCATGGCGTTGGTGAGCGAGAATCTCTACGAGATGATCCCCCACGACGAAGACCGGGGCATCTTGCGCGGGGAATACAGCACGGCGGTCATGAAGCTGCTCATAGAGAAAAAGCTCCTAGGCAGCAAGACAGGCCAGGGCTTCTACAAGACCGTGCCGGGCGAGAAGGGCAAGAAAGACTTTTGGGGACTCGACCTGCAAGCTGCGGCGGAAGGTGAGCTGGACTATGTTGCGCCCAAAAAGCCGCGTTGGTCTAGCGTGGGCGACGCCAAAGAGTTGCCCCTACCCGACCGCCTGCGCGAGTTGTGTCAGGCTGGCGATTCGGCCGGCGAGCTCATCTGGCACACGCTTTCGCGCACCATGGCCTATGCTTCCAAACGCGTTCCAGAGATCGCCGACAGCATCGTGGACATCGACAACGCCATGAAATGGGGCTTCGCCTGGGAGATGGGTCCCTTCGAGACATGGGACGTGCTGGGCGTGAAGGAGACCACAGCGCGGCTGGAGGGTGAAGGCGGCAGCGTGGCGCCTTGGGTCAAGGAGATGTTGACCGCAGGCCACAAGACCTTCTACACCTATGAAAACGGTGTGCAGATGGCCTATAGCCCACTGAGCGGGGGCTATGCGCCCGTGCCCAAGAACAGCAGTGAGATCAAGACGGCTGACCTGCGCCGTCTACGCAAACCCATCGCCGAAAACGAAAGCGCATCGCTCCACGACATGGGCGACGGCGTGATGCTGCTGGAATATCACAGCAAGCTCAATGTCCTCGACCCCATGATCTTCGACATCATTCAGACAGCGGTGGAGCGGCTGCACGGCGCCGCCAACGGCCTGGTCATCGGCAACGATGGGGGCGATTTTTCCGCCGGCGCCAACCTGCTCCATGTTGCTATGTTGGTGCAGATGGGCGACTGGAAGGGCGTGGAGGGTTTTCTCAAATACGGTCAGGATTCCTTCATGGCCCTGCGCCGTGCGCCCAAGCCCGTTGTAGCTGCGCCCTTTCAGCGCGTGCTGGGCGGCGGCGTGGAGAGCTGTCTTGCGGCTGACCGCATCGTGGCCCATGCCGAGACCTACATGGGGCTGGTGGAAGTGGGCGTCGGCATCATTCCAGCCTGGGGCGGTTGCAAGGAGATGGTGCGCCGCCATATCAGTCCCCACTTGCGGGCAACCAACGTCAACCCCCTACCCTATCTGCGCCAGGTCTTCGAGACCATCGGCTTTGCCAAAGTGGCTGAATCGGCCGTGCAGGCGCGCGAGCTGGGCTTCCTGACCGACAGCGACCGCATCGTCATGAATCGCGACCATCAACTGTGCGAGGCCAAGCGCGAAGTCCTTACCCTGTTGGAGAATGGCTATCGGCCGCCTGTCACCACGGGCAATGTCTACGCCGCTGGCGTTGATGTGTTGGCAAGCGTGCGCATCGAAGTCTATTCGCTGCTGCAAGGCGGCTTCATCAGCAAACACGATGCCAAGATTGCCAACAAGCTGGGTTTCGTGCTTTGCGGCGGCGACCTGAGCGAGCCAGCGTGGATGGACGAACAGTATTTCCTGGATTTGGAGCGCGATGCTGTATTGAGCCTGGCCGGCGAACCAAAGACGCAGGAGCGCGTCATGGGCATGTTGACCAGCGGCAAGCCGGTGAGAAACTAATCAATGGTCAATGGTCAATGATGAATTGGCAATTGATGAACTATGGGAAAGAGAGATGAAGGATGACGAACGCTGTGATTGTTTCCGCCGCTCGCACCGCCGTGGGCAGGGCGCCGCGCGGTAGTTTGCGTACTGTGCGCCCGGATGATATGGCCGCCGAGGTGGTCAAAGCTGTCGTCGAACGCGCCGGCATAGAGCCGGACGTGGTGGAAGATGTGGTGTTGGGGTGCGCCTTCCCCGAGGCGGAGCAAGGCATGAACGTAGCGCGCATTGTCGCCTTGCGCGCTGGATTGCCCGAATCGGTCTGCGGCCAGACGGTGAATCGCTTCTGCTCCAGCGGCTTGCAGACTATTGCCAGCGCAGCCCAGCAGATCATGTCGGGCATGGGTGAAGTCATCATCGCCGGCGGCGTGGAAAGTATGTCCCATGTGCCCATGATCGGCAATAAGTTTGTCGCCAATCCTTACCTGGCCGAGGAGTATCCCGGCGTCTATCTGGGCATGGGGTTGACCGCCGAGAATGTGGCAAAGAAGTATGGCGTCAGTCGCGAAGATCAGGATGCCTTTGCCTTGCGCAGCCATCGGCGCGCCGCCGCCGCGCAGGATGGCGGCAACTTCAACGCCGAAATCATCCCCTTGCAGGTCAAGATGAAAAGCGGTATGGGCGGCAGTGTCAAAGAGAGCAGCTACATCTTCGACAAGGATGAGGGCGTGCGCCGCGACACATCATCGGAGGCGTTGGCCAAGCTCAAGCCAGCTTTCGCTGCCAGCGGGACGGTCACTGCCGGCAATAGCAGCCAGACCAGCGACGGCGCTGCCGCAGTGTTGCTCATGAGCGAGGAGCGAGCCAACGCGCTGGGGCTAAAGCCGTTGGCGCGCTTCATCAGCTTTGCCGTGGGAGGCGTCTCGCCCGAGTACATGGGCATCGGCCCCATTGCAGCCGTGCCAAAGGCGCTCAAGCTGGCAGGGATGAGCCTGGGCGACATCGACCTCATCGAACTCAACGAGGCTTTCGCCGCGCAGGGGCTGGCGGTGATCCGCGAGCTGGATTTTGACGAGGAGATCACCAACGTCAACGGCGGCGCCATCGCCCTGGGACATCCCCTGGGCTGCACCGGCGCCAAGCTCACCGTGCAGATTTTGTACGAGCTGGCGCGCCGCGACAAGAACGTCGGCCTGGTGACCATGTGCATCGGCGGCGGCATGGGCGCAGCGGGGATCATTGAACGGCTGAATTGAGGGGTGGAGAGGTATTGCAGGGTGGCAGGTTTCGACTTGCCACCCTGTTTTTGTACTGAAATTCCACGACTTGGGCAAAGTGATGGGATCTGTATCCAAGAAGATGCAACGCAAACTTTTCAGGCGATCACCCAGCTCCACGATATCTCTCGGATTTTCTGGATCTGTTCATCCGTCCGCCAGCGTTGTTTCAACCGTAGCCCATGCTGTCGCCTTATGTTGGGCGAGGCCACGCCACACCCACCTCATCAGCCAGACGCCGCAGGTCATCATAGACCTCTGGATCCAGGGGTGCGCCGTCCCGCAGCTTTTCCTGCTGGCGACGCCATTCCAGCTCGCCCGGCAGCAAAATCTCTTTGACGCCCGGACGTGGGCGACTGGCTTTGACCATGCGGATGAAGTCATGGAGATTGGCGTAGAATTGGCTTCGCTCCATGAACCAGTCGATGTGATAGGCGATGAACTGATGCGCCACCTCCTGACGCGCCGGGTCGCTGTAGGGGATGACCCCATAGCCGCCGCCGCTCAGCACTCCCGTCAGCACGTCGGTGATGAGGCTCAACGCATAGCCTTTGTACTCGCCCATGGGCAGCAGCGCGCCGTCCATGGCTGCGGCGGGGTCATCCGTCGTTTGCCCATCAGGGGTGATAGCCCAGTTGGTCGGCATCTTCTTCCCGTCGCGCAGCAGCCAGCGCATCATGCCCTTGCCCGCAGTGGTGAGCGCCATGTCCAGGATGATGGGCATGGCATCGGGTGTATCGCCGGTGGGCACGGCCACGGCCCACGGGTTGGTGCCGACCACACCATCGATGCCGCCCCACGGCGCCATCTCCGGCCCTGCATTGGTCATGCTCACGCCGATGCAGCCGGCAGCCAACGCCTGGCTGGCCGAGTAGCTGGCCGAGCCGAAGTGGGTGCTGTGGCGCACGACCACGATGCCCACACCGCACTTCTGCGCCTTTGCGATGGCCAGGCGCATGGCCTTCACCGCCATGACGGTGCCAGGGCCGTTGTGGGCGTCCACCAGCGCCAATGCCGGAGATTCCTTGACGACATCGAAGGGCGCATTGGGATTGACATGGCGCAGCCGAACGCGCTCCACATAGGCGCGCACCCGGCGCACGCCCTGTCCCTGACCCTGCAGGTTGCGCAACTCGCTGGCGACCAACGCGTCGGCGATGATGTCGGCGTCTTCAGGCGCCAGATCCGTCGTGCGCAAGATCGCTTGCGTCACTTCGGCCAATGTATGAACCGCTACAAATCGCAATGGAATCTGTTCGGTCTTGTAGTCGGCGCTGTATTCACTCATCGTTGCACCTCGAACGAACTCAGCCACAAGCAACGCAGAACGCACAAAAATTCTCGTTGATGTCACCGCCCGCGCAGCCGCGGGTCGAGAAAATCGCGCAACCAATCGCCCAGGATGTTCAACGAGAGCACCGTGAACATGATAGCCAGCCCGGGGAAGAGCGCCAGCCACCAGAAGCCGCCCAGGAGTTGGTCGCGGCTTTCGGCCAGCATCCCGCCCCAGGTGGGCACCTCTGGCGGCACGCCCAACCCCAGAAAGGAGAGCGCTGCCTCGGACAGAATGACGCCCGCCACGTTGAACGATGCGATGACGATCAGCGGCGCCAGGATGTTGGGCAGGATAGCCCGCCCGACGATGCGCCGATGATTGACGCCGACAGCTCGGGCTGAATCCACGTAATCCTTGCGCTTTTGGGCGATGGTTTCGCCGCGCGCAATGCGCGCATAAACGACCCACTGGCCCACTGCCAGGATGATCACCAGGTTCAGCAGACCCGAACCGAGGATGACAAGCACCAAAATCGCCAACAAGATGAAGGGAAACGCCAGCTGCACGTCGGCCAGTCGCATGATCACATCATCGGTTCGCCCGCCGGTGTAGCCGCCGACTACGCCCAGGCTGACGCCGATGAGGCCGCCGATGGCGACGGCCGCCACGCCCACCGCCAGAGAGACTCGCGCGCCATAGACGAGCCGAGAGAGAACATCACGGCCCAGCCCATCAGAACCCAGAATGAAGGTAAACGAATGGTCGGCAATCTGCACCTCGGTCATGGGGGGCTTGAGGCGCAGGATCAAGTTCTGGCGATTGGGGTCGGCAGGGGCCAGTTGCGGTGCAAAGAGCGCGGCAATCACCAGGAACGCCAGGATCATGATTGCCAATAAAGGCCAGCGCGCCCGCAGCAGACTGGTCCATGCCTTGGCAGCATCGGAAGGCTGTCGCCGCGTTGGCGCAACGGGCATACTCGCATCTGTCTCGGGCGCCATCGTCTGGTTCGTCATGGTTCAGATCCATGCCCAAACGCGCTGAACAATGAAGATGTCCATGTGTTCCCTGCGCTCTTCGTGATTCATCATCTTCAGGTCAGGCCACATGTCCCTTCGGACACAAATAACAGAGAAAATGGCGCAAGTAACTTGTGACTCGTTACGAGTCGCAGACGATTGTCTTCAGGTCAGCCGGATACGCGGGTCGATCATCGTATAGACCACGTCCACCGCCAGGTTGAGCAGCACAAAGAGCAGCGAAAAGACGACGACCGCAGCCTGCACAACCGGGATGTCGCGCTGGTTGATGGCGTTGAAGACCAGCCGCCCCACGCCCGGCCACGAAAAGACCGTCTCGATGACTACAACACCGCTGAGCAGAAAGCCAAATTCCAACCCCACAATGGTAATGAACGGGATGAGCGCGTTGCGAAAAGCATGACGCCCGATGACGGTGCGACCGGCCAACCCCTTGGCGCGCGCCGTCGTCACGTAGTCTTGACCTAACACTTCCAACATGGAAGAGCGGATCAGGCGCGAGTTGCGCGACAATGAGAAGACCGCCAGACAGATGCCGGGCAAAATGACATGGCGCGCCGCTTCGGGCAGATTGGCGACCGCAGTCTGAAAATCTCCGGCCAACAACGGCTGGATCACCGGCACATGGCCGGAAATAGGCAGCCATCTCAGCCACAAACCTACAAACAGGATCAACATGATGCCAAGCCAGAAGCTGGGCATGGACTGACCAATCATGGCGAAGAGCATGACGCCGCCGTCCCACGCTGTGCCGCGGCGCGTGGCAGAAAAAATGCCGATGGGGATGGCGAGGCTTACTGCCACAAAGATAGCGAAAAAGGTCAGTTCCAGGGTGGCGGGCATGCGTTCCATCACCAGGGCAAAGGCCGGCGTGCGAGAGCGCAGCGAATTGCCCAGGTCGAGGCGGGCAAGCCCCCAAAGATAGTTGGCGTATTGCACGTAGAGCGGCTTGTCAAAACCGAGCTTGGCGCGTGTAGCCGCCACCTCTTCCTCCGTGGCGCGTTCAGAAACATATAGGTAGGTTGGGTCGCCGGCCAGGTGCAACGCAAAAAAGGTCAGCAGCGTAACGCCGATGATCACCAACACCATTTGCAACAAGCGACGCACCAGGTAAGTCGTCATGGGGCAGTGTTCAATCGTGCGTCGCCGACGCTACGTTTGCCCTGGCGAGCGGGGCAAGCGCAGCGTCGGCGACGCACAGGGGAAAGTTAGCGGCTTATTGCGGGCTGGCTGTTGTCACGTCGATGATCTCGTCGCGGCGGGGCTGCCAATTCACGTCATTGCCAACGCCGTAGAAGTCGGGTTGGAAGTACATGAAGAGCCAGGGTGGATCATTGTACATGACTTCCAACATGCGGTCCGTGATCTCCTTCTCCTGCACCGGGTCGCGTGTGGCAGCCAGTTCGGTCCAGCCAGCGAACCAGTCTGGGTTGTTCCATTCGGTGTAGTTGGTGGCCGCATCGGGTTTGGAGATGTCCGACATATCGTAGACCGCGCTCCACGTGCTGCCGCCAGTGCCCACGAAGAAGAGCGGGCCAACTTTGTGCTCGCGCAAGAGCGGTACGAACTCGGAGCCCCACTCCATTTGCTGTAAATTCACCTTGACGCCCACATCGGTCAGATATTGGGCGATTGCCTGGACGACGGCCACATCATTCAGATAGCGCCCTTTGCCAGCCATCATGCCCATCTCGAAACGGACGCCATCGGGTCCAGCGGGATAGCCCGCCTCGTCCAGCAGTTGCTTCGCCATTTCGGGGTCGTAGGGATAGGGTTGTAAATTGGCGTTGTTATTGGGCGGGTTGACCATACTCGAGGCGCGCTCACAGTCGAAGGCGAGGAGCGTCTGGCAGATGGTGGGCACATCCACGGCGTATTGCAGGGCGACGCGCACTTTGGGGTCTTGGAGAATCTGGCCGTCGGGTGTGCCGCTGAATTCGTCGCCCAGGTTGTAGCCAACGTACATCCGTCGGGTGCCAGAGACGCCTTTCACCTGGGCTGCGCCGCTGTCGTTGATGGCCTGGTGCTGGTCAGGCGGCACATTGGTGATGACGTCCACGTTGCCGGCGATCAGTTCAGCCGAGCGCGTCGAAGCTTCGGGAATGACCTTCCATTCCAGCTCATCATAGGCCACATCTTTGAGCGGGTAGTCAGCCACCTTTTCCAGCAGAACATGATCGTCCTTCACCCATTCCACGAACTTGTACGGACCGGAGCCGATGGGGGTGGCCGCGGCGTCCTCCAGGCTCATGGCCGAGTACGAGTCTTTACAGTGGATGAAGGCTTCGGAGATCAGACCCAGAGCCGGCGATGTGTACAGACCCATGAGGATGGTCACTTCCAGGTCGCTGTCCACCCGCACGCCCTGATAGTCGATGGCGTCCAAAACGAAGCCCGCCGTGTTGCCGGTGAAGCCATTGGCGTCGTCCGCCGCACGCTCGAAGGTGTAGGCCACATCCTCGGCGGTCAGCGGCTCGCCATCGTGACAGGTGAGACCTTCCTTGAGCTTGAAAGTCATCTCTTTGCCGTCTTCCGAGAGGGTGTATGATTCTGCCAGGTACGGGTCAAGGGAACCGCTCTCGGTGATCTCGAAAAGCGTGGCGTACATGTGGGTGAAAATGTTGGATTCGGCGCGGGAGTTGACGTTCGACGGTTCCAACCCCTGGACATCCACCGACTGGGCGATCACCAGTCGGCTCTTTTCGCCCGCTGGCTGCTCGGCAGCTGCGCCGGTGTCGGCGGCGGGAGCGGCGGGCGCAGCCGGCATGGCGGCGCAGGCCGTGAGCATCGCCATTACGCCGGCCATGAGGCCCACGATCCAGCCCTTTTGTCTACGTGTGGTCATGGTTAGTTGTCCTCCTGTTGAAATGAGTAAGGCAATACGAACTGAAACGACTACCACTGCAAAACTGCGGTTGCTCTCGAATCCAGAAGTTTTCACAAATCAAGAACTCCTGGTTTCAAATACAGCCAAGTGTAAAGTCGACCCGCTGGCGCGACGCCCTGGCAGATCAGGGGAACCCGTCAAAGCGACGCGCTGATTGGCGCGCATCTACTATCTATGATATAACTCGTTCAGTAATTTGTCAACTGTCAACAGTTGGCAATCGTTATCGTTCTCGCCTACAGAGGAATCATGCCCGCGCCACAGCTTCGCCCCACCTTCGACCACTACCTTGACTACGCCGCCTTGACCGCTGCCGTCCATGAGCTGGCTGCGGCCTATCCGCGTTTCGTTCGGCTGCACGCCATCGGCCACAGCCACCGGGGGCGCGCCATCTGGCTGCTGGAAATCAGCAACTGGGCCACAGGCGACGAGACGGTCAAATCTGGCTACTACATCGACGCCAACATTCACGCCGAGGAGATCTGCGGAACCTCCGTGGCGCTCTATACGGCCTGGGCTTTGGTCAGCGACTACGGTCGCGACCCGTTGGTCACTCGCCTGTTGGATGAGCAGATCTTCTACATCGTCCCACGGGTCAACCCCGACGGCGCAGAGATCGTGCAGACGCTGCCCTTCTATGAGTGGATCGGCAACGGGCGCTATCTGCCGGGCGAGGAGCAGTTCGGACCGGGTCTGCACTATGCCGACGTCAACAATGATGGCTTGATCGTGGACATGCGCATCCGCGACGACGCCGGCGAGTGGAAGGTGAGCGAACACGACCCGCGGCTCATGCTGCCGCGCGCGCCGGACGAAACGGGCGGCGTCTACTACCGGATCGTGCCAGAAGGCGTCCTGATCGATTGGGACGGCGGCGACTTCGTGATCCTGCGGCCGCAGGATGGCAATCTCAATCGCAACTACCCTTCCAACTGGGTCCCCGAGAGCCAGCAATACGGCTCGGGTGAGTATCCGCTGAGCGAACCGGAGATCGCCGCAGTAGTGCGCTGGATCCTGGATCATCCCAACATTGCCGGCATGCAGTGCTATCACAGCCACAGCGGCGTGATCCTGCGACCCTGGCTGACTTTCCCGGATTCCCATTTCCTGGGCGAAGACAAGCTCCTCTACCAGATGATCGGCGCAATGGGCGTGGCTGAAACCGGCTACCCCCTCATCTCTGTCTACGAAGACTTCACGCCAGACAAGAATCTCAAACGCTACGGCTCCTCCATCGACTGGAGCTTTGGCAGCCTGGGTATCCCCACCTTCAGCACCGAGTTGTGGGATGTCTTCAAGGCCGCCGGCATCCAGCGCGATGACTATTATCCCTTGCGCAACTTCCCCGAGTGCGACTGGCTCAAGCTGTTGCACTGGCAGGACGAGGCGCTGGGCGGCGACGGTTTTATGCCCTGGACGCCCTTCGACCATCCCCAATTGGGGCCGGTCGAAATCGGCGGCTGGCGGCGCATGTTTACCTTTCGCAACCCGCCGCCGGCGCGTTACCTGGAAGAGATGGCGCGCGTCAACTGCCGCTTCACCCTGCGCCACGCCGCCTGTGCGCCACAGTTGCGCCTGCGCGACCTCGCCGTGACGCCTGTCGGCGGCGACCTGTGGCAGGTGAGCGCCGTTGTCGACAACATGGGCTTCCTGCCCACGAACCTGAGCGCACAGGCTGTGGCTATGCACGAGGCAAAACCGGTCGTTGCCGAACTGACCGGGCCGCCAGGGATGACATTCGTGCAGGGTGCGGCGCGCACTGATCTCGGTCATCTAGCCGGCCGCGGGCAGCGCCACACCGCGTACTCGCGTTTCTACGACTGGCCGGCTTCGGCGCGGGCGGTGAAGTGGATCGTGCGGCTGCCGGCGGGTGAAGCGGTTGAACTGATGTTGCGCGCCGGCTGTCTGCGGGCAGGGATGGTGGCAGCGACAGTCCGCATCGACGGGCAAGGCGTTGTACACATCGAACTGCCCAACGCGACGTCCGGCTAGTACAGGTGGCCTTCAATAGGGCCAGGGTATTGTCCTGCGCGAGATGCTTCGCTGGCGCTCCGTAGAAACTCTCGCCGGCGCCAGATGCTTCACTGGCGTAGATGCTTCACTACGTTCAGCATGACAAAGGCGGTGTCTCTTGCCCGCGCTATGCCACGCGGGGAATTGAAAACTCAGCATGACAACCATTGGGTTACTTCCGCCCACGTACACTAGGCAATTTTGGGAGGTGAATGATGCAACCAACGACCACAGCGTTTCGCCCCGTCTATCTCGGCGCGGGCTTCTACCGCGACCGCGTTGCCCAGTTGCAGCGATCAGTGGGCGCGGTCGGTCTCGACGGCCTGCTGCTCCTAAACCCGGCCAATCTCATGTGGGCGACAGGCTTTTTCCACATTCCCAACGAGCGGCCCATCGGTCTGTATTTGCCAGCCAGCGGCGCGCCGATACTCTTCGTGCCCTTCCTCGAAAAAGAGAACGCCGAAGAGAGCTGGATCGCCGACATCCGCTGGTACCTCGAATACCCAGGCGAGACGCCAGCCGAGGTGTGGATGGTGAAGCAGATTGCCGAGGAGCGTATTGGCGTGGATGCAGCCAGCCAGCGCACTTTCTCCGCTTTGGCCGCTATCAAACCAGGGCTGACGTTGGACGACACAGTGAGCCAGGCCCGCTACATCAAGACAGAGGCCGAGATCGAGCTGACGCGCCTGGCTGCGGGCTACGCCGATTATGGGCTGGCCGTCGCCCGCCGGGCTGTGGCCGACGGGCTGCACAGCGGCGTCACTGAGCTGGATGTGGTGCAGATTGTTCAGGCCGAGACGACCGCTCGCATGAAGGCCGAACTGGCGGACCTAGTCAACTTCTACCGCGGCGCGGTCAGCCTGACGGCTCACGCCGGTGCACGCGGCGCGCTGCCCCACGGCCAGCCCGGCCCGGTCGCCATCAAGCCGGGCGATACGCTTATTGTTGGCATCGGCGTCAAGGTGGGCGGCTATCACGCCGAGAGCGGCTGCACCTTTGTCGTCGGCGAACCAAGCGCCGATCAACGCTGCTGCCTGGAGGCGACCTGGGCCTGCGACCAAGCCGTCTTGGCTGCCCTCAAGCCGGGCGCGCTGTGCAGCGCAGTCAACGAAGCGGCCTGGGCGACTCTGCGTGAACATGGCTACGGCGACTTCATCCGCCATCGCATCGGCCACGGCATGGGCGTGGAAGGGCACGAGGCGCCCTGGCTGTCCATCGGCGACGCGACGCTTGTGATGGAAAGTATGGTCTTTTCCAACGAGCCGGGCATCTATCGCCCCGGCGTTGACGGCTATCGCATCATCGACAGCATGGTGGTCACTGCCACCGGCGCCGAGCGGCTCAGCCGCTATCTCGCCGCCCACGGTCCAGATGACCGGGTGATTCCGGTTTGAATAGGATGTATTCAAAATCAGTTACAAGTGGTCATTCCGTAGGAGCTTGAACGGCGGCGAAGTCCTCATTCTGTAACAGCGAGGCTTTGCCGCCGCCCTTCAAGCCCGTACAGCAAACTAACTTTGAACACACCAATTTGAATAGATGCCCGCGGATCAATAGAGAATCTGCGCAGATCCGCCCGATCCTGTATCGGTCAAGATGATGGAAAAACGTCGGTGCGGTTACGAACCGCACCTACGAATTTCACGATGTTCTTGACCAGAACAAAATCCGCCCAATCCGCGTTATCTGCGTTTTTTTAGTTTGTGAAAGGAATGATCTTCATGACCGCGATTCACCCTGAACTCCAGGCTGCCTTCGACTGGATCGATGCGCATCGCGCCGAGGCCATTGCCGACCTACAACGTCTGGTGCAGCAGAAGAGCGTCAGCGCACAGAACATTGGGTTGGAGGAGTGCGCCAGCCTGGTGGTTGAGATGATGCACGCGGATAGTCTTGACGCTGCGGCCTATCCACTGGATGGCGGCCCGCCCTGCATCATCGGCCACATGCCTAGCCGCTCCAACAGCAAGACGTTGCTTGCCTATGCCCACTATGACGTTCAGCCCGAAGACCCGGTGGACAAGTGGAGTTACCCACCCTATGGCGGCGTGATCGACAAGGGGCGGCTTTGGGGGCGCGGCGCAACGGACAACAAATCGGGCGTGTTGGCCTTCACCAAAGGCGCAAAAGCCTGGCTGCAGACGCGGGGCAGTCTGCCGGTCGGCGTCAAGTTCATCATCGAGGGCGAAGAGGAGATTGGTTCGATTCACCTCGGCCCTTTCATCGCAGCCAACCCGGAACTGGTACGCGCTGACGCCATGCACTGTCTGGACGGCGGCGTCGATCCCAGTTCCATGGTTCCAGATATCGATCTCGGCCTGAAGAGTGTGCTCTTCGTGGAACTGGTGGCGCACGGCGCCAACGCCGACATTCACAGCCTCAACGCGCCGCTGTTGCCGTCGCCTGCGTGGGATCTGGTGCGAGCGCTCAACAGCCTGATGGACGCCAACCGACGCATCTTGATCGACGGCTGGTATGAGGGGCTGTGGCAGTTGGGCGACGAGGAGATGGAGCAATTGGCGGCCAACGCGGCGCGGCTGGACCTGAACAAGCTCAAGGCGGAGTGGGGCATCGACCAGTTCGCCCTGGGCCGCGATGGGGTGGATGCCCTGCGGGCGCGCGCCTACGAGCCGACCTGTAACATCGCCGGGCTAACCGCTGGCTACCAGGGGCCGGGCAGCAAGACCATCGTTCCCAATGAGGCGCGCGCCAAACTGGACATGCGCCTGCCGCCGCTGATCGACCCGGTCAAGGCCATTGAAAAGCTCAAGCGCCATCTTGAAAAACACGGTTTTGGGCGCATCGAGGTGGTCATCCGCGGCGGGACGCCCGAGCCGCCCTACAAGATCAGCGTCAAGGAGGAGATCAGCCAAGCCATCATCCGCGCCGCCGAGCTGGTCTTCGGCGCGCCGCCGGTCATCAACGGCGTCAGCGCCGAAGGGACGATCCTCAAGCATGTGTGGATGCCGACGGTGCTCACCGGCTTTGCCCAGCCGGACTGTAATCTGCATGCGCCCGACGAGAGCATCGACCTGGAGCATTTCATCAAGGGAGTGAAGTACGCCGCCGCCATCATGTGGGAGTATGGGCGCGAGGTCTCGAAATGAATGACATCCACCAGGGGATCAAATTCGCAGCGATGATTTTTCAGGAGTTTGCAGAGCGAATCATGAACGATTCACCACAATTCTGAGTTGCTGCCTCACGAACGCAGTGGTTGAATGAAACGCCCGCTGCCCGGTTCGGCCACGATCTGGCCAGCGTCGAACACCACTTGTCCGTTGACAAGGGTTGTGCGCACAACGCCGCGCTGGCTGCGACCGTGATAGAGGCGAGCGATCTCTTTGGCCTTGGTGAACCAACGATTGGCGTCGATGACGCCGTGTGGCCGCGGGTCATAGATCGTCAGATCGGCGATAGCGCCCACCCGCAGCACGCCCCTCTCTGGGAAAAGGCCAAAGAGCTGCGCCGGCTGTGTGGAGAGCAAGCGCACTGCCATATCGAGGGAGAATCGTTCTGTCAATGCTTCGGTCATCACGCTGGGCAGGAGCGCCTCTACGCCCGGCGCGCCGATGGCGCCCTGCCAGATGTCAGCGACGCCTCGTTCCTTTTCGGCAAGGGTGAAGGGGCTGTGGTCGGTGGTGATGGCGCGTAGCGACCCATCCATCAGACCGGCCCACAGGGCTGCCTGGTCGGTCTCGCTGCGCAGCGGCGGCTTGATCATGGCAAAAGGTCCCAGGCGATCCATGTCCGGCGCTGTGAAGTATAGATAGTGTGGGCAGGTTTCACCGGTCATGGGCAGCCCAGCGGCTTGCGCTCCTTGTAGAGTCTGAAGCGCAGCCGCGCAGGAGACATGGGCAATATGCACGTGAGTCCTGACTGCCGTACACATGACCGCCAACTGGGCCACGCTCATTGCCTCCACCACCGGGGGGCGGCTGGCAACAAAGGCCGCGGGATCAGTGCGCCCCGTTGCTTTGATGCGCCCCTCGAAGAGTTGGATCAGCCGCTCGTTTTCGGCATGACATGAAAGCAGCCGACCGGTCTCTTTGACCAGTTCCAACGCACGGTAAATCTCGTCCTCTTGGTCAAGGCAAAGCCCTAAGAATTCGTCTTCGCGCCCTTTTTGGATGGCATGGGTGAAAATCTTGAAACCGCACGCCCCGGCGTCGGCCATGCCCAACACTTCGTCCCGGTCCAACAGACCCGGCGCGCCATAGAGACCGAAGTTGACATAGCTTTCCTTGCGTCCCAATGCCTTACGCATCTCGAAGACGTCGACGCGCGCACAGCAGGGCACGCTGATGGGCATTTCCAACACGGTGGTGACGCCGCCGGCCGCGGCCGCCTGGGTTTCGGTAATGAAGGTGCCGCGCTCGGGGTGGCCGGGCGCGCGCACATGGAAGTGAATGTCTATGACACCCGGCATGACCAGACAGCCTTCTGCGTTTAGCTCGCGACGGGCTGCGGGCAATGCGCCGGGCTGTGCGATCACGGCGATGCGATCTCCCTCGACGCCCAGGTCAGCCGGGAGCTGACCCTGTTCCGTGATCAATACGCCGCCTTCGATGGCCAGATCTAGCATGAGTCGTAAACCCTCACAACAGCGCCTCCTCTGCAAAGCGCGCGAGGATGCACCGGGTCGTTTCCAGTTCTTCGATGACCACATATTCATCCGCCGCGTGGGCGACCTCGTAGCTACCCGGGCCAAAGACCACCATTCCTTCCCTGGCAACGTTGGTCAGGTGCTTGGCGTCGCTGCCGGGCAGATAGCCGACAGGTTCAGGCGGCGCGCCGGTTTCGTCTGCGCAGAGGCGGACGAAACGCCGAAACAGCGCGCTTTCGACGTCGTTCTGAAACCAGTTGCTGATCAGGAAATCGCCCACGCGATAGGTGCGCTCCGGGTCAGCCGCCTGGCGCGCTGCGACGATCTCTTGCAGCTCCGCAATGACCGCTTGTGGGTCTTCGCCGGGCAGCATGCGCCGGTCCACGTAAATCGTGCACGCGTCGGCCACCACATTGACGCCCACCCCGCCGCTGATGACGCCCACATTGATGCTGGCCGGCCCAAGGAGTGGATGGGGGCGACGCTCCAGAACCTCAGACTGATAGCGTTCCAGGTCGAGAATCAGCCGCGCCATGCCATTGATGGCGTTGCGCCCGCGCCAGGGATTGGTGGCGTGGGCGGTGCAACCTGCCACATGAAAGGCAGCGCGCAACACGCCCTTGTGCGCCGTCGCTGCCCGGTTGTGGGTCTGTTCGCCGACGACGACAAAGTCGCACGCTGGGACGTAGCCGTTCTCCACCAGCCACTTCGTCCCCAACTGGCCGCCCACTTCTTCTTCTGCAGCGCAGACCACCACCAGGCGACCCTTGAGCCTGTCAGACTGCGCGCCGATTGCTGCGGCAGCGTGCAGCATGGCGGCTAGAGGCGCTTTGTCATCCACGCTGCCCAGGCCATAGACTTTCCCATCGACCAAAGCGCCGGCAAAAGGATCGACGCTCCAGCGCGCATTCTGGCCCAGGGGCACGGTGTCGATGTGGGCGTGATAGAGCAGGGATAGCGAGTCTGCTTCACCCAACACACCGACGACGCTCCAGGCGCGATCATCGGGCGCAACCAGCGTGGTCGTAAAGCCGGCCCGCTGTAAGTAGTCGGCGCAGAACCCGGCAATCGCGCGACAGTCGCCGGGCGGATTGGGAGAAGGGATACGGATCAGTTGCTGAAGCAACGCGACCAGTTCGTTGGCGGACAGGCTCATGATGGGATCAGGTTGTCCACTGTTTGTTCGATGACGCCGAAGAAGCAGCACCACTGTCCCTCGATCACCGATGGTCGCGAGCGCAATCCAAAGACGACACCGTCGCGCGGGGCGGTCAATTCGGCCAACACATCGCCATAGAGATTGTAAATGACGCCCAGTGGCGTTCCCTGGGCGACAGGAGTCTCGAAGGGCAGGTCGCGATTGCCCACAAAGATGCCCGTCGCCGGCGCCAAAAGCGCAATCTGATAGCCCTGCCGCCACGCCGGCGCATAGGCAGGCGTTCCTTCGATCATCTTATAGTGGCGCATGACATTGAGGTAGCTGGCGGCCAGGTCCTCGGCCACAACATGGAAATCGCCTGTCAGCGAGCGGCAGTTGCCGCCCAGTTCCACTGTAATGCCGCCCTTGCCCAGAGACGCTATTATGGAGCTGGGGTTGCCGCCGCCCACTGGGGAACGAAAGACCAGGGACCACTGGGGCCCCATGGCCGCAGCCAATTCCAGGCTGACCGGGTTGTCCGACGCAAAGATCATGTGCGCCAGGTAGGAATGTTCGCCGCCCGAATGGACAGCGATTTGCAGGTCGCAGTTCTCTTTCATAGCCAGCCAGTGAGCATAGGCGATGCGTTCGGTGGGATAGCCTTCGGCCTTGCCGGGATAGATGCGGTTCATATCATAGCTGAAGGTGTCCAGCGGGTCGCCGCGCGTGCCGGCCGTGAAAGCGTTCACGTTCATGGCGGGCACTGCCACGATTGTTCCGCGTAGGCGTTGCGGGTCGATCTGCTTGAGCGCCAGAAAGATCGAAAAAGCGCCTTCCGGCTCATCGCCGTGGGTGGCGCCGTTGATCCAGAGCCGCGGCCCTTCTTCCACCCCCCGTGCAACGATAATGGGCATGGCGTAGGGGCGCCCGGCCATATCAACGCCCGCCTGAATGACGCCCCGTTTCATCTCGCCCGGCATGACCGTCGTCACACCAATTGTCATTGCTTCTGTCATAGTTGCTCCCTATCGATGTCGCGCCAGCACGCCAGCCATCCGTTCCAGCGCCAACGCCAGTTGATCCTCTGGCTGCAATACGCTGATGCGCAGCCAATCCACCCACTTTTCGCCAAAGGCGGTGCCCGGAAAGATGAGCACGTGCCCCTCTTTGAGAAGGAGATAAGCCAGCTCAAAGGCAGGAATGCCGCTGGAAGCAGCGTTGGTGTAGACAAAGAATGCACCCTGCGGCTCGCCATAGGTGAAGCCCAGATCGGTCAGTCCGCTCTTCATCAGCGCAATGCGACGCCGGTAGATTTCCCGATACTCAGCCACCACGTCCTGCGGACCGGTTGCCGCGGCCAGGGCTGCGTACTGGCTCACAGCCGACAGGGGGCCGGTCGTGGCAGCTTTCACCGCTGTCATTGCCGCAATGAAGTCCGCCGGCGCGGCCGCATAGCCAACGCGCCAGCCGGTCATGGCGTAGGTCTTGGAAAAACCGCCCAACGTAACTGTGCGCTCAAACATCCCCGGCAAACTGGCGAAGCTCAATTGCTCGGCAGGGGGATAGATGTATTTCTCGTAGATTTCATCGCTGATGACGATCAAGTTATGGCGCTGTGCGATCTCGGCAATTGCTCGCAGATTGGCCGGACTGACCACCGCCGAGGTGGGGTTGCTGGGCGAGATGAGCAGGATGGCCTTGGTCTTGGGCGTGATGGCCGCCTCCACCTCTGCGGGCCGCAAGTCGAAGTTGTCTTCCGGGTAGGTGGGCACAAGCGTCATCTTGGCCCCGGCCTGATGGATCGCCTCGTCGTAGCTCGTGTAGCGCGGGTCAGGCGCCAGGATTTCGTCGCCCGGGTCGAGAAGCGTCTGCATGAGCAGGTAGAGCGCCTCCTGCCCGCCATCGGTGATCAGAACATCGTCGCGTGTCAGCGGGATGTTGTTCTGGTCGTGCAGGTTGGCCGCCACTGCTTCGCGCAGAGCTGGCAGGCCAGCCGTAGGAACGGGCAGATCAGCCCGTCCATCCAGTATGGCCGCGCGAGCTGCAGCAATGACATGTTCTGGCGTGTTGAGGTCTGGGTCGCCGCGGCCCAGAGTAATCGCGTCGGGAATTTGCCCCGCCAGTTCCATGAGAGCATAGCGCAGTTTGACGCCGTCAGCGGCGACTGCGCGCAGTTCGTCTGGCGTCACAATCTGACCTGGTGCGACTTTCTGGCTCATTCACTAACGTCCTTTCACCTGGCGCAGCCCAACCTCGAGCGCCTCCAGCGCATCGGCCAGCGAGCCGGAAGGCGCGGCAATGCGGAGCATGCCGGGCTGGCCGAGCAACGCGCCGTCGCCCACCAGGACGCCGGCAGAGCGGCACGCACCAGCCGCAGCGCTGCTGTCACCCACCTTGGCCGCAACGAAGGCCACCGTGTCCGGTTCCAGGTAAGCGATCTCAAGGCGGTCGAGGAGCGCAAGGATCGCTTCCATACGCTCGGCGTATTGGGCTTCGATCTCGCCTTCATCCACTTCGACGGCAGCCGCCAACGCCGCATACTGGCTGGCAGCCGCTGTGCAGATGGTGATGGATTGCTTGAGATCGCGCACCGGCGTAAAGACGCGCTTTGCGCCGGCGACCCAACTGACGCGCCACGCCCCCAAGCCCGGCGCCTCGGCAAAGCTGCCGATAGTCAGTGTGCGCTCCGCCATCCCCGGCAGCGATGCAAACCGCACGAAGGGCGCCTCCGGCCGCACAGGGCCGACGCTCTCGTCTGCGATGACGGCAAGACCCGCGGCGGCAACCCACTCAGCCAGACGCTGCAAAAGCCCTGGCTGATAAACCTGACCCGTTAGCGGGTGTGGATTGCTCACGATCAGCAGACCGCCGTGGATCTGCGGCAGTTCGCCCGCCAGATCGAGCACGTGTACGCGCGCGTTGGCGAACTCCAACCCGGCGCGATAGACCGTGGGCGCCGGCGCCGGCAGATAGACGTCCTGCCCAGCAGCCAGGCCGCGCACGGCTACATAACGCGCCTCGGCCACTCCGCCGCAGATGGTCGCCAGATTCTCGTCCATCGCCGCCCCAGCCGCAGTCAGGGATGACGCCACCGCACGGCAGAGCGGCGCGATGCCTGGGCGTCGCGTGTAATGGTCGCACAGGTGGCGTTCGATGGCGTCGATGGTTGACTCGCGCAGCGCGGGCGAGGTGCTGCTGGCAAGAAACTCTTCGCTCAGGTCGATCACATCATCGTGCACCGGCGGTGGGACAGGCAGACTACGAGCGCGCTGCGCCGCCATGCCGCCGAGAATGGAAGAACCCATGGTCATACGCCCTGCGGTCGGTCGCCGCTTTCGCCTTCCTTGTAGACCTGCATGAACTCGATCTCGATACCGCTGACTTCATCCTGCAAGAAGGCCACCCAACCTTCGGGGTGGACGTGGCTGCCCGTCACCTTGCAGGCGGAGCACTCTTTGAGCGTGGCGCCATTTGCCTGAGCTTCCGTCAGCGCGGCGTCAATATCTTCCACTGCAAAGCAAATGTGGTGCAGTCCCTCATGGCCGCGCTGGGCGATCCATGAGGCGAAGCGGCCATCTGCATCCATGGATTGCGTCACCTGAAATTCCACGCCGCCCAGGTCGAAGACTGCGGCGCGATTGCGACTCTTGTTGAAGTCCTTGACCTGGACGCTTTCCGGCGCGCCCAATAGCCGCTTATAGGCGGCCAACGACGCATCCACGTCGCGCACAGCAAAAGTCATGTGTTTGATCTGGGTTACTTTCATGTGACCATCCTTCTGCTCATTTCATCTACGTAAAGCGTCACTTTATGGGGCGCAAACTCGAAATCGTACCCTTCCGCAGCGATCGTATCTGCCACTGGGCCGGCGTCGAAGCGCAGACCCGAAAAGCGGCTGGGCGGCTGCAACGCCAGCCAGACGAAGGCCGACGCCAACGTGAGCGGATCGGTCCAGCGGGCGCGCTCTGCGTCGCTCAACCCGTTCTCGTCGGCCCGGCGGATGGACGTGGGCTTGATGGGCTTACCCGGCCCCATGGTGTTGACGGCGATGTTGTGCGCTGCCGCTTCCAGCGCCAGCGCCTTGGTGAAGCCTTCGACGCCATGTTTGGCTGCACAATACGAGACTTCATTGACAAAGCCGCGCATGCTGGATCCGCTGGCGATGGCCACGCAATGGCCGCCGCCTTGACGCACCATGTGCGGCCATGCGGCCCACACTCCGTGATAGACGCCTGTCAGGTTGACAGCGATCATCTTGCTCCAGAAATCCGGCGTGTGTTGGGCGAAGGGGACGAGCGGCATGATCGCTGCATTGTTGACCACCATGTCCAGCCGTCCCCATTGGGCTGTGATGGCGGCCGCAGCGTTTTGCATCGCCTGAGCGTCGCTCACGTCGACGACCAGGCTCAGGACTGGGCCGCCGTCGCTGCGAATTTCGTCCCCGGTCAAAGCCAGCTCGTGCGCGTCGATATCCGTGATGCAGACGCGCGCTCCGGCGCGGGCCAGCCCGCGAGCGATGCCTGCGCCAAAGCCCCGTCCCGCTCCGGTGACCCACACCACTCGATTTTCCAGCAGGTTCGTCGCCATAGAGAGGGCCGAGAGAGACAGGATGAACAGGACCTAGGGGCATCCTGTTCATCCTGTTAAGGCTTCCTAATTCACCTGTAGCAGTTCTTTGATGTTTGCGCCGGCTGTCATCACTGGTTGAATCACCGGCGCCTTGCTCGTCATGAGCACGGCGATGCCCGGCCCATAGCCGCTGCGGAAACTGCCGCCTTGACAGACCACGCCGATCGCCATCGCGCCCGCCAGAAAACCGTGGCCATAACGACTATCCCAATCAGCCACGGCCACGAGGTCGCCAAAGCGCAGGTCGGCCAAACCGGCCGCGGCGAAGCGCTCTGGGTCGGATGTTTGCAAATTGAGCGCGCCATTCTCGCTGCCCAAACCGGCCCCTGCCCCCGCCAATACACTCGGCGCGACGCCCCGCACCGGTACAACCAGCTTGCCGTCGCCGCTCACATCCGGGTTGAGCGCATCCAGCAACGCAGGCGAACAGCTCTTGAACTGGATATCGGGAAACTCAGCGAGCTGTAAACCCACGCCGTGGGCCTGCACCTGCACCTTGTCGCCCGGCGCCATCTTTTCCAGCGCCGCATCTTCGAAGTGGCAGATGACGTGCTCGGCAAAGCGTCCGCTCTTGCCGATGACAACGCCGATTGCGCCGCTTGCTGCGCCGCTGACCACCCGCGCTCTATTGCCCAGGCAGGCAAAGACGCTCAAGGCTGCGTTGGCCGGGCCGCTGGTTTTGATGGAGACCCCCGGCTGGATCAGCTCCGCCGCCCAACCCAGCGCATGGTCGCCCAGTTTTACATTGTAGACCAGTCCGCCATAGGCCGGCACGACCAGCGGCTCGCCGTCAGCCGACACCAGATAGGGACTGGCGGGTAGACCCGGCATGGATGGATTGGCGATCTCACCCAGAACGGAGATTTTTACAAGTTGTGATACGTTTGTTGTCAGCATGATTGGCTCTCGAACATATTCATTTGGGTTTTGAGGTCTTGGGGAGACGGGTTTGGGAATTGCCTATTCCCAAAAACCTCATTGCCTCAAGACACCACTGCCCGGTGCTTACACCATCCCCAACATCCTGGCGATATTGGCCCCTGGGTCAATTACCGGTTCAATCTCGCCGTTGGCGCAGACGAGCATGTCCTGACAACCGGGGCCATGACCTGTCATGACCGAGTCGCCGTGCATGATCAAGCCGATGGTCACGCCCCCGGGCTTGAAGCCGCGGCCAAAGCGGTGGTCGGTATCCATGACAGCCACCAGATCGCCCAACTTCAGGTTGTCGATGCCGTGCTCAGCCAGCGCCGCCCGGTCGCCGGTCATCAAGTCCTGATCGACAAACTCCGGCGTCAACTCGGCGCCGCTGCCCATAATGTGGGCTGGGATGGTCGCCACAACCGGGACTTGCAGCCTGCCCGCCGCCGATCTGCCCAATCCCCACGCCTCGATCAGGTTGGGGCCGGCCTTCTTGACCAACACGCCTGGAAAGTCGAGCAGTTTCATGCCGCGCCCTTCAGTTTTGATCACGATGCGGTCGCCGACGCAGAGCTGTTCCAGTACATCAGGCGCAAAATCCACCAACAATCGGGCATGTTCTCCGGTGACGACGCCGCGTGCGCCTATGGCAGGCCCGCTGGCGACGAAGGCTTCGTTGCCAACGCAAGTCAGGTAGTGCATTGCGTGATCCACTGCGTCGTCAGGATGGGCGATAGAGACGCCCGGCTCCACGTGGTCGCCCGCCCAGCCATACGCGGGAGCGCCGACGCGGGCGTTGTAGACGATCCCTGCCATGCCAATGAGCACCCGTCCGACGCCTTCGGTGTCTGGGCGATAAGGCGAGCGATCCAGCGTCGGCGCGCTGATGAAACCGGAGACCGCCATTTTCACAAGTTGGTCACGATTCGTCCGCAACATGGGCATCCTTTTACTTATCGCGTAGTCAAATTTTCATATCACCCGGTGGGCCAGCGAACCATTCTCTGCAAAGCGCCGGACATTGGCCAGAACATCGCTCATCTGCCGATCCCGTGCGCCGCCCGTGCCGCCGCCAATGTGGGGCGTCAGAATCACGTTGTCGCACTGCAAAAGTGGATGATCGAAGGGGATCGGCTCGTAGAGAAAGACATCCAGCCCGGCGCCGGCAATCTGACGGCGTTGCAGCGCGGTCACGAGCGCGTCTTCTTCGATGACGCCGCCGCGGCAAATGTTGACCAGGAAGGCGCTGGGCTTCATCAGCGCCAGCTCGCGCGCTCCGATCATCTTCTCGGTCTCTGGCGTCAACGGCGTGGCAAGCAGCACGAAGTCCGACGCCCGCAGGAGATCGTCTTTTTCGGCAAAGACAACGCCTTCCGCTGTCTCTGCCGTGGAAGGCAGCCTCGTGCGCTTGTTGTAAAGGACCGACATGCCAAAGGCGCGCGCTCGCCGCGCCGTCTCTGCTCCGATCTCGCCGAAGCCGATGACGCCCAGAGTGCGCCCCACCACTTCGAGCATTTGCGATTGCATGTTCATCCACTGAAACTTGTGCTTGCGCTGTTCAGTGCGGATCGGCTCGACGCCCAGACTGCGGTACGCGCCAGTCACGGTGGCTACGTGACCGCGTATCAGGTTCTTGCTCAGGGCCAGGATCAAGGTCATGGCCAGCTCGGCCACGGCGATGCAGCCGTGGAGCGGCATCGTTGCGACAGCCACGCCGCGGGCGCGCGCAGCGTCAAGATCGACGCCGTCGGGTCGTGCGCCGTAGCGCTGGATCAGCTTGAGGCGAGGCGAAGCGGCGATCAGTTCAGCATTGATGGCTGTGCTCTGCGTCACGATGGCGTCGGCTTTAGGAAGCAGATGGGCCATTGCTGCGGGCGAGTCGTCGGCTGGCGCAATCAGACCCAGTGATTGCGCTGGTTGCAGTTTGGTAATCCACTCGAAGTCGGTTGGCGTTTTGGGCTCGGCAAATAGGACGGTGAAGGTTTCCATATGACCTATACAATCTGGGCAGAGCTTTCCTGCCCGTCTTCTGGCGACCAGTTGGCCAACAGGTGATGAAGCGACTCGGCGATGTGGTCGCTGAGGATCTGCTTGGCCTGCGTCTTGTCACGCGCCTTGAGCGCCGTAATCAAGGTGGGATGGCTGCCCACGACCTCATCGAGAAATGTGTAAATCTTGTGGCGGGTGCGCAGACAGCGCCGTAGCCCGACTTCCAGGTTGAGCCACAATTTGAGCGCCAGCTCATGATTCGCCTGTTCGAGCAGATATTCATGAAAACGAAGGTCGATCTCGACCAAACGCGTAAGATCGCCGCTGCGCGCAGCTTGGCGCATCTCCTCCACGATTTCATCGAGATAGTCGATGTCGGCGTCAGACATGCGCTCGATGCTGTGGTCGAGAGCCAGGAGCTCGAGCGCCGTGCGCACCGAATATAGCTCCTCCACATACTTGCGGGTCAGCGGCGTGACGATGACGCCTTTGTAGGGCACGCTCTGGAGCAGTCCCTCTTGTTCCAACTGACCCAGCGCTTCACGGATTGGTCCACGGCTCACCCCAAGTTGTTCGGCGATCTGCGCCTGATTGAACTCTGCGCCGGGCGCCAGAGCGCCGTCGATGATCAGCTGGCGGAGCACGCCGGTGACATTTTCCTTGAGCGTGCGCGGCTCAATTCGCTGCAAGTTCTCCAGATACGTCACTGTTCCTCACCCTCTGCGCCTCATCGCACATTTTTTGGGAAGTTGCTTGCAAATCATGATTGACAACGGATGCGACTCATGATACACTCCAAAATTAGATTTGTCAACTGTCAACAGTTGACGGTATGATTGCTACATGTTCGCTACAGTCTTCTAACAGCGCCGTCTGTATCGTTCCTTGTGAACGACGCATGTCTCCCATGTGTTGTCCGCTTCGTTCGTTTTCATTCGTTTGTCGGCACGTTCGATTCAAAGGGGGGCACCATCATGAAGTACAAGATATCCTGGATATTGGTCGTCTTGATCGTTGGATTGGTCATTGCGGGCTGCGTTCAGCCCGCGCCAGGCGCAAGCGCGCCGGCGGCGGAGGCCGAGACCAGCGCAGAGGAAGCCGGGGCCACTGGAGGAGGCGTTTTGACCGTAGCGCGGTCGGCTGACGCCAATCTGTGGGATCCAAAGTTTACGAATGACAATAATTCCCTGTGGGCGCAGACTCAGATATTCGCCACATTGATGCAGAATTCCCCAGATGGCAAAGAGTTGCTCCCCTGGCTGGCGGAATCCTATGAGTTCAACGATGACGCCACCGAAGTGACCTTCAAGCTGCACGCGGACGCCAAGTTCTGCGACGGCAGCCCGATCACCGCCGAGGATGTGAAATGGTCGTTGGATCGCGGCAAGGAAGCAGACTCCGCCGTCTCCTGGCAATTCTTCTCCAACCCAGAAATCGAGGTCATCGACGATCTGACGGTCAAGTTCACCCTGGATCGCCCGAATGTGGCTTTCCCCCACTATCTGACCCTGTGGGGCATGTCGATCCTTTCCAAGAAATACGCCGAAGAAGTGGGCATCGAAGCCCTTGCCGAGAAGCCGCTGGGCTCTGGTCCCTTCTGCCTGGATCAATGGGACAAAGGGCAGTTGATCGTGCTCAAACCCAACCCCGGCTATTGGGGGGATGATGGCTCGAAGGTGGATGAGGTGCACTTGCGCGTGGTACAAGATGACAATGCCCGCGTTCTCCAGGTGCAGACCGGTGAGGTCGATATCGCCCTGGACATCCCCTATGCACAGGTGGAGGCGCTGCGTGGGGCGGAGGGCGTCGAGGTGATGGTTGATACGCTTTACGGTACGGCAGCAATCCCGCTCAATCAGCGCACGGTGCCCCAATTTGCCGACAAGAAGATTCGCCAGGCTATGGCCCACGTCATCGACCGTCAGGCGCTTGTGGACGCCGTGTTGTTGGGGCAAGGCGAGGTAGCCAAGTCACCCTTCTACGGGCCGGCGATCCTCTACTGGACAGGTGACTTCGAGATACCTTTCGACCTGGAAAAGGCCAAACAGCTCATGGCCGAATCGAGCGATCCCGATGGCTTCTCCGCCGAGTTGCTCATTCCCTCCGGCGACACGATGGCGCAGCAGACCGCTGTCATCCTCAAGGATCAGCTGGCGCAGATCGGCATCGACATCACCATCACGCCGGTCGAGTCTGGCACATGGTGGGAGATGTGGTCTGGCGGCACCTATCAGATGCTCTACAAACTGGGCACCAACGACGTGATTGACCCGGCGGAGAATCTCCCCTTCGACTTCTGGTCCATCGAGGAGGGCGGCTCGGATGCAGCCTTCACCGGCTTCTATAACGCCCGCATCGTGGAGCTGAGCCAGATGGCCGAGCGCGAGTTCGACTCGGCCAAGCGCGCCGAGCTCTACTACGAACTGCAGCAGATCGCCATGGACGAGACGCCGCAATTGTGGCTCTTCCATCCCTCCAACCGCTGGGCGACGCGCGACAATATCGAAGGTTTCTCGGTTTTCCCCACCGGCTTGCACCGCTTCTGGTTGGCGTCGAAGGCGCAGTGACGACGGAGTAACGGCTGTGTGAGGCAGTGAGGTAGTAAGGGAATGAGGTGATGGGGGTCGCCCATCACCTCATTCCCTTACCGCGGCGCTATTCCCGTTCGCGACCAAAGAAACGACACGTGGACATCCTGATTTTTCTGCGCAAGCGACTGATCCACATGATCCCGGTGCTCTTTGGGATTCTGGTGGTCGTCTTTCTCATGATCCGGCTGATCCCCGGCGACCCGGCGCGCATCATGTTGGGCACCCACGCCACGCCAGAGAGCGTGGCTGCGCTGCGCGCCGAGCTGGGATTGGATGCGCCGCTGTGGCAGCAATTTCTGGTGTTCATGGTCAACGTCTTGCAGGGCGACCTGGGCATATCGCTCGTCTACCGTCGCCCGGTGATCAACGTGATCTTCGAGCGGCTGCCGCCCACCCTGTTCCTCATTGCCTATGCAGCGATTTTGTCCCTGCTCATCACCATTCCCCTGGCCCTGTGGGCTGCGCTGCGCCAGAACCGAGGGCCGGATCAAGCCGTGCGGGTCGGTTCCACACTGACCCTTTCCATGCCGAGCTTCTGGCTCGGTCTCAATCTGCTCATTCTCTTTGCCGTGCGTATCCCCCTTTTTCCCGTGGCTGGCTATGGCGACAGTTTCCTGGATCATCTCTGGCATCTCTTCCTGCCATCAGTGACCATCATGCTGCTTCTGGCGCCCATGTTGATCCGCAGTCTGCGCAGCGGGCTGATCGACGTGCTGAAAGCTCCCTATGTGGAGTTTGCCCGCGCGAAAGGCATCAGTGAGCGACGAGTGCTCCAGCGCCACGTGCTACGCAACGCCATGATCTCGACTGTAACCATCCTGGGACTGAACATCGGCTGGTTGATCGGCGGCACAGTCGTTATCGAGACGGTCTTCACCATTGCCGGCATGGGGTCGCTTATCGTCAGCTCCATCTACGCCCGCGACTATCCTGTCATCCAGGGTGTGACATTGGTCTTTGCGCTGCTGGTCATCTCCATCAACCTGGTGACGGACGTCGTCTACGCTCTACTGGATCCGAGGGTCAGCTATGATTGACGCGCCTACAGCGAGCGAACGATCCGTGGACAGGCGGGAAGGCTGGTTGGCGCGCTGGGGTGCTCCGTCTTGGTTGCGACGCACATCCTTGATCTTTGGCGCGGCCGTTCTGCTGACAATCCTGGTCGCCAGTATCTTTGCTGGGCAGATCAGCCCACATGACCCCATCGCTCAGAATTTGTCGAACACCCTGCGACCGCCCAGCACCGAACATCCCTTCGGCACCGACAACTTCGGTCGCGATATCTTCAGCCGTGTGCTCCACGCTGCCAAGCTCGACTTGATGATCGGCGTGCTCTGCGTGCTCTTTCCCATGATCATCGGCGTGCTGCTCGGCTGTCTGGCAGGCTACCTGGGCGGCCACACTGACACGGTGATCATGCGCACGGTGGACACCTTCACCGCTTTCCCATTCCTGGTGCTGGTGATCGCCATCATCGCCATCATGGGGCCGGGGCTGTACAGCATGTTCGTCGCGCTGACGCTGGCGGGATGGAGCGCCTACACGCGCATCGTGCGTGGGGAAATCCTGGTGGTGAAACGAGCGGAATACATCCAGGCGGCGCGGGCGTTGGGCTATAGTCGATCGCGCATCATGTTTCGCCATGTGCTGCCCAATGTGGTCTCGCCGGCCGTCATTTTTGCCATGGCCGACATCGTACTCGTGATCCTCTCCACCACTGCGTTGAGCTTCCTGGGCCTGGGCGTACAGCCTCCCACGCCTGAGTGGGGCAGCATGATCGCCGAAGGCCGCGTCTACATGATGACCGCGTGGTGGCTGGTAACGCTGCCTGGCCTGGCAATCGTGGCCGTAGGTTTGGCGCTCAGCTTTTTTGGCGATGGCCTGGCCGATCTCTTGCGCACCGAGGATTAGCCGATGGAGCCAATTCTGGAGGTGCGCGACCTGACTACGCAGATCGCAACCAAACGTGGGACGCTGACCGCGGTGGATGAAGTCAGTTTTTCGTTGCAGCGCGGCGAAATTCTCGGTATTGTGGGCGAAAGCGGCTGTGGTAAGAGCATGACCTGTCGCTCCATCCTCCAGCTCCTGCCTGCATCTGGCAGGGTGGTGGGGGGCGAGGCCATCTACGGCGGGCGCGACCTTCTGAAGCTCCCAATCAAGGAGTTCAACCAGTTGCGTGGTCGGGAGATTGCCATGATCTTCCAGGACCCCATGGCCGTGCTCAACCCAGTGCATCGGGTGGGAGACCAGCTGACCGAGGCCATGTTGGAGCATGGCATCGTGAAATCGAAGGGTGCAGCCAGGGCGCGCGCCATCGAGCTGCTGCGCAAAGTGGGCATTCCCGCGCCAGAAGAACGGCTGGCCGCATATCCCCATCACTTCAGCGGCGGCATGTGCCAGCGCCTGGTGATCGCCATTGCCTTGGCGTGCGAGCCGGCCATCATCCTGGCCGACGAACCGACGACTGCCCTGGATGTCACGATCCAGGATCAAATTTTGAAGCTGCTCATTGGTCTCCAACACGAGTTGGGTCTGAGCCTGCTGTTGGTGACCCATGACATGGGGGTTGTGGCGCAAACATGCCAGCGAGTGGCGGTGATGTACGCCGGTAAGATCGTGGAGCTGGCGGACAAGGTTGCGCTCTTTACCGCGCCCCGTCATCCTTACACACGGGGCCTGCTCGACTGCGTGCCCCGCGTCCAGGAAGATGGCAACGTGCGTCCCTTGACGCCCATCCCAGGCGCGCCGCCTGATCTGGTGCAGCCGCCCAGCGGCTGCCGTTTTCACCCGCGCTGCCCATTGGCCAGCGACGAGTGCAAACAGGGCGACTTCCCACTCCGCGAGGTGGCGCCAGGTCATTTGAGCGCGTGCATCAAGCATGAGCAGATGAGAACTGTATGAACGATTTGGAGCGCCAATCCGAACCAGGGCTGAAAAGACGGAGTCAGCCTGCGCAGGTGGAGCGAGATACTATCTCACTCGACGACGGTGCAGTTCCGCTGCTGGAAGTGAAGAGCCTCTCCAAGCGCTACGTCTTGAACGCAGGGGTTTGGCGGCGGCTGACCCGCAAGCCAGAGCAGGTGTTGCACGCGGTGGACGGTGTGAGCCTGCGCATCGAGGCCGGCGAGAACTTCGGGCTGGTCGGCGAATCCGGCTCCGGCAAGACGACATTGGGGCGCTGTCTGCTGCGCCTGATCGAGCCGAGCGCCGGACAGGTGATCTTCAAAGGGCAGGACATTGTGCGACTGCCCCAATCAGAAATGCTGGGCGTGCGGCGCAAGATGCAGATGATCTTTCAGGACCCCTACTCGTCGCTCAACCCGCGCATGACGGTGGGGCAGACGTTGGGCGAGGTGCTGACGGTGCATCGCTTGTGCCTGCCCAGCCGGGTGAATGCACGCATCCAGGAGTTGCTCCATCTGGTGGGGCTGCCCGCGGACGCAGCGCAGCGCTATCCGCGCCATTTCAGCGGGGGGCAACGCCAGCGCATCGGCATTGCCCGCGCCCTGGCCATGGAGCCGGAGTTTATCGTTGCCGACGAGCCGGTTTCGGCGGTGGACGTCTCGATCCAGGCGCAGGTGCTGAACTTGCTGCTGGAACTGAAAGCGCAACTGGGTCTGACGCTCCTCTTTATTGCCCACGATCTCAGCGTGGTGCAATACATCAGCACACGGGTGGGCGTCATGTATCTGGGCAAGATCGTCGAGATCGCGCCGGCCAGGATGCTCTTTGCACGCCCGCGCCATCCTTACACCCAGGGGTTGCTGTTGGCTGCGCCCCAGCCCGACCCGTTCCATCAGATGACGCGCGTCGCCATCGAGGGCGAGCCGCCATCGCCGCTTCATCCGCCGCCGGGCTGTCGGTTTCATAATCGCTGTTTTCTGGCCAGCGCACTCTGTCGCGAACAAGAGCCGCCGTTGCAAGAGATCGGCGGCGGGCAGTGGGTGGCCTGTCACCATCATGACCAGGCAACCTGGCCGCCCACCCAGACAACCACCAACCATTAGCCATTCACACTTTTCCCAACAAGCACTCAACAAGGAAGATCACCATGGCCCACGATCCCTACTACGATCTGATCACTCTCCCCCCCGAACCGCCTTTCGAGCCACAGCGCACTGCCCTGCTGACCATCGATCTGCAATATCTGGACGCGCATCCCAGCGGCTGGATGGGGCGACTGTGTCGCGACCAGGGCAAGCCCGACCACCTCAAAGAGCGTTTTGACTTCATCCAGGATATTTTGCCCAACGTGCGTCGCCTGCAAGACGCCTGCCGCGCCCATGGCGTCGAGGTGATTCACATTCGTGTGGCGTATCGCACGCGCGATGGGCGCGATGGCCGCCGTGCGCTCAGCGCCGATCTGGCCACCGTCACCCACATGGAGGCGCGCGATGATGATTTTCTGGAAGAGGTCGCGCCCATTGGCGATGAGATCGTCATCGACAAGACCAGCGCCGGCACCTTCAACTCAACCTCCATCGACCAGATTCTGCGCAACATGAACATCAATCGTCTGTGGGTGACAGGCATTGTCACCGAGGGCTGTGTGGAGATGACCGCCCGCGACGCTGCTGATCGGGGCTTCCTGGTGACGCTGGTCAGCGACGGCTGCGCCTCATCCACCCACATCGCCCATGAAGATGCGTTGCAGCGCATGGGCGACGGCGGGTTGATCAAAGTGCGCACGGTGGATGATCTGATCGGCCAGTTGGCCGCAGCATGATGCGATGGAACCAATGACAACGCCAACCACGCCGCCGCTCTCGCGCAAGATTCAGTCTCTGCAAGGGGGCGCCGAGACATCCTTCACACGCATGTTGCGCCTGGCAAGCCAGACGCCCAATCTGATTTCTCTGGGCCGCGGCGATCCAGACGTGGCGACGCCGCCGCACATCGTGGAGGCCGCAGTCAAGGCCATGCAAACGCGCCATGTCAACTACACGCCGCCGCCAGGGATGCCGGCGCTGCGCGAAGCCATCGCCGACAAGCTGGCGCGAGAAAACGGCCTGCGCTATGACCCGATGAGCGAAGTCCTGGTCACCTGCGGCGCGCAGGAGGCCATTTCGGTCATCATGCAGACGCTCCTTGACCCAGGGGACGAGGTGCTGCTGCCAGACCCCTTCTACACCGCCTACGAGATGGCGATTGGCCTTGCCCATGGCAAGGTGGTGCATGTGCCCACCTACGCAGAACAGGGCTTCGAGGTGCAGCCCGCGGAGATTGCGGCGCGCATCAACGAACGTACGCGCATGATCGTATTGGTCTCGCCCAATAACCCGACCGGCGGCGTGATCTCGGCAGCCAGCCTGGAAGAAATCGCCGCGCTCGCCGTTCGCCACAACCTTATCGTTGTCTCGGATGAATTGTATGAAAAGGTGATCTTCGACGGCGCGCAGGCGCCCAGCATCGCCCGCCTGCCTGGGATGCGTGAGCGCACCATCATCATCAACGGCTTTTCCAAGACCTATTGTATGACCGGTTTTCGCGTGGGCTATCTGGCCGGGCCGGCAGCGTTGATGGCAGCCCTCTACGAGCCGCACCACATCCTTACCATCTGCGCGCCCACCGCCAGCCAACACGCAGCCCTGGCCGCCTTGGCCGGCGACCAGGGCTGCGTCGATGAGATCGTCGGCGTCTTCGCCCACCGACGCCGCGCCCTGCTCGACGGCTTGCGCAGCGTCGGCGTTCCCTTTCCCCATCCGGCAGGCGCGTTCTTTGCCTTTGGCGACATCCGTGCATCCGGCATGACCTCGGCGGATTTTGCGGTGAAGGTGTTGCAGGAGGCCGGCGTGCTGGTCTTCCCGGGGACGCAGTACGGGGCGTGCGGCGAAGGCTTTCTGCGCATCTCCTATCTCGCGCAGGTTGCGAACATCGAAGTAGCGGTGGAACGGTTGGGGCGAGTCTATCACAGCGCGCGGGGAGGGTGAGACTCACATGGTCATCGACTACCTGAGACAGAATCGCCAGCAAATAATCGACGACCTGCGCCAGTTCATGCAGCAGCCGAGCGTTGCGATCCAGAAGCTGGGCATGATGGAGTGCGCCGACCTGCTCTGCCGCCAGATGAGTGCATTTGGCATGTCCCCCCGGCTGTTGCCCACGGCCGGCTATCCGGTTGTCTACAGTCGGCTACAAGGGGAATCCGACTACACGCTGCTGATCTACGGTCACTACGACGTGCAGCCGGTTGATAACCTGTGGAGTTTTGATCCCTGGGGCGCTGTGATCGACGATGGACGCATCTATGGGCGCGGCGCAGTAGACGACAAGGGCGCAGTGATGGCTGCGTTGCAAGGCGTGCGCGCCTACCTGGCCACCAATACGCCCCTGCCCGTTTCAGTGATCTTCCTCATCGAAGGCGAGGAAGAGATCGGCAGCCCCAATCTGGCGCATTTTCTGTCTGCCCATCGAAATCTGCTGCGCGCCGATGCGCTGATCAACTTCGATGACAATGTTTGGCCCGACGGACGACCACGAGTCGTGACCGGCATCGGCGGCGGCGCGCTGATTCGTATCGAGGCGCGGCGGCCGCGCGAGTTTCACGGCATGATGGCGCCGCTCATCGAGAACGCGCTCTGGCGGTTGCAAAACGCGCTCGCAACGGTGCGTGCGCCGGACGGCGCCATCACCATCGACGACTTCTTCGAGGACGTGCGACCGCCCACTGCAGAGGAGATGGCGGCCATGGCCACGCTGCCCTGGGACGGCGCGCATTTGCTGCGCGACTCTGGCCAAACGGCCTTCGTGGGCGGCGTCAGCGGACTGGATGCCCTCACTCGGCTCTACCTGACGCCGTGCTGCAATCTCGTCGGTTGGGAGGGCGGCTATGTGCGTCCCATGCAAAAGAGCGTGGTGCCCCATTTCGCCGCCGCCGAGCTTGATTTCCGCACCGTGCCCAATCAACGGGGTGAGCGCATCGTGCAGATGTTACGCGACCACCTGGATCGGCGCGGTTTCACCGACCTCAGCGTGGAGCTCCTCGTCGAGACGGACTGGTATCGCTGCGCGCCCGATAGCCCGGCCGCGACCGCCCTGGGCAATGCTATCCGCAAGACCTTTGGTGTGGAGCCGGCGCGCCAGCCGACCTATCCGGGCTTCGGCCCTGAACCCCTCTTCGCCAAAATTCTCGGCATCGACGAGCAGGCCTACAGCGGCTTTGGCCCAACGGAGGATCGCCTGCACGCGCCGGATGAGTACATTCGCATCGAAGACTACCTGAACGGCGCGGTCTGCACAGCAAATTTGCTGGAGGAGTATGTGAAGGTGAAACGGTCGGGCAACGGGGAGTTGAGGTCGTGATGCCTTGGGGGTGGTGGGGAGCGAATCCCCATTCACCATTTTCCATTGACTATTTTCCATTGATTATTTTCCACTAGAAAGACACAGCGATGGCATCTCTCCTGGAACGTGACAGACGCTATGCGGCCCTGCGCGCCATGATGGAGGAGCAGGGCTACCGGGCGCTGATCCTGGCGGGCAACGCCGAAGCCATGCAGCGTGGCTATGTGCGTTATGTCTCCGACTGGCGGTTATGGGGGGGCAAAGGCTTCGCCGTCTTTCCCCTGGAAGGCGACCCGATCCTGGTGCTGGGCGCCGGCTCTCAGTCTTTCTGGGCGAAGGAGGTCGGCTGGATCAATGATGTGCGGCCCACATTGAACATGGTCGCCACAGTCGGCGATGCGTTGGCCGGCCTGGGACTGGCGACTGAGCGTATCGGTGTGGTGGGACTGGGGCAGGTGATGGTCTATGGAGATGCGCTTGCCCTGCAAGTCGCCTTGCCTGCTGCGCAGCTGGAAGACGCCGCGCCCGCCGTCGACCAGATCATGGCGATCCGCAGCGCCGAAGAAATCGCCTTGCAGACGGAGAGTTATCGCTCCGTCGCGCTTGCCCATGAACGGCTGGAAACTGCGCTTCGACCGGGGCGCAGCGAGCGCACGATCATGGCCGAGGCCGTGGAGCTTCTGGCCGAGCAGGGTTGCCTGGATGGCATTGCTCACCTGACGGTGGGCGTTCGCCCGTTTTTGCGGCCGCCCACGGACCGGCTCATCAGCGCCGACGATGTGGTCAAGGTTTCGTTGGAGTTCGCCGGTCCCAGCGGCTTTTGGGTCGAGTTATCCGCGGTCTACTCGTTTCGCCGCCCGACTGCGCGCGAGTTGCACTACTTCGAGACCTGCGTCCAGGCCATCGAACGCGTCCAGGCGATGCTGCGCCCAGGCGTGGAAGGTCGCGCGGTGACGCAGACCATCGAGGCGACCTTCAGCGAAGCGGGCTGGCGCGTCAGCGGGCGCGGTCTGTGGGATGGACATCTCATTGGCCTCAATGTGATCCGCCCACCCTTCGGGCTGATGGATAACACAGACCGCTTCCAGGAAAACATGGTCTTCAACGTGCACCCTGGTCTGGTGGTGGATGACGATGGCTTTGGCATTTTTGTTCAGGACAATCTGCTTGTCACACCCACCGGCGGCAAACCGCTTGACGAGTTTGCACACCGGTGGCGCATCCTTGCCGAGTGAGGATAGGAATCTATGACTAATCAGAAATTCGTGGGCATTCAGATCAGCCCCATCAGCTTTATTGACGAAGGCGCTGACGCCGTGCTCCACGCGCTGCAAGAGCGTGTGGGCGTCAACGTGCTCATGATCGGCACGGTCTCCTGGCTGGGACTCAAAGCCGGGCGCAGCATCTCCCACAAGCTGGATGGCTGGCCCGACCACGGCGTGCCCGAACCCATCGAGATGAAAGGCGGCGCCTATTTCAACCCCCACCCGGAGTACTACGCTCATACCGCGATCAAAGAGTTCCGCGCCAGAGATGAGGCGACAGCCGGCTTCGATGTGCTGGAAGCGGTCATTCCTGCCGCCAAAACACGGGGAATGCGCGTCATGCCCGAGCTCATGGAGCCGCTCTTCAAATATGCCGGCCACGGTTCGGTGAATAACGTCGCCATTGCCAACATGCCCCAATATCTGGAGGTTGATCTCTATGGCCGCGTCGGTTCGGAGCCATGCACCAACCACCCGGATTACCGGCGCTGGTGGTGGAGCATGGTCGAGGATCAATGTCGCAGCTACGCCATCGACGGCGTCATGTGGTGCAACGAGCGGCGCAGCCCCCTGGATCAGATGGTTTCTGGCCAAGCGCCCGGTTGTTTCTGCGAGCACTGCCGTCGCGAGGCCGCGGCGCGCGGCGTCGATGTGGAATCGGCGCGCAAGGCGTTCCTGCCGGTGTGGGAATTCTTTCAGCAGGCGCGCGCCGGCGACGCCTTCGTGGATGGCGCGCTCATCGAGTTCCTGCGCATGCTCTTTGCCAACCCGGAGATCCTCATCTGGGAGCGCTTCTGGCTGGAGCGCAACAAAGATTTGGATCGGGAGATCTACGGCCAAGTCAAGTGGTGCAATCCCGATCTGGAGTTCGGCCTCAACGTCTGGAATCGCAATCACTTCAATCTCTTTCGTAAGGCCCAGTGGCCCTGGGCCGAGCAAACGCGCTACGCCGATTGGGTCAAGCCCATCACTTACCAGCACCAGGCCGGCCAGGTCTATGTGAAAGAACTGAGCGACCTGCACAAGTCGATCTTGCGCGACTTCACGCCGCCCGAACTGACGCCCATCATGTACAAGCTGCTGGGGTTGCAGGAAGCGCCCTGGGAAAAGCTGGTTGCAACAGGCATGGACCCGGACACCTATGTTTACGGCCAGTGCGCCGATGCTGTACGCGGCGTCGGCGGGAAGATCCCGGTCTACATGGGCATTGGCGTGGACGCGCCGCGCGTGCTGCCCGAACAGGCCAGGTGCACGCCCGACATCGTTTATCGCAGTGTGCTGGCGACTTATCGCGCCGGCGGCCAGGGAGTGATCTTTGCGCCGAACTATGCCAGCATGCACCTGACGAACCTGGACGGCGCGGCGCGCGCGTTGCGTGAGTTGGGAATTGCATAGAACGCGAATTATGAAAATCTATGTTGCCGACCCGGCCATCCGCGCCGAACAGATCGAGGCCATCCGCATTCGCCTGCCCACAGATTGGTCGCTGGTTGACGCACCTGACGGCGCAGCAGCTATCTTGACCGAGAACGTGGATGTGACGCCGGCCCTACTTGCTGCCGCGGGCGACACTCTGCGCATGGTCTTTCGCCTGGACACCGGCCACGCCGCTGTACCCGCTGGGCTGACCGCGCCTGTGGTTGACCTGCCCAATACCGCGCTGGTGGGCGTGGCCGAGCACACGGTCATGCTGATCATGGCGCTAAGCCGCCATCTGCTCGCCGTCATTCGCCAGACCAACGTCCAGCAGTGGCTGCCCGAACGCAGCCAGCCTATCCTCACCGACCAGCGGCGTTACACCTACAACTGGATCGGCCTGCGAGAGTGGGGTGTGTTGTATGGCAAAACCGTGGGGTTGGTGGGGCTGGGGCTGATCGGCCGCGCTGTGGCTGTCCGGCTGCGCGGCTTCGGCATGAAGCTGCTCTACACGCAGCGTCATCGCCTCGATCCGACCGCCGAGACGCGCCTGGGCGTGCAGTGGCGCGAGTTCGATGCGTTGCTGGCTGAGAGCGACTTCGTCAGCCTGCACCATCGTTTTCAGGAAGGGCCAGATGGCAATGACAAGCACATCGGCGCACGGGAATTGGCGCTGATGAAGCCGACCGCCTATCTGATCAACACGGCGCGCGGGCGGCTGGTGGATGAAGACACGCTGGCAGATGCGCTGCGCCGCGGCCAGATCGCCGGCGCCGGTCTGGATGTTTTTCGCTACGAACCTTTGCCGGCCGACAGCCCGCTCTTTGCTTTGGCCGGCGACAATGTGATCCTCACGCCGCATGTGGCCGGCGCACCGTTGGCCGACGCCTGGGCGATGATCGCGCGCGAGCTGATTGAACATTTGCAACACGAATAGGAATCGATCCGAAGCAACCAGCCATGTGCGATTGGGAATCGCACCTACGGTTTTCGCACTTTGATCATTCATTTATGTATCTTCTCAATGACTGGTGGTGCGGGCATGAGGTGGGGCGGAACAACCTGTTCATAGTGAGCGGTGATTGCCTTCCGCCCTATCTCACGCCTCCCACTTATTGAGAAGATACTCATTCATCATCTCAAGGAGACGTCACACTATGCCCGAACCACCTGCCTGGCACTATCAGAAGATCATCAAGCCCATGTTCGACGCACCCAAAGAACAGCGCATCCTGCGGGGGCGCGTGCTCACCTGTGTGGGTGACGAAGTGTTCGAGGACGGTTTTGTCGAGTTCGCCGACGGCAAGATCGTTGCCGTTGGCCCGGCCAGCGAGCTGGGCGAGCGGGCAGCCCAGGCTGTCAACACCGGCGGCGCAATCCTGCCGGGGCTGTTCAACAGCCACGCCCACCTGGCCTGGGATGGCATCCATGACCTGGCGCGCCAATCCATGGACGATGCGCCGGAGATCAGCGCGTACAAGAGCGCGGGCAATATGCTCATCTCCTTGCGTTCCGGCGTCACTACTGTGCGCGACCTGGGCATGAACAAGACCAATTTTTTTGCCAAACAAGCGGTGGCCCAGGGCATCTTCCCCGGCCCGCGGCTGCTCATCTGCGGCGAGGCCATCATCCAGACAGGCGGCCACACCTATTGGTGCTGCCGCGAGGCCAGCGGCGCAGACGAGATGCGTCGCGCCGTGCGCGAACAGGTGCGGGGCGGCGCCGACCTGATCAAGATCATGGCTTGTCACGACACCCTGGAATTCACCGACGAAGAGCTGGATGCGGTCATCGACGAGAGCCATCGCAACGGCCTGCCCATCACCGCTCACGCCACCTACAATGCCTGCATCGAGCGCGTGGCGCGCTTCGGCGTAGACTGCGTGGAGCATGGCGGCAGCATGAGCGACAGCACGATCCAGCTCTTGCTCGACAAGAACATCCCCATCGTCACCACCTTTGCGCCCCTGGTCATGCAGAGCAAGCCCGAGCTGGCGCGCCAGTTCAACGTACCCGAATGGAAGATCGCCGAACGGCAAAAGGCTGTGGGCGACCCCAGCCGTTATCAAGGGCTGATCAACGCAGCCAAAGCCGGCGTGACCATCGGCTTTGGCACCGACGCCGGCAGCCCAGTGGTCGGCCATGATGTGATTGCGCCCGAGATGGAATTCATGGTGCGACTGGGGGTGAAACGCGACAACTACGACGCCATTCGCAGCGCAACCAGCGTTGCGGCCAGGATCAACCGGCTGGAAAAGAAGTTGGGAACGCTGGAGGTTGGCAAACTGGCCGATGTCATCGTGGTCGAGGGCAACCCACTGGAGGAGATCGACGCCCTCAGCCGGGTGACGATGACTTTTCTCGAAGGTAAACGCATGGTATAGACGGGAGCGCCATCATGAACAATTCGCCTCTGATGCAGGCGCTGGCCGGGCGCATGGTGGAGGAGGATGTTTCTTTTCGCACCAGGATGTTGGAGACCGCCGCCAGCCTGCGCGACGTGATCGCGCTGGGGCGCGGCGACCCGGATTTTCATACGCCCCGGCATATTGTCGAGGCGGCCAAGCGCGCCATCGACCAGAATCAGCACCACTACACCCATCCCGCCGGCCTGCCCCAGCTGCGCGCAGCTATCGCCGACGCCCTGTGTCGCGAGAACAATCTGGACTATCGCGCCGACGAGATCATCGTGACCGCGGGCGTGCAAGAGTCCATCATGTTGTGTATGTTGGCCCTGGTCAATCCGGGCGATGAAGTGTTGATCACGTCGCCGCGCTTCACCACCTATGACCAGGCAGTGGTCATGTGCGGCGGCAAGCCCGTCCCCGCGCCCACCTTCGAGGAGCACGATTTTGCCCTCATGCCAGAAGAAATCGAGGCGCGCATCACGCCGGCCAGCAAAGCGCTGGTGCTGGTGACGCCCAACAACCCCACCGGCGCAGTGACGCCGCCGGCGGTCATCCGCCAGATCGCCGACTTGGTCGTGCGTCACAATCTCGTGTTGATCAGCGACGAGATCTACTCGAAGCTCATCTATGAAGGCTCCGAGCATCTCTCGGTCGCTTCGCTGGCTGGCATGAAGGAGCGCGTCATCACGCTCAACGGCTTCTCCAAGTCCTACGCCATGACCGGTTGGCGCGTCGGCTATCTGGCTGCGCCGGGCGAGTTCATCCAGCGGCTGATCGAACCGCGCCACACCCTGAGCATCAACACTAATACGCCTGCCCAATATGCGGCGCTGGCTGCGCTCACCGGCCCGCAGGATGTAGTGGAGGCCATGCGCGAGCAGTACGGCGAGCGTCGCGCCTATCTAATGAAGGCGCTCAAGGAGATGGGCTTCACCTATGGTCATCCGGGCGGCGCGTTTTACATCTACACCAACGTGGCGAGCACGGGAATGCCGTCGCCGCAGTTCTGCGAGGAGCTGTTGCGCCGGGCGCAGGTGATGATCTTCCCGGGCAGCATGTTTGGCGACGACTCGGATCGGTATGTGCGCATCAGCTACTTGCAGCCCATCGAGCGCATCGAGCAGGCAGTCGAGCGTATACAGCGATTCATGGAAAGCCTATAGACAGGATGGCAGGATGGACAGGAAAAGTTGATCCTGCAAATCCTGTCATCCTGTCCAATCACTGACTACCGGTGAACTCAATGAACACAACACCATTGCGTATTCTCCAGGTTGGACTGGGCGCGCGCGGGCGCATGTGGGGCGAAATCATTGACCGACGGAGCGATGTAATGCACAGCGGGCTGGTCGATGTCAATCCCCAGGCTGTGGCGGCCTTCCAGTCGACGCGGCCGGGCGTATCCGGCTTTACCAATCTGGACGAGGCGTTGGCAACCGTCCAGAGCGACGCCGTGCTGTTGGTGACGCCGCCCGAAGGTCATCTGGCGCAGGCGCGACAGATTTTCGCGGCTGGGCTGCCGCTTCTGGCGGAAAAGCCGCTGACCGTCGACCTGCCCGAGGCGGTGCAGATTGTCGAGCTGGCGCGGCGGGCAAACCTGCCACTGATGGTGGGGTTGAACTTCCGCTACTTGCCTGTCAGTCGCAAGATTCGGGAGTTGGCGCTCAACGAAACATTGGGCAGTCCAGGTTTTGGCTGCTTCACCTATCTGCGCAACCGCGACGGCAGGCTGCCTCATCTCAACAAATATCCCCTTACCATGCAGCACCCTATGATGTTGGAGCAGAGCATTCATCATCTGGATCTGATCCGCTTCTGCTATGGCCGCGAGGTGGAGCAGGTGCACTGCCGCACCTGGAATCCCGGTTGGAGTATGTATGCCCACGACAGCAATGTGAGCTGTTTGCTGACTTTGGCCGGCGGTCTCGAAGTGACGTATCTGGGCACATGGACCGGCGGCTGGAACGAACTGCAATTCCAATGGCGCACGGATTGCAGCAAGGGCGTCATTGTGCAGCGTCAATTGTTCGAGGACCTGGCTGTTGCACGCACAGGCGACGCCAGTCTCACGCCCATCGAGCTGCCGCCCTTCCGCGCTTTTTATGACGACACAGACGCACTCATGAGCGCGTTCAAGGCTCATCTCCATGACGGCGCGGCGTTGGAATGCAGCGGCGTGGATCACCTGTATACGCTGGCGCTCTGTTTTGCCGCCATCGAGAGCAGCGCCAAGGGGCGCGCCGTGCAGATGCACGAATTCTATGCGCGCCAGGGCATTGCGCCTCCCGAAACAACACGATGAAGAGTTGACAAGATGATAATCCATCCTGTGAATCCTGTCATCCTGTCTGTCAATATCCTACGCCGATGAAAATACTTGTCACAGGCGGTTTGGGTTTCGTTGGCGTCAACGTGGTGAGAGCATTGGCTGACCACGAGGGCGTCCAGGTGATCGCCGCAGACATGCAGCCGTGGGATGCAGCCATCGAGCGTTTCCTTGCGCCGGTGAAAACGCGCATCCGCTATTGTCGGCTGGATGTGCGCGATGCTGATTCGTTCGCCGGGCTGGTTGCCGACGAGGGCGTTACGCACGTGATCCACGCCGCCGCCGTCACTGTCAACGACGAACAGGAGTGCACGCGCGCCGCCGAAGTGGTGGGTGTGAACCTGGGCGGCGCCATCAATGTGCTCAATTCTGCGCTGCGGTGCGACCATGTCGAGCGTGTGCTGATGTTGAGCAGCAGCGGCGTCTATGGCGCACCCAAACGCCCACCCGGCAGAGCACAACGTGAAGGCGGCGCGCTCGATCTCACCAATCTCTACGCCATCACCAAATACAGCGCCGAGCTACTTGCCGCCCGCTATGGCCGGCTGACCGGCAAGCCAATGGCCTCGCTGCGTCTTTCCGCGGTCTATGGACCCATGGAGCGACTATCGGCCAGCCGGCCAAACGTCAGCGCAATCCAGCGGCTCTTTTGCGCGCTGTGCGACCAGCGCCCCCTGCGGCTGGCCGGCCCTGCCGTGAAGCGTGACTGGACCTACGCCGCCGACATTGGCGCGGCGGCTTGGGCGATGCTCCATGCGCCCCTCTGGCGACACAACGTCTACAATGTAAGCTGCGGCACAGCGCTGCGCTTCGACGAGGCAGCGGCGGCGTTTAGCGAGAGGGGATTAGCGGTGACATGGGTGGACGACCCCGACCAGGCTGATGTGGCGATGCGTCCGCAGCAGGCGCGCGTCGCGTTGGATATCGGTCGCATTCAGCGAGATGCAGGCTTCCGGCCAGCCTTCTCGCTTGGCGCAAGCATCGACGATTGGCTGGCATGGAATTCGGGCTGATAGGATTTTTCCAGACTGTCGCCTAACGCCGCCGCCAGGGACGCCACATTGGGCGGCAGATGGATGTTGCGATGCCCTCCCTCCACCGTGTGGACAGTGACGCCGCCCAGCGCCAATGCGCCCCACCCGCGCTGGGGATCGAGCGAGCCGGTGAGCGCGCTGGTGATGGTGCGCCCACGTGCGGCAAAGAACGTCACTGTCCCTCTGTAGGGTTGTGGACGATATGCGCGAATGGCGGCCAGATGGATTTCCATGAGCCGGCGTTGGTGGTCGGGCACGAAGACCGCGTCGTCGGCCAGCACATCACGGATATCCACGGGCGTCGCTTTCTGGGCTCCGTGGATAAGCCGCCAACGCCAACGATGCATTTTGCGCTGGGCGCGCCAGACAATCTCTTGCGCGCCCAGCCGCCAATAATCTTCCAACCAGTAGGGTAGATTGCGCCAGATGGCGAGCAGGCGTTGCGCATCCAGACGGCGCGCGCTGCGGCGACGTGCGCCTGGCGCGTATCCTTCCATGATTGCCACCAGCGCCGCCTGTTCTCCCTGGGCTTCCAGTTGCCGCGCCATCTCGAAGGCAACCACGCCGCCAAAACAATAGCCCCCCATGCGGTAGGGGCCATGGGGCTGCACGCTGCGCATGGCGGCGATGTAGCGCGTCGCCATGTCCTCCACGCGCAGGTCCGGGGCTTCATTGCCATCCAGACCGGCAGCCTGCAGGCCGTAAAATGGCTGATCTGGCCCTAACAGCCGCGCCAGATCGACATAGCCCACCACGCCGCCGCCAAAGCCGTGGACGCAGAAGAAGGGCGGGCGAACGCCACTTGTCTGGATTGCCACCAGTGTAGGCCACTCCTGCGGCGCGTCGGGTTGCGCAAGATGGGGCGCAAGTTCAGCGATGGTCTGGCTGCGAAAGAGCAGGGCCAGCGGCAAACGCACGCCAAACTCATCTTCAATGCGGGCGAAGAGACGCACGGCCAGCAATGAATGACCGCCCAGATCGAAAAAACTCTCGTGGATGCTGACGCTGGGCAGGCCAAGCACTTCGGCCCAGAGGGCGGCCAGCTTTTCCTCGACGGGAGTCGTCGGCGCGCTCACTGCCGCCGTGGATCGTTCGGCGTCGGGCAGTGGCAAGGCGCGACGGTTCACCTTGCCGTTGGCTGTCAGGGGCAGCGATTCGAGCTGAATGTAGACAGCCGGCGTCATGTAGTCGGGCAGGGAAGCGCGCAGAAAGTTACGTAGATCGCTACTGGTTGGCGCGGACGGTCTGGCGGATGTGAAATAGGCGACCAAGCGCATGTCGCCCGTCGCATCTGGCCGGGCGACGACCGCGCAGGCGCTCACATTGGGGTGCAGAGCCAGCGTCGCTTCGATTTCGCCCGGTTCCACACGATAACCGCGTACCTTCACCTGGTCGTCCACGCGCCCTATAAACTCTAGCGCGCCGTCCCAACGCCAGCGCGCCAGATCGCCAGTGCGATAGATGCGCTGACCCGGCGTGAATGGATCGGGCAGAAAACGTTCGGCTGTCAGGCCGGGGCGGCGGAGATAACCGCGCGCCAGGCCCGCGCCGCCGCTATAGAGTTCGCCGATCATGCCGATAGGCGTCAGCTGCATGTGCGCGTCAAGGACGTACACCTGAGTGTTCTCCACAGGGCGACCAATGGGCACGGATGCAGCAGCGTGAGGAAAATCTTGCGGGATGACATGACAGCAGGTGAATGTCGTGTTCTCAGTAGGCCCGTAACCGTTGACCAGGCGTGCGCCAGGCAGCTCGGCTTGGGCCTTGCGGACGTGGCGTGGAGAGAGTGCTGCTCCCCCGGTCAGGAGGCATTGTACGCCGGCCAACGCTTGAGGATGATGCTCGATGATGTTGTCAAAAAACCTTGCAGTCAGCCAGAGCACACTCACCCTATGTCGAGAGATGAGCTTTGCCAATTCAAAGTGGTCATGCAACCCTTCGGGTGCGATGACCAGGCGAGCGCCATGAACCAGCGCACACCAAATTTCGAAGGTCGAGGCATCGAACGAAAGGGGAGCAAGTTGAAGAAAGGTTTGATGGGGCCCGACATCCGCATACTGTGCACCAAAAACCAACCTGCTCACCGCTTGATGCTGAATTTCCACTCCCTTGGGGGCGCCACTGGAGCCTGAAGTATACATCACGTAGATTAGGTCGTCCGGTGTGTTGACGCAAGGCAGATTGACGCCATCTGTGTCATCCATTACTGCTGACGTCAGGGCGTCTACGCACAAAACTTGGGCGCTTGTTGGGGGTAGAAGAGTCGCGATGTCAGAGAGCGTCAGCACCAGGCGCGCTTGGGCGTCGGTCTGTATGAAGGTCAGCCGCGATGCGGGCAAGGCTGGATCCAGGGGCAGGTAGGCGCCGCCTGCCTTGAGGATCGCCAGCATAGAAATGTAAAGTATGGGCGAACGATGCATGAAGAGCCCGACCTTCACCCCTGGGCCCACGCCGAATCGTCGCAGATGACAGGCAACGCGGTTTGCCTGTAAATTGAGGTTGCCATAGCTTATGACCTGGTCTGCATAGAGAAGCGCCGTGGCTTGGGGAGTGCGTTCTGCCTGATCTTCGAACAACTGATGCAAACAGCGGTCGCGCGGATAGGGTGCACGCGTGTCATTCCATTCCACAAGCAATCGATGTTGTTCTGCTTCAGTCAACAACAGCAGCGTGCTGATGGCCTGGTCCGGATCGTCAACGATCCTCTCGAGAAGGATTTGCCAACGCCCGATCAATGCCTCGGCTGTCGCGTTGTCGAAGAGTGCAGTGCAATAGACTAAGGCGCCGCTTAGGGCGTTGTCAGTCTCATAGAGATTCAGTTCCAGGTCGAAATGGGTGGATGTGCTCCGAATAGACAACCGTTCGATTTGCAGACCAAGCAATGCCGGGTTGCGTTCTATACCGCTCAGCAATTGGAAGACGATCTGGAAGAGAGGATTGCGGTTGAGGCTGCGCTCTGGATGAAGCTCCTCCACCAGCCTCTCGAAAGGCAGTTCCTGGTGTTCATAGGCTTCCAGCGCAATCCGGCGCACACGACGCAGCAACTCACGAAAGGTAGGGTTGCCAGACAGGTCGCACGCCATGACCAACGTGTTGGCAAAGAAGCCGATGAGATTCTCGATCTCCAGATGGTTGCGGTTGGCGATGGGCGTCCCGACGGCAATGTTGGTCTGCCCTGTGTGGCGATGGAGAAAGGCGAAGAAGGCCGCCAAGAGCGTCATGTAGAGCGTTGCGCTCTCAGACTGGGCCAGGGCGCGCAGCCTGGTTGCAAGGTGTGGCGACAGTGTGAAATGGAAACGCTGACCGTGATAGCTGTAGGTTACAGGTCGAGGGTGATCTGTAGGCAGATTCAATGGCTGGAGATCGGCGAGTTGTGTGCGCCAGTAGTCGAGCTGGCGGGTCAGCTGCTCGCCCGAGAGATACTGTCTCTGCCAGACAGCATAATCGGCATATTGGATGGGCAGGTCGGGCAGGCTGGCCGGCTCGCCTTTGGCGAATGCATTGTAGAGCGCGCTCAGTTCGCGCAACATGACGCCCCCAGACCAGGCGTCCGACGCAATGTGATGGCCCGCAAGTATCAATATGTGCTCTTGCTCGCCAAAACGCAACAGCGTTGCACGGCGCATCATGTCGCGGGTCAAGTCGAAAGGGCGGTTTCTTTCGTTCTCGACGCGCCGTTCAATCTCGGACTGCCGGCAGTCGGCGGGCGTGTGAGCAAGGTCTTCCGTTGTCAACGGGAATTCCCCAGCCGGCTGGATCACCTGCCAGGGCTGCCCATCATGCACCTCGAAGGTCGTGCGCAGGCTTTCGTGGCGGCGTATGATTTCATCCAGGCTGCGTTTTAGCGCAGAAAAATCAAGCTGGCCGGTCAGCCGATACGCGGTCACGCCGTTGTAGGCAGTCAGTCCGGGCTGCAATTGGTCGAGAAACCAAAGACGCTGTTGCGCATAAGAAAGAGGCGCTGGCCCGGTCGATGGTCGGGGTGTGATGGTCGATGTAAGAGAGCGTGCTCCCTGCCGGCGTTGCAGATGCAGCTCGAGCAGGCGTCGTTCGGAGGGTGAAAGTCTGGCGATGCGTTGGTCAAGGGAGCTCATAGCAGGAATTCCTCTCGCTCCGGCGCGTTTTGCCCACCTCCGCTGAGCTGGGTCAGCAGGAGATCCTCCACCTTTTCTGAAAGCCCCATGATGGTGGGCGATTCGAAGATAGAACGGAGAGGCAATTCAACCTCGAACGCTGCGCGGATGCGAGCAATCACACGCGTCGCCATGAGCGAGTGACCTCCCAGGCGAAAAAAGTTTTCATCGACGCCGATGCGCTCCATCTTCAAGATATCGCGCCAGATGGCTGCAATTTCTTCTTCCACCGGCGTGGCTGGCTCGACGAAGAGCGATCTGCTGAAATGATGTGCATCCGGCCGCGGCAACTGCTGACGGTTGAGTTTGCCGTGGGCTGTGCGCGGCAATTCATTCAGCGCCACATACGCGACGGGGATCATGTATTCTGGCAGCCGTTCTTTCAGGAAAGGTCGTAGGAACGCTCCTGGATCGGCAGCTCGAACTTCCCGTTCGTTCAGAACCACATAGGCCGCCAACTGGCGTTCGTCGCCGCTTGCTGTGAATGGATTGACGGCAGCCATGCGCACCGCAGGATGGCGCGCCAGTTCCGCTTCGATCTCGCCCAGCTCGATGCGAAAGCCGCGTATCTTCACCTGGTCGTCGAGGCGGCCCAGGAATTCGACGCTGCCATCGCGCAGGTAGCGCGCCCGGTCGCCGGTGCGATAGAGCCGACCAGATCCAAACGGATTCGGGATGAAGCGTTCAGCAGTCAGCCCCGGCTGGCAAAGATAACCTCGTCCCACATTTTCGCCGCCGATGAACAGCTCGCCTGCGACGCCAACAGGCGCGGGTTGGAAGAGGCGGTCGAGGATGTAGACCTGGGTGTTGGTCAGGGGTCGTCCCAGGGGCGTCATGATCGGCGGGGTATGGGAATCGCAGCCCTGAAAAAGGTGGGTGAGCACGCCCACGGTTGTCTCAGTCGGGCCGTAGTGGTTGTAGACTCGACAGCCCTCGGGCGCGGCTGCTCGCAGCGATTCCACCCATTGCCACTGGGATGGCTCGCCGCCCAGGATCAACCGCCGGCGCGGCATGAGCCTGGCAGGATCGGCGTCGGCGCACAAAGAGGCCAGGTGCGACGGGGCGATCTTCAGACAGTCGATGGCGTGCTCGTGGAAGTAATCGCTCAACGCCGCCCCGTCCAACGCCTGTTCTTGGGACAGCAGATGGAGCGATCCACCACTGACCAGAGGTGGAAAGAGCATGGTCAGGCAAGAATCGACAGTCAAGGGTTGCACCATGGCGCAGCTGCTGGCCGGCGGGACAAGCTCCTCCAGCATGGCCGCTACATAATTCATGATCTGGCGATGTTCGATCATGACCCCTTTGGGCTTTCCCGTCGAGCCGGACGTGAAGAGGATGTAGGCAAGTTGCCCGGGGGCGATGGACAGATTGGGGTTTTGCGTCTCTTCCGGGGCAAGCCCAGACGGTTGTGCGTCGATAGCGAGGATTTGTCTGGGCGTGTGCGAAAAATGGGAAGCCAACGCCGCATGGGTGATGACCATTCTCGCCTCAAGCTCGTCGCACATCATGCGCAGGCGTTCGGGCGGATGGGTTGGTTCGAGCGGCGCATAGGCGTAGCCGGCCTTGAGGATCGCCAGAACGCCGACCGTCATTTCGCAGGATCGTTCGACGCAAAGCGCAATCGGCGCTGCTGGTGGAAGGTGGGCAGCGATGAGGGCGTGCGCCAGTCGGTTGGCCCGCTCGTTGAGCTGACGATATGTGAGCCGATGCTCGCCGCTGATGACCGCCGTCCTTTCGGGGGTGCGGCGAACCTGTTCCTCGAAGGCCTGATGGAGACAGCCAGGCGCAATCTCACGGGTCGTTGCATTCCAATCGACCAGCAAACGCCGTTGCTCGTCGGGGCTGAGCAGTTCCAACTCGTCGATAGATCGTGCGGGATTGGCCGTGATGCTCGTCAGCAGCGTTTCGTAAGCGGCGATGAAGCGGCGGATCGTCGCAGCGTCGAACAGGTCGGTGCGATAGATGCAAACCCCTTGCAGCCGCTCGCCCGACTCGCGCAGGATCATGTGCAGGTCAAAGTGAACATTTTGCGAAGGAAGAGCCAGTGGTGTGACGTGCAACTTGGGGAGCCTGACTTCGGTGCGCGGCGCATTCTGCACGGAAAAGATCGCCTGCACCAGGGGACTATAGGCCAGGTTGCGCTCGACCTGGAGCTCTTCTACCATGCGTTCGAAGGGCAAGTCCTGATGATCGATGGCTTCAAGGACAAGCTGGCGCACCTGTTGCAGTACATCCAAAAAGGATGGGTTGCCAGCCAGGTCTGCGCGCAAGGGCAGCGTGTTGACGAAGAAGCCGATCAGCGACTCCAGCTCCGACAAAGGGCGATTGGCCACCGGCGCGCCCACAAGAATATCGCTGCTGCCAGTGAAGCGATAAAGCAAGGTCTGAAAGGCAGCCAACAGGGTCATGAAAAGCGTTGCATTTGCCTTTTTGTTCAGAGAACGCAGCCCATGGGCCAACTCTGGAGCAAGAAAGAACTGAATGCGTTCACCCCGATATGCCATATTGGCTGGACGTGGGAAATCGGTGGGCATCTGCCAAAGCGAGGGAACGCCATTCAATCGTTCTTTCCAGTAATCGAGCAGGCGTTTGAGCGTTTTATCCTGCAGGCGCTCACGCTGCCAGGCGGCGTAATCGGGGTATTGGACAGGCAGCTCAGGCAATGTGACCTGGCTGCCCTGGGAAAATGCAGCATAGAGCGTCATCAACTCTCGCCAGAAGATACTGCCCGACCACGCATCGCTGGAGATGTGATGGTGGCCAAGGAGCAGCACATGATCTTCTTCTCCAAAACACAACAACGAAGCGCGTCGCGTCAGATCCTGCGTCAGGTCGAAGGGGCGCTCGGTCTCTTCGTCAGCGCATCGCCGCGTCGCAGTCTCCTGGTCATGGGGAGATAGATGCGTGAGGTCGATGCGCGTCAACGGCAGCGGGCGCGGCGGGTTGACGATCTGTACAGGCGCGCCGTTGCGCACCGCGAATGTTGTCCGCAGACTCTCGTGGCGTCGCACAATTTCGTCCAGACTGCGTTGCAGGGCATCCACATCGAGCTGCCCTTCAAGGCGATAGGCGCTGCACTCGTTGTATGCGGTCAAACCAGGGTGCAACTGATCCAGAAACCAAAGGCGCTCCTGCGCAAAGGAGAGAGGCGCGGCGTCTGTGTTCTTGCGTCGGGGAATGGTCGCCGAACCGATGGTTGCCAGGCGCTCCAGCAAGCGCGTTTCCAGACGGGCGCGCTGGTCGGGAGAAAGATTGGCGATGCGCTGTTTGAGATCATTCATGATCGGTTATCTTCCAGCTCACTTAGCATCTCCGCCAGATCATCCGCAGAGACCTGGGCAATCAGTCCTCTACACTGGGGTGGAATGATGAGCCTCGACGCTGGCGAGCAGCTGTTCAAGCTCATCCGCGTCGAGATGCGCCGCCTCTTGCTGGGTGATGGCTAACGCCATATCCGCCACGGTGGGCGATGCAAAGAGCGCACTCAATGGGATTTCGACCTGACAAGTGTCCATGACCCGACTGACGATGCGCGCGACCTGCAACGAATGACCACCCAGATCGAGGAAGTTGTCACAGACGCCGACGCGCTCCAGACCGAGCACTTCGGCCCAGATGGCGGCCACCTTTTCTTCGATGGGCGTGCGCGGGGCGATATACGCTGTATCGACGGCAGGACGGGCGCTGGATGGCGGCGGCAATGCCCGCCGGTCGATCTTGCCGTTGGTCATCAGCGGCAACCGCTCCATCACAATGAACGCGGCGGGAATCATGTAGGCGGGCAGCCGGCCTGCCAGCTCACGGCGCAACTCGGACAGGCTGAAGCGATCCACCGTCGTGGGCGCGACATAAGCTATCAGGCGCGCCTCTCTCTCGCTGCGGGCGTCGGCGATCACCAAGGCCTGACGCACAGAAGGCAGTTGCTCCAGATTCGCCTCCACCTCGCCCAATTCGACGCGGTAGCCGCGGATTTTCACCTGAAAATCTCTGCGACCGGCCAGCTCCAACAGGCCATCGGGACGCCAACGCGCCAGGTCACCCAGGCGATAGAAGCGCCGGCCCGAGTCAGGATCAACGAAGAATTTGGCGGCGGTCAGTTCTGGGTCGCGCCAATAGCCCGGCGTGAGGGCAGGCGAGCTGACCATCATCTCCCCCACCTCACCAGGCGGTGCAGGCTGACCGGACCCATCAAGCAGGCGGATCTCAACGTTGGGCAATGGACGACCCACGGGTACGATCTCGCCGTCGGGTATCCAGCCGCGTTCCATGGTGAGCATGGTCATGACGCCTGCCTCGGTGGACGCCAGAGAATGACCGATCTGCGCGCCGTCGGGCAGGTGACGCCAGAGCCGCTCCACATCGCTGCGTTGGAGCCGGTCTGACGGGCGGACATAACGCAGCGTGGGGAATTTGACCGCGGCGGAAAGGCTGTCGAGGAGCTGACGCAGCACGGGCGCATGAAGATGCAACCGCGTGACGCCATGTTCATGAATCCAAGCGGCCAGTCCGGTTGGCCCATCGCGCCGCAGATCATAGAGACAGAGCAATGCGCCGCTAAGGAGCGCAGCGAACGAGTCGGAAACCGAAGCGCCAAAGCTGGACGAATAGAGCATGGAGACGACGTCGCTGCTTTGCGTCGGCCAGATCGCTGCGCGCTCGGCCATCAGCGTGAGCGTCCCGACATGGGTGCGCATGACGCCTTTGGGCGCGCCGGTGGTGCCAGATGTGAAGAAGATGGCGGCCAGGTCGTCGGGCGCAATGGCGACCTGGGGAGAAGCGACCGGCGTCGTCGGCGCGATAGCATCCACATTGACAACGTTGCGGCGGTCAGCGGCCAGGCGACGGGCTTGCTCCCAGTTCGCTGAATCCGTCACGATCAGTTTGCTTTGCAGGCTGTCCAGGATCAGCCCGGCGCGCTCTGGCGGAAAGGTAGGATCGAGCGCAGAATAGGCGCATCCCGCTTTGAGCACGCCCAAGATCGCAGCGATCTGTTCGATGGTGTGGCCGAAGAAGACAACAACCGGCGCTTCGCCGCTGTGGGGCGAAGCCAACACTGCATGGGCGATGCGATTCGCCGCTGCATCCAACCCGGCGTAGGTGACGCGCGTTTCGTCATGGACGATGGCCGTGGCGGAACCATGGCGCTGCACGACATGCTCGAAGGCCTGAACGAGTGTGGCAAACGCTGGGAACGGCGCGCTGGAAGGGGCTGGAACAGCATGAGGGAGTGGTTCAGTGGTCTGCATGGAGAACTCCAATCGTCATCTCCGTCGCCACAGGGACGCTGAGCATCCCATCACTGGCGAAGCGGTCGAAGAGAGCATGGGCCGCCTCGACGAAGGAAGGGTAGGCTGGGTGGTCGGGGTTGGGCGCATGAGAGAATGAAAGCAGCCGTCCCAGAAACTGCTCCCAGTTTTCCACCCGCACGCCGGGGACGCTCACCTCCTGGAAGTGAGCGCCGCCGTAGAGGAAGGCCTTGTCCACCACCCCGCGCGTGAACTTGTTGTCTCGCATCTCCCAACCGTATTCTGGCCTCTGCAAAGTGCGTGTCGCATCGCTCAGTTCGGCGTCGGCGGTGGTCACGCCGAACAACCCCAGCCAGCCGCCTGGCCGCACGATGCGCAGAAATTCCCGTCGCGTCGAGGCTAGGGGAAACCAGTGGATCGCCCGCCCGGCCGTGATGAGCGCAACGCTGGCGGCGCGCAAACCCGTGTCATCCGCCAGGCCATCGACGCTGACAAAGTTGGGGTAACTTCCCAGGCGACTCTCGGCGATGCGGCGCATCTTGGCGTTTGGCTCCACGGCCATCACCCGCAGGCCCGCCTCCAGAAGGTGGCGGGTCAGCGCGCCGGTACCTGCGCCTACATCGGCTGCCGCGTCGCCTGCGACCAATCCTGTGATTTTCATCAGCGCGTCGATCACCGTCGGCTCATAATCCCAGCGATGGGCAGCGTAGAAATCAGTTTTTGCAGTAAATCGCTCGACTGTGTTCATGGCGAAGATTGATTGTACACGCCGTCGATAAATCCGCTCTTGTCGAGCTCTTGGACGATAGTGGCGTCGATGATGTCCCCTGCGACCAGTTCGCGCGCGGTCGGATTCTCTTGCCGGGCTGCGTCGATGAGCGCCTGGACGCCGGCTTCGGTCACGTATGGTTTGTCGTTCAGGTACTGATGGAAAAAGCGCTCATAGGCAAAGTC
>CAZLMM010000025.1:0-72904 GCA_964560495.1 uncultured Caldilineaceae bacterium
TCGTCGCCCATGTGCGCCGGAATCCGCGTGCAGTGGGTGCAGCCGATACTGGTGAAGCCGCTGTCGTGCAGCCGGTTGTAGGGCACGTCGTGCGCGTGGATGTAATCCCACACTTGCTGGCGCGTCCAGTCGGCCAGGGGGCTGAGCTTGAAGAGTTGATAGCGCAGATCCCAGGCGACAAGCTGGGTGTTGGCGCGGCTGGCAGACTGGTCGCGGCGGATGCCCGTGTACCAGGCCGACAGGCCGGTCAGCGCGCGGGCCAGGGGTTGCACCTTGCGCAGGTCGCAGCAGACATCTGGCTCCAGTTCCCACAGCTGCGCGCCGTAGAGGTCCGCTTGCTGCTCGGGCGTCACCTGGCTGCTCACGATCTCGATGCGGATGCCATAGCGCGCTTCGATGGCGTCCCATAATTCATAGGTCTCGTTGAATAGGAACTGGGTGTCGATGGTGAGCACCCGCATGGTCGATTTCAGACGCAGCAGATGATCCAGGATGACCATGCCGCTCGGTCCGAAGCTGGTGACATGGGCGATCTTCGCTCCAAAGACATCCAGACTCCAACGCAAGAAGCCATCGAGGGAGAGGGTCTCCAGACGACGGTTGAGCTGATGTAGCTCGTCGCCGCTTTTGGGTAGCGGCGACGGCAGCGGGATGAAGGGCGGCGTTTGCACAGCGCGACTTGCCATTCCCAACGCCAATGTGGGCGCGTCAAACATGTCCATTGCTTCCTCCGTTGCTGTGTGTCCCGTTGCTGCCATTGGCCAGGGCGTGTTCGGCATAAGCCAGGAGACCCGCCGTCCCGATGCGCTGGCAGAAGTCGCCAAAACGCTCACCGAGCTGGCGTTCTTGCTTGAAATAGACCAACAGTGGACGCACTTCAGCCACCAGGTCTTGCGTCCGCACCAGATCTTTGTAGGTTTCGTTGAGGCGCGTGCCATTGCTGCGCCCACCGAGCATGATCACGTATTGATCGTAGGAGCGACCGACCAGGCCGATGTCCGCCACATAGGGGCGGGCGCAGCCATTGGGACAGCCGGTCATGCGCACGCTGATGCGTTCGTCTGCCAGGCCGAGTTGCGCGACTGTAGCTTCCAGATCGTCGATGACGCCTGGCAACGCTCGCTCCGATTCGGCCACAGCCAGGCCGCAGGTGGGCAGGGCCACACATGCCATGGAGTAGAGCTGTACGTTGCTCAGAGCCTCGGCGGGAGTGACGCCGTGGGCGGCCAACAGGGCATCTACGTGAGGGCGCTGCGCTGGTTGAAATCCGCAGAGCAGGATGTCATGATTGGGCGTCAGACGCACATGGCAGCGATATTTTTCCACGACTGCGCGCAGGCCGCTCTTGAGGCAGCGGTCGCCCACGTCGGCGATGCGACCGTTTTCCACCGAAACGCCCAGATACCAGCGGCCGTCGCCTTGTTCCTGCCAGCCCAGGTGGAGCTCGTTTTCCAGAGGCGGCATGGGCGCAAAGGGTTGCAAGGCATAGCCCAGGCGCGCTTCCACTTCGCCACGGAAACGCTCGACGCCCCAGTTGTGGACGAGATACTTCATGCGGGCGTGTTTGCGATCTGTGCGGTTGCCGTAATCGCGCTGCACCTTGACGATCTCCTCGATGACCGGGACCACCTGCTCCGGCAGGACAAAGCCCAATGGGTCGCCCAGACGGGGGAAGGTGTCGGCCTTGGTGTGATTCATACCCATGCCGCCGCCCACCAGCACATTGAAGCCGAGCAGGGCGTCGCCGTCGGCCACCGCAACCAGGCCGATGTCCTGTGTGTAGACATCGACGCAGTTGTCGCCGGGGTAGGCGATGGCGATCTTGAACTTGCGCGGGAGATAGGTTTTGCCATAGATCGGCTCATCTTCGTTGAGTTTCTCGCCGTCATAGACCTTTTCATCGTCAAGCCAGATTTCGTGATAGGCGCGGGTGCGGGGCAAGAGATGATCCGAGATGGCGCGGGTCGTGGTCTCGATCTGGCGGCGAATGGGGTCGTCGATGGGCGCCGGGCAACAGACGACGTTGCGCACTACATCGCCGCATGCGCCCAGGCTGGTGATGAGCGCGTCGTTGATGCCTTGCAGCGTGGCCTTGAGGTCGCCTTTGAGCAGGCCGTGAAACTGAAAACACTGGCGGGTGGTGATGCGCAGGGTGTCGTTGGCGTAGCGCGTCGCCAGATCATCGTGAACGATGTACTGTTCTGCCGTGAGCTGACCGCCGGGCAAGCGAGTACGCAGCATGAAGGAATAGGGCTTCTCGCCGCTGCCGCGCACGACTTTGCGCTGGTCGCGGTCGTCTTGCTGATAGAGTCCGTGAAATTTGAGCAACTGTTTGCCGCTCTCGTCGAAATGGTTGCTGCCATTGTTCAGGTCTGTTGCCAGACTGCCGCGCAGGTTGTTGCTGGCAGCCTTGATCGCTTCGACTGGGTTGACTTTTTCGGCCATAGATTTCCTCCAGGATTTCTTCCCGTTTTTTGGGGCGCAAAGTGATATCTCCGGGCGGCGGCGGCCGGATGGACGATACGATGGTTGGATGCAAAGAGAGAGTTGGCGGCGCGGAGGTCGGCGTCGTCGCCGGCGCTGCGCCAGAGATGCGCGAGAGGGACAGCCTCCGCGTGCAGCGGAACAGGCCGGTCGCCAGGCAGCCCTGCCCGCGCACTTAGCCTGAGGGACTGTCGCTCCCGCTAGTTACAGGAGCAAAGGAGAGGGGTAGGGATGGGCTGGCGAAGCAGCCAAGCGGAATGGAGCATGGATGACATCCTGTGTAGAAAGTAAGTCGTCGATGGTAAACGGTTAACTTGTGAATGGCTATCGGCCAACAAAAAACCGCCCTTCGCATCTCGAAGGGCGGTTTTCACCGTGAGCCAATTTTGGCGGCGCTATGCCGTGCCCACTCCCCGAGAACGCGCGTCTGCCTGTTGCACACAACAGGTGCATGCACAACAACAGCTACACAAGCAGGCAGCGGTTCGGTTCGATTTGGACAACATAGATGTTCGCCGTAAATTTCGTTTCTGCGTCAGTGGAACGCCGGGGCTTGTCTCCGGAATTCCTGTCAATCAAAACGTTTGTGCATTATAGCCAGCTTTGTGCGCATGTCAAATCGGGAGCGGCGATTGAGTGTCTGAGGGAAATAGACAAAGATCGGAGTTTTGACAGGAGAATGGATCGGGCGGATAATTCTTGAACACTTTGATTCTCGAACTATTCTGGACTCGAACCATGGACAAGAAACGCTTATACGCTGCAACCTATGGTCACCTGGCCATTGACATCATCAGCTCGTCCGTCGCCATGATCCTGGCGGTGGTCTCGACGGATTTCAATCTCTCCATCAGCCAGATCGGCTTTGGCGCGCTGCTCTATACTATTTTCGCGGCGATGAGCCAACCGCTTTTTGGCGGGATCACGGATCGTCTGCGTGGGCGCTGGGTGGGGCCGCTGGGTTTGCTCTGGACGATCATCCTCTATTCCGTGGCTGCATTCATGCCCAGCTACCCCCTTTTCATTTCGTGCCTGATGCTCGGCGGCCTGGGCAGCGGCGCATTCCATGCGGCGGGTCTGCTCAATTCCACCGTTTCTGGCGGCAACCGCCCGACAACGGCCACGTCGATTTTCTTTTTGGGAGGCCAGTCAGGTCTGGCTATCGGGCCGATCATCGCCGGCGTGGTGTTGCAGCAATGGGGATTGCACGGCTTGCCCTTAATCGCGCTCGCCATGCTGCCCGCAGTCGTCATGATGCTGCTTTACATGAATGACCCTTTGCCAGAGGAGGAGTTCAGGCCGCGCGTCGCGGTCGATCAGGCTGGCGACGCGCGGCGACATGGCGCAGCCGCGCTCGTTGTGGCCGCGTTCGTGCTGCTCATCACCTTTCGTTCGGGAACGGCGCAAACTTTTGTCACCTTGTTGCCCAAGTATTTTGACACCCTCGGCTACACGCCGACCCAGTTCGGCCTGATGTTAGGCTTCTTCAGCTTCGCCGGCGCCATTGGCACTTTCATTGGCGGCTATATGGGCGACCGTTTCAATCGGCGGCTGCTCATCGCCAGCGTTTCTGCCCTCAGCGTACCCTTCTCCTACCTCATGCTCCACACAACCGGGCCAACCTTCTACGCCAGCGCGGCCATGTCCGGCATCCTCCTCAGCATTCCCCACAGCATCATCCTGGTGATGGCGCAGCAGCTGGCGCCGCGGCGCAGAGGTTTGGCCGGCGGGCTGGTGCTCGGCTTTATGTTCGCCAGCGGCGCTTTGGTAGCCTGGGTCGCCAGCCTGGCCGCCGACCAGGTGGGGCTGGAAACGGTTCTCACCGTGGTCGCCTTTCTGCCGTTGTTTGCTGGCGCCTGTGCATTGATGCTGCCGCCGACGCGCGCTTCTCGCCCGGTGATCGTTCAGCCCCAGCCATCGCCCGCGGCGGATTAAACATAGTGAGCTCTTGAGGCGGTGAGGTGCTGGAAACAGAAGATTGAGGCGATTTTCGTAACCTGGACATTCCAAAGACCTCACAACCCCCAAAACCGCAGCTCCTCGGCCCCTGAACCTCTGGTTGATTTCACAAATAAAAACAGTTAAATTTGACATTATTGTCACAATCGGTTAATCTGCTGATAGTCGATGTATCAACCGATTGTGGATCAGCCGATTGTGGATAATCTGTCAAATGAGCCTGGACTTTCATCAGCGCAAAGAAACATCGTCCCGCCAAATCCTTGAGTTTATGCAGCGCAACGGCGCAGTGACCATCAAGGATCTGGAATCATTGCTTGGCGTTACAACGACAGCTGTGCGGCAGCATCTTGTTGCGCTGCAAGGCGAGGGATATGTTGCGTGGCAGGCAGTGAACGATGGCGTTGGGCGTCCTCGTCATGTCTACAAGCTGACTGAAAAAGCGCGTGAGTTCTTCGCCTGTAACTGCGACGACCTGGCCCTCACTTTGCTGGAAGAGGTCTTTGCCGTTGAAGGACGTGAGCGCGCCTTGATGCTCCTGGATCGCGTGGGGAACCGGTTGGCGCGACGTTATGCCCCCGGTGTGCGTTCAAGTGTGTTGCAGGAACGGGTGTCGCAATTGGCGGAGACGCTGGAAAGACGCGGCGTACTCACAGATGTGACTGTGCTGGATGACGACGCGATCATGCTCAAGACCTACAATTGCCCGTTTCACGAGCTAGCCCAAGAGCACAGAGAGATCTGCGAGATGGATGAAAAGATGATGGGCGCAATTCTCGGCTCAGAAGTCAGCTTGAGCGCATGTCTCTTCGATGGTCACGCTGGTTGCTCGTTTGTCGTGCGAAACAATGGGAAGTCATAAGCATTTGTGTTTTTCGGAAAAATAGAATGAGGAGTTCGCTATGAGTGTTCTGGAAATTCGGAATCTGCACGCCCGGGTGGGCGAAGCGGAAATCCTGAAGGGCGTGAATCTGGCGGTGCAAAGCGGCGAAATTCATGCGTTGATGGGGCCGAACGGATCAGGTAAATCTACACTGGCTTACGTCATCGCCGGCCATCCCCACTACATCGTCACGGAGGGCGATATCCTTCTGGACGGCGAAAGCATCCTGGAGATAGAGGCGGACGAGCGCTGCAAGGCTGGTCTGTTTCTGGCGTTTCAATATCCTGTGGCCGTGCCAGGCGTCAGCGTCGCCAATTTTCTGCGCACCGCAGTCTCGAATGTGCGCGGCTACAGCGAGCAAGCTCAAGAGAGCAATGGCAAACAGGCCGTCATCGGCAGCAACCTGATGCCCATGCGCGAGTTCCGCCGCGAGCTGAACGAGAAGATGAAAGAATTCAACGTCGATCCCTCTTTTGCACGCCGCTATTTGAACGATGGCTTTTCGGGCGGCGAGAAAAAGCGCACCGAGGTGTTGCAAATGGCAATGCTAGAGCCCAAGTTCGCCATTCTCGACGAGTCTGATTCCGGGTTGGACATCGACGCGCTGCGGGTAGTGGCAGACGGCATCAACAAGCTGGCGACGCCTGAGCGGGGCTTCCTGATGATCACCCACTATCAGCGTCTGCTCAACTATGTCAAACCTCACTACGTCAGCATCTTCTATGACGGCAAAATCGTCATGACTGGCGGCCCCGAAGTGGCGCACATGCTGGAAGAACGGGGCTATAGCTGGGTGGAGAAGGAATTCAGCGTCGAACCTGTCGCTGCATAAGGAGACATTCATGGCAACACAAACCGACCGCGAGCAACTTTCTGGCGTCAAGCAAGAGTATGAGTATGGTTTTTTTGATGAAACCAAACCCCTCTTTCGCACAGAGCGCGGCTTGACGCACGCCACCATCGACCAGATTTCGGACCACAAGAATGAACCGGATTGGATGCGCCAGTTCCGACACGAGGCGTTGGATATTTTCTTGTCCAAGCCCATGCCCACCTGGGGTGCAGACCTGAGCGGCATCGACTTCGATGAGATCACCTACTATTTGAAGCCGAGCGAGGGAGCAGAAAAGAATTGGGACGATGTGCCGGAGAACATCAAGCGCACCTTCGACCGTCTGGGCATCCCTGAAGCCGAGCGCAAATTCCTGGCGGGCGTCGGCGCTCAGTACGACTCCGAGGTGGTCTATCACAGCCTGCGCGCCGAATGGGAACGACTTGGCGTCATCTTTCTGGATATGGACAGCGGCCTGCGCGAGCACCCGGACATCGTGCGCGAATACTTTGCCACCATCATCCCGGCGGCCGACAACAAGTTCGCTGCGCTCAACAGCGCGGTGTGGAGCGGCGGCAGCTTTGTCTACGTGCCTAAAGGCGTGCATGTGGACATCCCATTACAAGCCTATTTCCGCATCAACGCCCAGAACATGGGTCAGTTCGAGCGCACGTTGATCATCGTGGAAGAAGGCGCCAGCGTTCACTACGTGGAAGGCTGCACCGCACCCATCTACAGCAGCAACAGCTTGCACAGCGCGGTGGTGGAGATCATCATCAAGAAGGGCGCCCGCTGCCGCTACACCACCATCCAAAACTGGAGCACCGATGTCTACAATCTGGTGACCAAACGCGCAGTCGCCTACGAGAGCGCGACGATGGAGTGGATCGACGGCAACCTGGGCAGCAAAGTCACCATGAAATACCCGGCGGTCTACATGCTTGGCCCCAAAGCTCACGGCGAGATTCTGTCCATTGCCTTCGCCGGTCACGGTCAGCACCAAGATGCGGGCGGCAAGGTCGTCCACGGCGCGCCCTACACCAGCTCCAAGATCGTCTCCAAATCCATCAGCAAAGACGGCGGCCGCGCCAGTTATCGCGGTCTGCTCAAGGTGGCAAAGGGCGCACATCACAGCAAGAGCAATGTCGTCTGCGACGCCTTACTCCTGGATGAACGCAGCCGATCCGACACCTATCCCTATATCGAGATCGAAGAGGATGACGTGAGCGTAGGACACGAGGCGTCGGTGAGCAAGATCGGTGAGGAGCAACTCTTCTACCTCATGAGCCGGGGCATCGGCGAGGATGAGGCGGCGGCCATGATCGTCGGCGGTTTCATCGAACCGCTGGTCAAGGAGCTGCCCATGGAGTATGCCGTAGAAATGAACCGCCTGATCCAGCTTCAGATGGAAGGCAGCATTGGCTAACATTCGATGTACGATGTATGGCTGGCGCTGAAGTCAGCGCCAACCATACATCATCGTACATCGTCAACGGAGGAGACGATTCGTGAGTGTTCTCGTGAAAGAATATACCCCCGAAGTATTGCAGAAGGTCATCATGAAGCGCTTGGCCGCTTTCGATGAGGAAAGCGTGATGGCGCTGTCGGCAGCGCGCAACGAGCCACAGTGGATGCTCGATTTTCGCCTGAACGCCTGGCGCACCTTCCAGGAGCTGCCCTGGCCCAAAGAAACCGATGAAGCCTGGCGGCGCACCCGGCTCACGGGTTTCGACTTGAACCGCTTTCAGCCTATAGTCGAACCTGATTCAAACGCAGCAGTCAACCGCCAGATTCAGCACGAATTGGATGAAATGGAGAGCGCGGCCAGCCTCGTCCTTCAGGATGGCGAGCCCATCTATCGCGACGACAGCGAACGCGTGGGCGGCAAGGGCGTCGTATTTATGGAACTGAGCCAGGCTGTCCACGAACACCCAGAGTTGGTGCGCAGATATTTCATGACCGAAGTGGTCAAGCCCGACAAGAATAAATTCACCGCCCTCCACGCCGCCATGTGGGACAGCGGCGCGCTCATCTACGTGCCCAAGTTCACCAAAGTGACGCTGCCATTGCAAATCATCATCAATCAGGCCAGCCAGCGCGTCGGTCTGTTCCACCACACATTGTTGGTGGCCGATGTGGGCGCCGAGGTAACGGTGGTGGACGATCTGTTGGGCGGCAAAGACGGGTTGCAGGACAGCGTTGTCGAGCTCTATCTCCATGACGACAGCACTGTGCGTTACATGAACCTGCAGGATCTCGACCACAGCACGTGGAATTTTCTCACAGGACGCGCCGTGATGCAGCGCAACGCCAACTTGCGCTGGATCCAGGTGAGCTGGGGCAGTCGTTTGACCAAGGCGTTCCTGGACCTGGATCTCATGGGACGGGGCGGCGATGCAGAACTGCTGGGCATCTACTTCCCCACAGGCAACCAACACATCGACCATCAAACGCTGCAATTGCATCGCGCGCCCCACTGTCGCAGCGACCTGCTTTTCAACGGCGCGCTCAAAGACAAGTCGCGCAGCGTCTACATGGGCGTGATCAAGGTCTTCCCCGGCGCGCAAAAGACCGACGCCTATCAGCGCAACGGCAATCTGATCCTGGACAGCACAGCTCGCGCAGACAGCATTCCAGGGTTGGAGATCGAGGCCGACGATGTGCGCTGCACCCACGGCGCAACCGCCGCGCAGGTGGAGGATGAGTACGTCTTTTATCTCATGGCGCGCGGACTCAGTCGCGCCCAGGCCGAACGCATGATCGTCCAGGGCTTCTTCCAGGCCGTACTCGACCGCGTGCCCGTGGAGAGCGTTGTTCACAAGCTGGAGCGGGTCATCGAGCGCAAGATTGGCGGTTGATGACCTTTGAGTGCAAGACAACAACGGATGGGGCAGGCTGGCCTGCACATCCGTTGTTGATTTATCGCTTGGGAACCGCGATGAGATTTCGGCGCCTAAAGCCATTCTCTAGGATTGTATAGTTGTCCAACGGGGGAACTATAATTCCCTTCGTTGACAGCTATCATCATAGCCTGATTGATTGCGTGTAAGATGGTCTTGGCAGAAAACCAAAGGAGGAAATCATGTCGATCGAAACAAAGGGCTATGCTCATCCAGAGGCTCTGGTGAGCACAGAGTGGGTGGCGTCCCACACGGACGACCCCAGCGTGAGACTCGTGGAAAGCAACGAGGACATCTTGCTCTATGACACGGGGCACATTCCGGGTGCAGTGAAGGTCGACTGGCACGCCGACCTGAACGACCCGGTGCAGCGCGACTACGTGAGTCGCGAGGGGTTCGAGTCGCTCATGCGGCGGCTAGGAATCGGCAACGATACGACTGTCATCTTTTATGGCGACAAGAACAACTGGTGGGCCACCTATTCATTCTGGGTTTTCCAGCTTTTCGGCCACACCAACGCCAGGGTCATGGACGGCGGCAGGGCCAAGTGGGTGGCCGAAGGTCGCGAGCTCACCCGCGACGTTCCAGCCTACCCGCCATCGCACTACGTTGCTTCAGAGCGCTCGGATACCAAGATTCGCGCTTTCCGCGACGATGTGCTCGCCCACATTTCGTCGAAGAAGCCGTTGGTGGATGTGCGCAGCCAGGGCGAATACGCGGGCACTTTGCTCCACATGCCCGACTACCCCCAAGAAGGCGCGGTGCGTGGCGGCCACATCCCCGGCGCCAAGAGTGTGCCCTGGGCGCGTGCGGCCAACCCTGACGCCACTTTCAAAAACGCCGACGACCTGCGCGCCATCTATGAGCAGGAGCAAGGACTCACATCCAACGATGACATCATCGCCTATTGCCGCATCGGCGAGCGCAGCAGCCACACGTGGTTTGTGCTCACCTACCTGCTCGGCTATCCCAACGTGCGCAACTACGACGGCTCGTGGACGGAATGGGGCAACGGCGTGCGGCTGCCCATCGAGAAGTAATGTATTTGGGGATTTGCAACTTCAGCTTTACGATTTACGAGTGATCTTGTTACGAGCGATTTTGCCTGACAAGTGATCTCGTAAATCGTAAACCGTGCGTCGTGAATTGAACTGTAGGCTAACGTTGACTGCCGAATTCGACCGGGTTGCTGCCATCCGCGCTGATTTTCCCATCTTGCAGCGGCGGGTGGCCGATAGACCGCTGATCTATCTGGACAATGGCGCCAGCTCACAAAAGCCCCAGAGTGTGTTGGCTGCAATGGATGACTACTATCGCCAGCGCAACGCCAACGTCCATCGAGGGGTGCATACTCTGAGCGAAGAAGCCACCGCCGCCTTCGAGGACGCGCGGACGCGTGTTTCCCGTTTCATCCACGCCGCCAGCGACAAAGAGATCATCTTCACCCGTGGGACGACCGAGGCCATCAACCTGGCAGCCCACAGCTGGGGGCGCGCTAATCTGCGACCGGGCGACGAGGTGCTCATCACCGAGATGGAGCACCACAGCAATATCGTTCCCTGGCAAATTTTGGCCGAGCAGGTCGGCTTCGCCCTGCGATATGTACCTATCACGCTGGCTGGCGAGCTCGATTTCGACGCGCTCTCCAAGCTGCTCACCGAGCGCACCAAACTCTTTAGCTTTGTTCATGTCAGCAACGTCCTGGGAGTGGTCAATCCTGCGGCGGAGCTGACGGCCAAAGCACACGCCGTCGGCGCAAAGGTGCTGTTGGATGGCGCGCAGAGCGTTCCCCACATGCCGGTGGATGTCCAGGCGCTTGACGTGGACTTCCTGGTCTTCAGCAGCCACAAGATGTGCGGACCGACAGGCATCGGCGTACTCTATGGTAAACGCGCCCTGCTGGAAGCCATGCCCCCGTGGCAAGGCGGCGGCGACATGATCCGCGAAGTCAAAATGAGCGGCAGTAAGTGGAATACGCTGCCCTACAAGTTCGAGGCAGGTACGCCAGCCATTGCCGAAGCCATTGGCCTGGGCGCAGCGGTGGACTACCTGAGCCGCGTCGGCATGGAGTGGATTGACCGCCACGACCGCGCCATCGCCCGCTATGCCTTTCAGCGCCTGTCGGAGGTGGAGGGATTGCGCATCCTGGGACCTGAGGAGCGCGGCGGCCTGGTTGCTTTCACCTTGGGCGACATTCACCCCCATGACCTCTCGGCAATTCTCGACCGTGAAGGCGTGGCGATTCGCGCCGGTCATCACTGCGCCCAGCCGCTGCATGACAAACTAGACGTCGTGGCAAGCGCGCGCGCCAGCTTCTACCTGTATAATACCTTCGGGGAAGTGGACGTCCTGGTGGCCGCGCTGCACAAAGCGCAGGAGGTATTTGCGTTATGAGACTTGCAACAAAAGAAATTTCGCAGCCAGTTCACCATGTCCTGAAAGAGTTGACACGTCAAACGGGTCCCAATGATGCTCTCTCGGTTGCGCGGAAGTAGAAAAACATTTGATTGAACCAGAGTAGGTGAGCCTTGTGAGCAGCGACGCACTCTATCGCGAAGCGATTCTCGATCACTACAAACACCCGCGGCGGAAAGGGCGTCTGGATGAGCCAGACATTTCCTACCACGACCACAACCCCTTCTGCGGCGACGAAATCACCATCGACCTGCGCATACAGGATGGCGTGGTGGTGGACGCGGCCTTCGATGGCCGCGGTTGCGCCATCAGCCAGGCGTCGGCCAGTATGCTCATGGAGGAAGTCGTAGGCATGTCTCTGGACGAGGTGCGTCAACTGGACAAAGAGTACATTCTAGAACTGCTGGGCATCGAGATTGGCCCGGTGCGCCTGAAATGCGCGCTGTTGCCGCTCAAGGCGCTCAAGGCTGGCGCCTACGGTTTGGAGGAATGGCCGGAATAGAGTGTTCTATTCGCAAGCAATGACGAGGCAGGAAATGGCTGATTACCTTCGAGTGGCAAGAGTTGATGAGATTCCCTTGGGAAAGAGCAAACTTGTTGAGGTGGATAATGAACGCATTGCACTCTTCAGGCTTGATGACGGCATCTACGCCATTGCCGATGTGTGCACTCACGATGGCGGGCCATTGGTGGAAGGAGAAATCATCGACGGTTGCCGGGTGAAATGCCCTCGCCACGGCGCGCGCTTCGACATTCGCACTGGCGCGGCTTTGTCCATGCCTGCGTTCAGACCGACCGCGACCTTTGCCGTGCGCATCGTTGGCGAGGATGTGTGGATTGCCTCGCCGGTGTAATTTGCAGGATACTTGATTGCTGAGAGGTGACATATGGCGCTGCCAAACGCTGAAGACATTCGCAGTAATATCCGCGCCAGGGTGCACGACCCTGAGCTGCGCATGAACATTATCGACCTGGGGCTGATCTATAACATTGACGTGACGCCGGAAAACACGGCGGAGATCACTATGACGCTCACCAGCCCGGGCTGTCCCGCTGGGCCGGAGATCATCACGAGCGTTCAGCGCGAGACGCATATGGCTTTTCCAGATCTGGAAGAAGTCAACATCCACCTCACATGGACGCCTTTCTGGAATGTGGACATGATGTCGGATGAGGCCAAGGAAGAGCTGGGCATATTCTAGCGAGCCGAAATCAGATGTTGACCCTGTGATGCAGCTCGCATAGTTCGCTCAGCAAGCGTCGGTTCACTTGCGCCTGTAAGCGTCGTCTTTCTTGGGGCGGTTGGCGGAGGATATCTGGGTGCGCTCCCATCCCCGCTGAAACATAGCGATGAGTAACGGGTTTTCGGGCGCCGGAATGGTGGGGACGGCTGCCGCCAAGAGACGTGCAGCTTTGGCCAATTGCTTCTCGCCTGCCATGTGAAACCAGATCGCCTGGAGCTGAAGCCCGTCGGACAGCGCCGGCAGGAGTTGGCGGGCCAACTCTTCTCCCTCGATCATGCTCAAGAGCATCGCGATCGTTTCGTCCGGCTTTGTCAACGACTTGAGCCAACTCTCCTGGTTGTCATTCTCCAGGATCGTCTGGAGCGGGAAGACCCATCCGGCCATCGCCGGATGAGCCATGAGCGCATCCACGATGTGGGCAAGGTGGTCGCCCGCGATGGCATCGAGTTCCTCGGACTGCACGGGCGCAAGCAGCGCAGTTGCTTCCTCCACCACCACGGGTGGGGCAAACTGCCAGAGGAGATCGCTGTAGAGCTTGTATTCACCAGACAAGGAACGCTGCGCCTTGCCGGCGGCGTGTACACTCAGCGCCTCTCGAATCAGCCAACGTACCACATCAAAGGCCGTCTCGAGCGCCATGATCGGCGCGCCCGCCACGCCAGGAAGCGTCGTCATCTGCCCGACCTGCGCTGGCGCTGGCAAGAACGGCGCTCCAACACCATCTGCAAAATAATCATAGACGATGCCATGCCGTCGGTGAACGAGCAAGCCAGCCAGGAAGCCATGAGGAGGCGTTTCGTTTGGCGCGTGCGCCAACCACACCATCATATGGCCGCCGGGGTCGGCCACACCCAACAACGCCCGCCACCCGGTCGGAGCAACAGGCGTGTAGCCATGCCCGCGAAACTGTTGTTTGCGCAGACCGCGCTCAACCCGCGTTGCCAACACTCGATTCAGATTGGGTAGGAGTGTGTAGAGGGCGCGCGTTGCTCCAGTCTCGCCGCCGTCTGCCAGCGCCTCCAGACGGGTCACCGCAGCGCTGGCAACCTGATACCGCCCATCCTGTGCGATCAGGCGCAGGAGATCGACGCTCTCCTCTGCCGGCAGCCGGTCGATGTTCTGCATGACATGAAACGCTGTCTCCTCGCCATATTCCTGCATCTGCGTCACATATTCCAGCAAGACGTGACGGTTGCGCTTGCCCTGTCGCACTGCATCGAGGAGACTCTGGAATGCGGCGTCGTTGCTGTCTTGTAGATCGCTGACCAGCCCGCCTGGCGCCTTCTCTTTGAGAAAACGCTCCAGGATCATGACCGCGGTCGTGCGTCCCAGGGGCGGTTTATTCCGATTGCCGGCATAACTGCGCAAGGCTGCAACGACATCAGCGCGCGGCAGGAGCACAGCCAGCCGCGCCAGACCACCACGCAGTTGACCATCGGGCGTGTCGAGCCGCTTGAGCAGCGCGGCCAACGCCATCTCGTCGGGATAAGTCCGGTGAATCTGGCGTACAGCCTCGATGAGATCCATCTCGTTGACTGCGTTGGTCATCTCATCCAACGCCTGCTCCAACTGACGGCGTTGCTGAAACGTGTCGATGATGCCGTGTGATGGCATTGTTGTTCCAATCCAGATTCTGCACAATTACCCAATGATCAATCAGACATTATACATACTTCGCTCTGTTTGAAACCAAGAGTTTTTGAACTGTGAAAACTCCTGGTTTCAAAGCAACCGTAGTTTAGTTTACCACAAGTTTGGTTGTGTGGTTTCTTCACAGCAGGCTGCGGGGCGGCGCTGGAGTCTGTTGTGCTCAAAGGAAGGAATGAAAGTCGCCGCCCATCTCGCGCCTTTGCACTACCCGTCAAAACATGGGATGCACCCTTATTCGATTCAAACCTTCGCGTTTTGATACATATGTGCTATACTGACGCCACAGAAGTCGCGTTCGCATTGCACAATCCGGTTTCCGATTCATGACCACCGCCCTCTACCGCAAATGGCGCAGCCAGACCTTCGACGAGGTTATTGGCCAGGAACATGTGACCAGCACCTTGCGCAACGCTCTGCGCGATGGCCGCGTCGCCCATGCCTACCTCTTCTCCGGGCCGCGCGGCACAGGCAAGACGTCGACCGCGCGCATCCTGGCCAAGGCGCTCAATTGCAGCGCGCCCGAAGCCAAACGCCCCTGCAACGCCTGCCCCACCTGCATCGCCATCAACGAAGGACGTATGTTGGATCTCATCGAGATCGACGCGGCCAGCAACAACAGCGTGGACGACGTGCGGGATCTGCGCGAGAAGGTCGGCTTTCAGCCCAGCGAAGGGCGCTATAAGGTCTACATCATTGACGAGGTGCATATGCTCAGCGGGAGCGCCTTCAATGCGCTGCTCAAGACGCTGGAAGAGCCGCCGCCGCACGTGCGCTTCATTCTTGCCACGACCGAACCGCATAAGATTCCTGCCACGGTCATCAGCCGCTGCCAACGCTTTGATTTTCGTCGCATTCCCTCGCCAGAGATCGCCAGCCATCTCCGCCACATCGTTGCAGCGGAAGGGCGCAAGGCCGATGACGAGGCGCTGATGGCGATTGCCCGCAGCGCGCAAGGCTGTATGCGCGATGCAGTTTCCCTCCTGGATCAAATGATCAGCTATGGCGCGCAAACCGTCACCTTCGCCCAGGTGCAACAATCTCTTGGCGCAGTGAGCAGTCAAGCGGTCTCCGAATTTGTAGACGCGCTGACGAGCCGCAGTGTGAGCGTCGGCCTCAATCTGGTGCAGTCGTTGATGAGCGATGGCGCCAGCCTGGTGGAGTTCTGTCAACAGATAGTGGAACATCTGCGGGGCGTCATGCTGATGCAGATGACAGGCGACGTTACGCTGCTCAGCGAGCTGCCGGCGGATGTGACGGCGCAGATGCAGCGTCAGGGTCGCCAGATGTCGGTCGCTGCCACGCTCTACGCCATCAAACGCTTCAGTGCTGCGGCGCAGGAGTTGAAGGGCGGCTTTCAACCACAGCTGCCTTTGGAGATGGCGCTCATCGAGGCAGTGCAGGGCGCGCCGGTGAGCGCGCCATCCAGCCTTGCGGAACAAGCCGTCGTTGCAGCATCCCTAGACAGCGCTCCTCCACCCGCAGCTCAACCACCGGCAGTGATAGAACCCGCCGCGTCGTCAGCAGCAACCAGCCCAATCGCCCCGCTTCCCCCATTGGATGCTACGGCGGCCAAGCGGTTACGCGCCCAGTGGAAAGACTTTCTCAAGGCCGTGCGCGCGAAGAGTGGGATTCACGTGGAAGCGGCGCTCAACAGTAAGCGCGATATCGCCGTGGGTGAAGGGACGGTCGCGATTGCCTTTGGCGACAACACATTTGCCCGCAATCTGGTCGCCAAACCAGAGGTTCTGACTGAGGTGACGACCATCCTGTCCAAAATACTCGGTCGCACGGTGACGCTGGAGTGTCAGTTGGGCGAACAGGCGCGGCTCTCCTCCTCAGTGCGCAGCGCCGTGATGGAAGCAAACGAGGGCGGGCCGGATCCCCTGGTGGAGTTTGCGGTGGCGACATTGGGCGCAGAGGTGGTGCAGTGATCTCGCGCAGATGGGGCAAATGTCGTTCAGAGTCATGACATTCGACAATAGACAATCGAACAAAAACACGTAAGGATCATCCCATGAGCAAGTTCAAGAAAGCAAGTCGCGGCGGCGGTTTAGGACTCCCAGGCATGGGCGGCATGGGCAATATGATGGCCCAGATGCAAAAGCTGCACGCCGAGATGGAAAAGACACAGGCTGCCCTGGCTGATGAAGTAATCACCGCCAGTGTTGGCGGCGGCATGGTCACGGTGACTGCCAGCGGCAGTCAGGAGATCAAGTCTATCACCATCCAGCCAGAGGCAGTCAACCCGGAGGATGTGGAGCTGCTCCAGGATATGATCCTGGCTGCGGTGACCGAGGCGTTGCAGAAGGCGAAAGCCTTGGAACAGGAACGCATGGGCGCGCTCACCGGCGGATTGGGCCTGCCGCCCGGACTTGGATTCTGATATGCAACCACTCGCCGAACCCGTCAGCCAGCTCATCGATGCTTTCAGCGCCCTCCCCGGCATCGGTCCCAAAACAGCCAGCCGTCTCACCTATTATTTGCTGCGCGCAGACCAGTCGGTGTCGCTGAATCTGGCCCTCGCGCTGGAAAAATTGAAGGTCAGCACCCTCTTTTGTAGCCAGTGTCACAACATCGCTGACCGGGATCCCTGCCCGGTGTGCAGCGACTCCCAACGTGACCATTCCATTATCTGCGTGGTGGAAGAACCACTCGATGTTCAGGCCATCGAGCGCACGCGCGAATACCACGGAACGTATCATGTCCTCCACGGCGCCATCTCGCCCGTGGAGGGCATCGGGCCCGAACACCTGAAGATCGCCGAACTGCTTCATCGCATTCAGAAGGCAGACGCAGATACGCCAGTGCGGGAAGTGCTCCTGGCGACCAACCCGAACCTGGAAGGCGAGGCCACCTCCATGTACATCTCCCGCTTGATCAAACCCCTGGGCATCCGCGTGACGCGCCTGGCGCGGGGATTGCCCGTGGGCGGCGATCTGGAATATGCGGATGAAGTGACGCTGGGACGGGCGCTTGTCGGTCGCAGCGACATGTAGAAAGATAGAAAAGAAATGAACGACAATGAACCATCAAAACTTCAGACTCTAAGACAAAATTGGCAGGAAAAAATCCTTACCCCTCTCACCCGACGTTTTCGTGAACGTCGCGACCGCTTCACCACCAGCAGCGAATCCATCGAAGTCGCCACAGTCTACACCCCTCTCGACCTCCCTGCAATGCAAGAGCAGGGGGTGGAAGGCGCTTATCTCTCCAATCTGGGTCTGCCGGGCGAATATCCCTTCACACGCGGCGTGCAACCAAACATGTACCGCGGCCGCCTGTGGACTATGCGCCAATACGCTGGTTTTGGCAATGCCAAAGAGAGCAATGAACGCTACAAGTTCCTCATCGCCCAGGGCCAAACCGGCCTCTCGGTCGCCTTCGATCTGCCCACACAAATCGGCTATGACGCCGACCATGTCTTTGCCGAGGGAGAGGTGGGCAAGGTTGGCGTTTCCATCAGCAGCCTGGCCGACATGGAGACGCTGCTCGACGGCATTCCACTCAACAAGGTCAGCATCAGCATGACCATCAACGCGCCGGCCGCCGTGCTGCTGGCCATGGTCATCGCAGTAGGCAAAAGGCAGGGGGTGGCGGCGAGCGAGCTGCGCGGCACTGTGCAGAACGACATCCTCAAGGAATACATTGCGCGCGGCACCTACATCTACCCGCCTGCAGCCTCCATGCGCCTCATCACCGACATCTTTCGCTATTGCGCCAGCGAAGTTCCCCATTGGAACACCATCTCCATCAGCGGTTATCACATCCGCGAAGCTGGCAGCACCGCAGCCCAAGAGGTGGCCTTCACCCTGGCCAACGGCATCGAGTACGTGCGCCAGGCGATCAACGCCGGGTTGGATGTGGACAAGTTTGCACCCCAATTGAGTTTCTTTTTCAACGCGCATAACAACTTTTTGGAAGAGGTCGCCAAGTTCCGTGCAGCGCGGCGGCTATGGGCGCGCATCATGCGCGAACGTTTTGGCGCGACCAATCCCGATTCATGGAAACTGCGCTTCCACACCCAAACGGGCGGCAGCACCCTCACTGCCCAGCAGCCCGACAACAACATCGTGCGTGTGACCATGCAGGCGTTGGCTGCTGTTCTGGGCGGCACCCAAAGCCTGCACACCAACAGCAAGGATGAGGCGCTTTCCCTGCCCACGGAACATGCAGTGGAGGTGGCCCTGCGCACCCAGCAGATCATCGCCCACGAAAGCGGCGTGGCCGACGTGGTGGATGCCCTGGGCGGCTCCTATTACATCGAATGGCTCACGGATCAGATTGACGAACAGGCTGGCGATTACATCGCCAAAATCGACGAGTTGGGCGGCGCGCTGCGGGCAGTGGAGGAAGGCTTCGTCCAGCGCGAAATCCAGGATGCTGCCTATCGCAGCCAGCGCGCCGTGGAGAAGGGCGACCAGGTGGTTGTGGGCGTCAACCGTTTCCAGACAGAGGAGACTCCCGTGGGCGAGCTGTTGCGGGTTAACGAGAGCGTACGCACAGCCCAGGTCGCTGCCCTGGCGCAGCTCCGTCGCACGCGTGACCAGGGCCGGGTGGATGATGTACTGCGCCGCATCGACGCGGCTGCGCGTGACCCGCAGGCTGCGCTTATGCCGCTCTTCATCGAGGCCGTGGAAGCCTACGCCACGTTGGGCGAAATCTGTGATACAATGCGTCGGGTCTTTGGCGAATATGCGCCGGAGAATTGGGTGTAATCTTCTGGGAGGACCGCATGGCACTGCTGACTCGAACACACTATATCACGCGCAAGCCGGGTATCCTGGGGGGCGAACCGATTGTCTCCGGGCATCGGATACCCGTGCGGGCGATTGTGGAAACCGTTCGCCTGGGGTATACACCCCAAGAAATCGCTGCCAACGTCTATCCGCAACTCACTCTGGAGCAAGTGCTGGCTGCGCTCGATTTCTACGAAGAAAATCGTGACGAAATCGACCGTGAGATCAAGGAAAACGAAATTCCTGATGAACTCATCCATCCTCTGGTAAGGAATATCTTGTAGAGTGGATCTGTTTGCCGCATTGTATTTTGACGAGGATGTAGATGTGCTGACGGCTTCTATGCTAAAAGGGCGTGGCTTCGATGTGCTCACGGCGCGCGACGCTAGGATGCTGCGTAAGTCTGACGAGGAGCAAATTGCATTTGCAACAGCACAGGGCCGGTGCCTGATTACGCATAACCGCGACGATTTTCTGACAATTCACCGGCGGTATGTTGAGACGGGACGAGGACACGCCGGCATCATTGTGGCGAGAAAACGACGGCCTGCCGAGATTGTGACGCGAGTGGCCCAGATACTCGACAAGTTCACATCTGACGAAATGCGGAATACGATCTATTACGTCTGAGAAGCATCATCGTTGAGGCTATGGAAAGACTTATGTTCAATCGAATGGACCATGTTGGTATCGTTGTCAAGGACATCGACGCCACACTTGATATGTATTGCAATCAGTTGGGCTTCACCCTCTTGCAACGGGTGGAGATACCCGAACAGAAGGTCGTGGCTGCATTTCTGGACGCCGGCAACAGCGCTATCGAACTGATCAGCCCCACCGACGCAGAGAGCGGCACTGCGCGCTATCTGGCGAACCGGGGCGAAGGAACCCATCATGTGGCCTACGAGGTGGCCGACATCGCGGCCGCACTGGCCGAGCTGAAAGCACGCGGCGTGCGCCTCATCGACGAAACGCCGCGGCGCGGCGTCCACGGCTTGGTCGCCTTCATCCACCCCAAGGCGACCAACGGCATGATGATCGAGCTATTGCAGAAAGAACATCTTTGATGGCTGAGGCGACGCCCGCGCTCACACCGGCCAGCGCCCGCGACGCGCTGCGCATGGTGATCGACCCGGAGATTTACCAGAACATCGTCGATCTGGGGCTTGTCTATGAGATTACGGTGACTCCCGACAACGCGGTGGCTGTCACCATGACTCTAACCACGCCTCACTGCCCCATGGGGCCGCAGATTCTCTCCAATGTGGATTCTGTACTGCGGAGCAAAGGTGCAAGCGACGTGACCATCCAGATCGTCTGGGAGCCAATGTGGACGGCTTACGCAATGACCGACGAGCTGAAGCGGCAGCTAGGCATCCTGCCGGAAGAGGTTGAAGAAGAGCCCGAGCCGTTGCCGCTTCCATCGCCCCCGCCTACTCCAAAGAAGAAGGGACTGTTGAGCCGATTGTTTGGAAACTAGGGGATGGGACAGGTTCTCCGACGCATGACCCGCAATGGGTCATGCGTCATGTTTCTTGCTCTAAGCACTTGTGAGATAGGAATCTTTGGATGGCGGCCAGGATAACCGTTGCTGCACTGCGAAAGTACAACGTGATGGATGTGAAAGCGGCTAAACAGGTCGCTCATTTTTGGCTGGAGCGCGCACGGCTGGAGAATGCAGTCGATTTCGGTCTGCCCGAGGTGGATGACCGCTATCACATCTGGCGCGTGCCGTTGATCAACAAGGCGTCCCACGAACGTATCGGCGAAGTTGTCATCGACGCCTACACCTCGCTGATCATCGAAGATAAGTCAACCTCTCCAGATGTCCTGGAGGCTCGTCTTCTGGGGCGCAGCAACAAGCCAGCGTCGAAACGGAATGGCGGCGCGTATGTGCTGTCTTCGCTACGTAATACCATTGCGCAAGGGGACAGCGAGATGATCTTGCAAGAACTTCCCGCCGGGAGTGTAAACCTGATCTTCACGTCGCCGCCTTATTACAATGCCCGTCCTGAATACACAGACTATGTGACCTATGAAGAATACCTGCTCAAGATGCGCAAGATTTTGCAGAACGCCCATCGCGTCTTGGCTGAGGGATGCTTTTTTGTCATGAACATCTCGCCTGTACTCATTCGTCGGACCAGTCGAAGCGAGGCCTCACGACGGATTGCAGCCCCCTTCGATATGCACAGGCTGTTCATCGAAGAGGGCTACGATTTTGTGGATGACATTATCTGGGAGAAGCCAGAGGGTGCAGGCTGGGCGACTGGGCGTGGTCGACGCTTTGCGGCTGACCGCAATCCTCTGCAGTACAAGCCAGTGCCTGTTACGGAATATGTTCTCGTCTATCGCAGGCACACCGATCGGCTGATTGACTGGCACATCCGCACTCATCCGAACCGGCGACTCGTCGACGAATCCAAGATCGGCGATGACTATGAACGGACAAATATCTGGCGCATCAAGCCTGCGCACGACCCGCGCCATCCTGCCATCTTTCCAATGGAGTTGGCCGAGAAGGTGATCACCTACTACTCATTCAAGAACGACGTCGTGCTTGATCCTTTTGCAGGGATTGGAACGGTTGGCAAAGCAGCAGCAAAACTCGCCCGGCGCTTCGTTTTGATTGAGCAGAATCCAAGCTACGTCTCGATTATTCGTGAGGAGGCCAAAACGTGGCTAGGTAAAAACGCTGTCCACGTCCACACGATTAATTGTGCGCCAATTGAAGTGGAAGACATGTTATATTGAAGTCAATCGAATCCGAGGTGGGATGCGCTCAAGCCAGCAGTCAACATGACGAAAAACAAGTCTTTGGTTGATTCATTATCCGATTTGATGTCGCCAGATACAATGGGCCTCCTGTCTGCCAGCGGCAGCCAGCTTGTTCGCCAAATTGGCATGGATGTCGTGAGAGGAGTAGTGCTCGACATTCTGACAGGCAAGAACTTGCGGGATGCAACTGAGTCACTTACACGCCGTCGCATCGCTGCGCTGAACTTGGCAATTGTAGATCTGTTCTTGAAGGGATCCATTATCTCGGATCAGTTTGTCGCTCAATTGCCGGTAATCGCCGCTGAAATTCTTTCTAAGAAAAAGTTGGCAAGGGCCGAACGATGGTTAGCCCAGTGGGTTTTGGGTTTGACGGACAAGGCGTTTCAGAACGTGTTGAGAGATGACCCCAAAGCGATCCTTGAGTACCGTGACCGCTACATCAGAATCTGCAACGAAGTCATTGCAGCGCATACACGGAGCGCCGGCGAATTGACGGGCAGCGTCGAAACTGAAACTGGTCTGGGCGCAAGGATCGACTGGTTGTGGTTCACCTATCTGCTCAACACCATTGGCGCACAAACGTTGGCTATCCGAGGATCGGAGAAATCTGCTTACGGCAAACTATTCGAGAAATTGGTCCTCGGTTCCTTGCTCCACATTTTGGGTTTCAAGCATGTAACGCCGCCGCCAGCAACCTATCGTCACGTCTTTTGGCTTTCATCGCAGGGGGAAAAGCGCGAAAGCGATGCAACGGTGCTTCTTCAGCCAGGACAGGGAATACGCTTTGACATTGGCTTTATTGGCAGAGGTAATCCTGAGATCTCGCTTGACAAGGTGACCCGGTTCGAGCGGGAAATCTCTCTTGGTCGTTCGACCTATTTCACGGCAACCATCATCTTTGTAGATCGCATCGGGCAGAACAGCCGCATTGAGCGGATGGCTGAGGAAGTGCAAGGGACAATCATCCAAATGAGCGCGGGATACTGGCCGCAACAGGTAGCCAGAGTGCTGGAACAAACGGGTTCGTTCCAGCATGAGCTGACCAGCATGGATGAACGAAAAATTGGGGAATACCTGACCAACGCGATGAGAGATGTGCCGCTTGAGCAATTCATCGGCTTGTCGAAAGAGTTCGAGCGTCATCTTGTGCGTGAAACGCCAGTAAAATACGATTTCAGTTGATGCGTTGCGTCCTATCCCTATGACCACCCGCACCTATTCGCTCCAACGGCCGCGCTGGCGGTCGCCCGGCCAACTTCATATCAAGACGCTTGCCGCCCTGCTGGGGACATTGATTTGGACGCTGCTCTATGGCTGGCTCACCAGCCGCCTGTGGTCATCCCCCTCGACGCTCCTCACATGGTTGAGCCTGGGCCTGATCTTCCTGCTCATCGTCCTGGGCGTGAGCGTGGCGGTGCTCTGGTGGTTCGTAGCGCGGCGCTGGCTCGCTCGCTTTCGCCCCAATCGCTGGCGCGCGCTCACTCTCGACCAAATGCTGGAGCTGACGCCCGCCCAGTTCGAGCAATACGTGGCGGAGCGCATCTTCGCCCGCCAGGGCTATCGGGCGATCAACACGCCCGACGTCAAAGATGGCGGCGTGGACATTATCTTGTACGATGCAGAAGGTCGCCAGATGATTGTCCAGTGCAAACGCTACCGCAGCACTGTGGGCGAGGAGACCGTGCGCGACCTGTATGGCGCGCTCATTCACAGCGGCGCAGAATACGCCTTCCTTGTCACCACAGGCAGCATCAGCCAGCCGGCGCGCGTCTGGGCCGCCGACAAACCCATCGATCTGATCGACGGCCCACAATTGGTCGCGCTCGCGCGCAGTCTGCCCAATCACACCTCATGAGGTTGCCATGAACAAGTTGCCCGCCATCTTTGCCCATCGCGGCGCGCGTCTGGTCGCGCCCGAAAACACACTTCCCGCCTTCGCCGCCGCGCTGGAAATGGGCGCAGACGGCATCGAACTGGATATCCACGCCACCAGGGATGGCAAACTGGCGGTGATTCACGATTTCACGCTGGAGCACACGACCAACGGCGTCGGGAGAGTGGCTGATCACACCATGAACGAGCTGGTTCGGCTGGACGCCGGCAGCCACTTTCATCCTGGCTTTGCCGGCGTACCCATCCCCACTCTGGAAGAGGCGCTCGACCTGGTGGGAAATCGTTGCACGCTCAACATCGAGATCAAAAGCGATGCGGGGATGGGAGGCGATGCACCCGAACCCCTGGTGGACTTGCTCCGCTGGCGCAATCTTCACGACCGGGTGATCGTCTCCAGCTTCAATGTCATGTCGTTATTCCACATGCGCTGGCTGGATGACAAGGTGCGGCTCGGCCTGCTCTTCTATGAGCCGCTGCCCCGTTTTGTCCGGGAACCCTGGTTGCTGCCGCTGATCAGGCCCGAGGCGCTCCATCCCCACTACTCGTTGGTGGATGAGCCATTCATGGCGTGGGCGCGCCAGCAAGGATTTGCCGTCAATGTGTGGACCGTCAACGAGATCGACGAGGCCCGACGACTTGCTGCGCTGGGCGTGGACGCCATCATCACCGACGCGCCTGATGTGATCCGGGCCGGGCTGCTGGTCGAGGAGTAAGGAAGAGTTCCATCAACGACCGTGCGCCGTCCCCCTCATGCCCCGACGGTGACGCGAAGCGGTAGGGGCATAGGGTGCGGCGGAGACGAACGTGATGGATACGACAAAACATTGTTCCGCCGCACCCCGTGCCCGCCGGGATGATGGCGAAGCCTTTCATCCGTTGTTGTCTTCCCCCCACGTCTGAACCCCTGGACTTTCCACGGCGTGATTTGAACAAATCTGTGGTATCATAGAGCAAGCCGCAACACCGTTTGTGTTCCTTTTCTCTCCCAGAAGGCCCATGATAAACCGACGACCCATTTCGCTCATCTTGCTCGTTGCCCTGTTGCTTTCCCTGCTCGCGCCGACGTCTGCACGCGTCGTCCTGCTCGCCCAGGACGCCGCTGGCCCGCCCATCCAGGGCGAGATCGCCTATGCGCTGGACGGCGATATCTGGCTGCACGACCTGCTGACCGGCGACGTGCAGCAGCTCACCGACGACGGCGGCAACCACTGGCCGGCCTGGTCGCCCGATGGCCGTTTCCTCACCTACTCTCACGGCGACGACTTGGAGAGCAGCGACCTCTATCTGCTGGACACGGCCAACGGGGAAACCACGCTGCTGGTGGAGCAGGCCTGTTGCGCCGATTGGGAGCCAAATGGCCAGCGCATCGCCTATCTTGCGCTGGGCAGCGACGTTCTGTCCGTCGCCGCCATCCTCCCCGATGGCGCCGGGCAGGAGACGCTGCTGACTGAGCTGACTGTGGGCGGCGGCGCCTATCCGGCCGGTCGCTTGGTCTGGGTGGATGATCGCTATCTGCTGGCGCCCCTGGAATACATCGACCAGCAAAGCCTGGACTTTGTACGCGATGTCTTCCCCATCGACCTGTATTACGCAGAAGCGGACTCCGGCATGCGTCAGGACGACTGCGCGGTGCTTGGCCGCGACGTGGTCATCGACGAGCGGGGCGACCTGCGCAGCGAAGCCATCGCCTTCGAGCGCGCCGGCGACGAGTGCAACACGGTGATGCAGGCGGTCTCCGCGCCCAAGGGCATCGATCTGGTGCAATACGACGACGACAAAGAGGGCGGCGAGCTGCCCTGGCTGGCCGCGCCCAGCTTCTCCAGCGACGGCCTCTACTTGGTCGCCGAACGTTACACGGAGGCCGACGACCCGGCCGACGCCGAACTGTGGGGCGTGACCGTAGTCAACCTGACGAACAACTCCCAGCAGGATGTGGCCGCCAACGCGACGCAGCCGGCCTGGCGACCGGCGCCGGCCATCGACCCGGCAGCCGTGCATTTTGCCCAGGCCGGCGAACGCATCGTCACCATGCAACCGCCCCTCAGCCTGGACGGCAAAGTCTATCAGGTCAGCTATTTCACCACCGGCGACCTCAAACGCCGCGACGCCGGCCTTTTCCACCTGGCCACACCCCAGTGGCTGGCCGACCAGCAGGTGACCGGCTTTGTGGTGAGCGCCGACGGCAGGGTCGTGCGCGACGCCAAGACCTTGCGGCAGGTCTTCGAACTCTATCACGCCGCCTATCATCTCTACGACGACCCGTCGGCCATCAGCCTGCCCACCGTGGGCGACGAACTGGACAAGGTGCTCGACAACCCGCTCTTCATGGCCATGGAGCCGGAGCACTTCCTGCGTTCGCGGCGCATCCAGACCGAGCATGCCCTGCGCGCTCTGCTCACGGACCGGCGCAGCGACGCCCGTCTCGACCCCTTCTTCCAGGAGGCGTTTCAGACCACGCCCACCCGCCTGGAGGATGGGCTGGCCGTGTTTGGCGAAATCCTACAAGACCAGGCCGCGGCCGACGCCGCCCTGGGCCTGCTCGATGCAGAGTTAGCCCAGGCCTTCGACCAGGCCAATGTTGCGGCGCAACAGGGCGAGCTGGGCGTCAAGGCGCTGCGGCTGATGGCTGACCTGCTCTATCTGAGCCATTTGCAGCGGGAACGGGGCGACTGGTTGACCGCCTACGCCCAGGCCTTCCCACGTGGGGAGGGCAGCTTGGATCGGGACCAACTGCGCGCGGCGGCCAACGTGCTCGATGAGGTGGATGACGCTTTCCAGCAGCGGGTGGACATCGCGGCGGACTTTGGCGTGGAGCTCTTCAAGGATACGCTCTTCAAGGCAGGCAAAGAATTGACCGTGCAGGCGGCCAGCAAGTTGGCAGCTGCCGTGGCCGCCCAATACGGCGTGAAGCTAGCCGCCAACGCCGTAGCCAGCGCGGCGTCGGTCGTCTCGGTGGGGTTGACGGTCAACGGCGTGCTCTATGGCAGCGATGCGCTGGTGGCCAACTTCGTGTTGGGTCGGCGCAGCGAGGAACTGCGTCAGGTCTTCCAGGCCGGGCGCACGGCGCTGCAAGAGGAGGCCGCCGGGCGCAGCAGCGATTCGCCCTACGACGGCGGGCTGGCCGAACGTTTCCGCAGCGCCCACTTGTTGGAGACGCTGGCTGCCACCCAGGCCCAGCGCGCCTACGCCGACGGCGTGGCTGCCACCTTCCAGTTGCCCAACCCACTGGAATTGCTCAACTGGCTGCGGGGCAAAGACTGGCGCGCAGCGGTGGAAGGGCTGCACGCCTCCGCCGACCAGGTGGAAGCTGGTCTATTGGATGATCTGGCCGCTGCGAACGCAACCGGCGCGACCGATTTGGCGCTGGGCCGTGTCCGTCCGACATTGACGATGGCAGGCGAGACCTTCACCGAACCGGTGACGGGGATGACCTTTGTGCGCGTGCCGGCCGGCGAGTTCATCATGGGCAGCAGCGAAGAAGAGATCGACGATGCGTTGGCGCTGTGCAATGAATTCTATGATGACTGCATGCGTGGCTGGTTCGAGGACGAAGCGCCGCAGCATGAGGTATATCTGGACGAGTATTGGATTGGCCAGACCGAAGTGACCAACGCCCAGTGGCAGCTCTTCATGGAGGCTGGCGGCTACCAGAACCCGGACTACTGGACAGAGGCAGGCTGGAAAATGATCGACAGCGAAGATCGCAGCGAGCCGTATTGCTGGGACGACAGCGACCTCAACCAGCCCGACCAGCCGGTGGTCTGCATCTCCTGGTACGAGGCGCTGGCCTTCAGCCGCTGGCTGGCGGAGGCGAGCGGGCTGGCGGCGCGTCTGCCCACGGAGGCCGAATGGGAGAAGGCGGCGCGTGGGACGGATGGCCGCATCTTTCCCTGGGGCGATGAATGGGACGGCAGTCGGCTCAACTATTGCGATGTGAACTGCCCAAACGACTGGAAAGATAACAGTGTGGACGACGGCTACAAGTACACGGCGCCGATCGGTTCCTACCCGGATGGCGCCAGCCCGTATGGGGCGTTGGACATGGCGGGGAATGTGTGGGAGTGGACAGGCTCGCAAAGGATGGGGTATCCTTATGACGCTGGGGATGGGCGAGAGGAGCTCGAAAGCGACGGTGAGCGCGTGGTGCGCGGCGGCGCTTGGGGCATCATTCCGGGCGATGTGCGCGCCGCTGCCCGCCCCGCCGTCCCGCCCGCCAACAGGAACGATAACAACGGCGTTCGTGTGGTGGTGGGGGCGGGCGTCCACGACTTTCACCCTGCTGGAGCCTGCGCCATTCGGAACCGGTTGCGTGTACGACCGGGATGGCCCCAGCAGGCCAGCATTCTGCGTCGGTCACGGCTTGCGCAGCGCGGATTGAAAGCCGGCGCAGCCAGTTCCTGGCCGAGCCTGGCGAGCATGTCGTAGGTGCGGCTCGTAGCCGCATGTGCGTCGTGGGGCGCAACTGCGATCAACCCATGCTCACCATCCAGGCCGGGCACATACAGAAGGGGCCTGCGCCCTACCCGTGTTCGGCGATACGACCGGGCTGGCGCAGGCCCAACCTTTACATACTCGCTCTATACTCCGAGCAGATTGAAAACAAGGGTCTTGGGATGGTGAGCCAATAGAGCACGGATTCACGGAATAGGCGGATTGCTCCGTTGCGTTTGGGCAGGTCTCGCACATGCCCAAACTGCTGCTGCCGAGAAAGTGTGCGCCAGAGCACAAGTTCGGAAACGAAATGGAAACTTCAAATGAACGCAGAAACGAAATACGTGCGAGGCAAAACGAGCCTGGCAAACTGGCGTGACCGCATCGCCACCGATCCACAGATCTGCCACGGACAAGCCTGTATCAAAGGCACACGCATTATGGTCTCGGTGCTTCTGGACAATCTGGCAGCCGGTCTGAGCCAGGATGCCCTCCTTGCCAGTTATCCCACTCTACGGCGTGAGGACATTCAAGCAGCAATAGCGTATGCTGCTGAGTTGTCACGTGAACGGATCATCTTGATGCCGGTTGAGATGGCGGCATGAGATTCAAGATCGATGAGAATCTACCCATCGAGGTCGCAATCCTCTTGAGGCAGGCTGGACATGACGCAATGACAGTGGCGGAGCAAGGTCTGTCGGGCAGTTCAGATTCCACCCTGGCTGCTCTTTGTCAGGATGAAGAACGGGCGATGCTCACGCTCGATTTGGATTTTGCCGACATCCGCACCTATCCGCCTGCCGAATATGCAGGGATCGTAGTCTTGCGGCTGTTGCGAAACGACGCTCCTCACATACAGGCAGTAGTAGGTCGAATGTTGCCTCTGATGAAAACCGAGCCGTTGCCAGGACACCTGTGGATCGTAGACGAACAGAAAGTGCGTATACGATAAGCCGCTCTGAACATCCGCCACAGGGTATTGGATAACGTTGTTCCGCCGCACCCCGTGCCTGTCGTGGCAAACAGCAACGCGATGCGGTCGGGACAAGAGGGATCCTCAACCCACTTGGGCAGATCGCTCATCAGGCATGGAAGACAATCATAGACCGACGCTCGAATGCATATCTCGACGAGCATGTCATCATGCCTAATCACGGACACGCGCTCATCTGGTTGCACGTCGCACCCGAAGAGATGCAGCCAGCCAGACCGACGAAGCCTCTCGTAAACTTGGCGACGCCATTGCCGGGTCGCTTTCGACGTTGGTCGGCTCATATAAGTCGTTGGTCACGCAACGCGAGACGCTTTGACTGCCCACTGTTCACCCATTACAATTCAATGAAAGAAATGACGTAAGCAGATGAAGAGGAGTGAACCTGGTGCAAGCCGTTGAATATAGAACCGAAATCACACCGGATGGTCGAATCGATCTGCCCGCATCGTTGTTGCAGACATTGGTGCAGAGCAAACGCACCTCTGTGCGCGTTATGATTTTGTTCGAGGGACAGGACGTGACCAGGCGAATCCCTTGCCTGGCTGGTCGCTGGCAGGACGAACGCAGCAGCGAAGAGATCGTTGCCGCCATTCGTTCCGACCGCGCCAACAACCAACGCTCCGAACAAGCAACGTGGTAGGTTATGGCCGCTTACCTGCTCGATACGGATATTGTCATCTACTGGCTGACAGACCGTTTTCCTCACATCCAGCAGCGCATTGATGCCGTCGATGCTGGCGACATTTTTCTCTCAGCCATCACGGTTGCCGAACTCTATTTTGGCGCATGGAATTCCAGTCGGCCGCGCGAAAATCGGGAACTGATCGATGAGTTGCTCTCTTATGTCACTGTACTTGATTTCGATCACAATGCCGCATTTATGTTTGGCCGAGTCAAGGCGGAGTTGAAGCAAAGCGGCAGGATCGTAAACGATTCGGATTTGCTGATTTCCGCAACAGCCTTATTCCACAGCCTGATATTGGTGACCAACAACGAGCGTCATTTCGAGCGCATTCCAGATTTACGGATTGAGAACTGGATAGCGGAGTAGGAATTTGCTTCCGCCGCATCCCGTGCCCGTCGCGACAAGAGGCATTGGATGATGCGGTCTCGTGACGCCCCATCACCCTACATCCACCACCCGATTGCGCAGCGCGCCAATCCCCTCTACTTCGCACTCCACCACATCGCCCGGCTTGAGGAATTCGGGCGGCTTGCGCGCAAAGCCCACGCCGCTGGGGGTGCCCGTGGCGATCACGTCGCCGGGCAGCAGGGTCAATCCACGGGAGAGCCAGTCGATGAGCGCCGGGATATTGAAAATGAAATCCGCGGTGGAGGATTCCTGCTTGAGGACGCCGTTGACGCGACAGCGCAACGGCAGCGCATGTGGGTCGGCAATCTCGTCACGCGTCACGATGACCGGTCCCATGGGACATGCGCCATCCAGGCTCTTGCCCTTGAAGAACTGTTGGTGACTGGATTGCAGGTCGCGGGCGCTCACGTCATTGACGACTGTATAGCCGAAGACATAGTCCATGGCTTCCTCGCGGCGGATATTGACGCCCCGTTTGCCGATGACCACTGCCAGCTCCACTTCCCAGTCGATCTTGGCTGACACTGACGCATCGAAAGGAATGTCGCCGTAAGGCCCGTTGATGGTTGTGGTGGCCTTGCTGAAGAAGACGGGAATCTCCGGCATCTTGACCGGTTCGTTCTTGGCGATCAGGCTTTCGGCCGCGTGGGCGGCGTAATTCATGCCCACACAAAAGATATTGCGCCGTGGATTCGGAATCGGCGCCAGCAGGCTGACCTGGCCGAGCGAGACCGGCGCGCCGGCGGCAGCCTGCGCCTGGGCAAGTCCGGCGTCCCCTGCTTCGATGAGCGTTAGCATGTCCAGCCCCATGACCGGGCGGATGACCTCCCCATCTACGATCCCCAAGACCGGGCCAGACTCGGATGAAAACGTGGCAAATCGCATGATCTTCTCCTTAATTTACTCGTCACGACTCAACTCCATGATCGCACTCGTGCTCGACCATGCCCTCGTCATGCGCAAACACGAAGGGCGCACGGTGGTCATTATAATGGCGTCGTTGCAAAAATCCTTCATGCTCAACTCACTAGAAACTCTCGCTGGCATGCAGATGCTTCACTGCGTTCAGCATGACAAGAGCGGCGTTTCTTGCCCACGCTTTGCCGCCGCAGGTGACCGACGCTTCGGCAGGGACAGTCACTGATCCGGGCAGAGGGGCCAGCGACCGCATTGTGCGCCCATCACCCGCCAGCGATGTCGTCAAGCTCGACGCTCTCTCCCGGACGCAGAATGCAGATGCGCGTCTCCGGCGCAAGCTCTCGAGCGTGTTGGGCAAAAAGTTGGGGCGGCCTGACCAGATGGTTGGGCAGCAGGCGGCGCAGCCCCAGGGGATAAAAGGCGCCCCAATGGATGGGGATTGCGGCTTTCGGCCTGATCAGGGTGAGCGCCTCGGCAGCGCGCCGAGGCGTCATGTGACCTGGCCCCAGAGTAGGCCCCCACCCCCATACGGGCAGAAGCGCCACGTCCACCCGACCGGCCATCTCACACATGGCGGGGAAAATATCAGTGTCGCCGGGGAAGTAGACTGTGTGGCGACCTTGAACCACAAAACCCAGACAACCCAATGCACTGCCGAAGGGATAACGCTTACCCTCATGGTTTGCCAGAGTTGCTTTGATGCGCAATTCTCCCATCTGCCGTTCTTCGCCGACTCTCATTTCATCAACAGCCGTAAAGCCATCGCGTTGAAGTATCTTGCCCACGCCCACGGGTGCAAATATGGGTGTGCTGCGCCTCATGCGGCGCAGCGAAGGCAGGTCCAGGTGATCCCAGTGGGCATGTGAGATGAGGATGAGGTCGTTGGGCAAGTGGGCCAGATCGTTCACTTGTTCGCTGTGATTGCGCAGATGCATCACCCTGCGGCGCAGCAGAGGGTCTGTGACGATGCGCAGACCGTTCATCTCGATGAGGATGGTGGCATGACCGATATAGGTTGCCCGTTGCGGATGCTGTGTCATCATGCTCCAATGATACACATTTCCTGCGGATCTTGGAAAGCGCCGCCGATTGAGGTAAAGTCTCGACTATGCTGAGACGACTGCACGCGTGGTTCGATCCCTATCTGCTACTCTTGTGGCTTTTGGCGCTGCCCTTGTTAGCGCCGCTTTCGGCATCCGGCTATTTCTTCTCTGCCCACGATGGACGCCACAGCGTCTTTTACCAGGTGCTCTTCGACGCCTCGTTTCGCAGCGGCGCATGGTGGCCGATCTGGGCCATGCATCATTCCCACGGCTATGGCTATCCCACCTTCCTCATCCAGGCGCCGCTGGGTTCCTATCTGGCCGAACTCTTTGTGCTGTTGGGCGCGGGCTTCACGACCGCGGTCAAGTTTGTGTGGCTGGTGGGCGCGCTGGTGAGTGCATGGGGCATTTATCGGCTCGTCATCCACTGGGTGCAGGATGTTTCGCCAGGAGAGCAATCCGCCAGGAATGGTGAAGGTCTGGACGTCATGCGGTTGGCTGGCGTAGCAACCGGTCTGCTCTATCTCTATCTGCCCTATCGCCTGGTGGGGATGTATGTGCGCGGCGCGCTCAACGATACATTGCTGTTGGCCTGTTTCCCCTGGGTCTTCCTGGCTTTCGACCAGCTCATTAGCCGGGGAGGCTCGCCCGGTTGGACGCGGCGATTGGCCCTTGCCATCCTGGCATTGGCCGCCACCCTGCTCACCCACAGCTTTGCGCTCATCTCCTTTACGCCGCTGCTGGTCAGCTTTGTGCTCTTTCGCCTGGGATTATGGGCATGGCAAAGCAACGGCGCGCGTTGGCGTGGCTTGGCGGGGCGCACGCTCCTGGCTGCGGGTGGCGGCGTCGGCGCGCTGCTCCTCTGTGCGATCTTTATCTTGCCCTTGCTCACAGAGACGCGCTATCTCCAAGAGCAAGTCTACCTGAGCAACACCTATGACTTTCGCCGACACTTTGTCTTCTTTAGCCAGTATTTCAGCCCTTTCTGGGGAACGGGTTATTCCGATGACCCCATGGGCGCCAATGACGGCATGAGTTTTCAGCTGGGCGCGCTGGCCGTGATCCTGGGAATCGCCGGCGTCTACGCACTCTTTCATCGCCCGATCAACCGCGGCGTCATGCTCTATCTGGCTCTGGCGACCGCCGGCCTCCTCTTCATCATGACGCCGACCAGCGCCTGGCTCTGGGAGTCAGTTGCGCCGCTGGCCGTGATTCAGTTTCCCTGGCGGCTTCTCGGCCTGGCCGGGTTCACGCTCTGCACGCTGGGCGGGCTGACGGTGTGGAATTTGCAGCGCGGCAGCGCCGGGCAGAGCGGCAGTCTGGTTGTCATCGGCCTGTTGGCTATCTACGGGAGCTATACATATCTGGTGGTAGATTTGCAGCCGGTGGAACCGTGGCGCGAGGATGGCCGCGCCATCTTCCAGTTCGAGCAAGAACATCCTGACATGTTCGGGTACACGGTGTGGATGGAGGAGCAATTCAGCGAAACGCCCATGACCGATGAGTACGCTTCACTGGACTATCAAGAAATCCACGGCTACAACACCACTCTAGAGCGGCTGTCGATTCTGAAAGGTGAGGGCGCAGTGCTCAGCAATTACAGCCGGGGGTCGCGCTTTGGCGGCGTGGTAGAGATGGCGACGCCGGGCGTCGTGCGGGTGAACCTGGCCTACTTTCCGGGCTGGCAGGTTATGCTGGATGGGCAGATCGTTGAACACCGCGTCTCGCCCCCCGACGGCCTCATCGAATTGGATGTTCCTGCGGGCGAACATAAGATCGATGTCGTGATGGGGATGACGCCGCTGCGCCAAACCGGGGCGATCATCTCGCTGGCAATGGCGGTCATCGTTATCGGCCTGCTCCTATGGCCGGCGCGACGGTTGTCTGCGTAGCGGCGTCTCCCCTACAGCCGCGGCAGGGTGATGCCGCGCTGGGCCTGGTATTTGCCCTTGCGGTCAGCGTAGGAGACTTCCGGCTGTTCGCCCTCGAAGAAGAGCACCTGGGCAATGCCCTCGTTGGAGTAGATTTTGGCCGGCAAGGGCGTGGTGTTGGAAATCTCGATGGTGACGTGTCCTTCCCACTCTGGCTCGAAGGGCGTCAGGTTTACAATAATGCCGCAACGCGCATACGTCGATTTCCCGAGACAGAGGGCAAGTATATTGCGCGGAATGCGAAAATACTCCACAGTACGCGCCAGGGCGAAGCTGTTGGGTGGGATGATGCACACGTCGCCCTGGTATTGGACCATGGCGCGTTCGTCGATGGCTTTGGGATCCACGACCGTCAATTGGCCGGTGGCAGGTGTGAAGATACGATATTCGTCCGAGACGCGGATGTCATAGCCAAAGCTGCTGAGGCCAAAGGAGATGACCCCCTGGCGCACCTGGCTCTCGACGAACGGCTCGATCATGCCGTGTTCCAGCGCCATACGCCGTATCCAATGGTCGGGTTTGATAGACATAAGAATCCTATCCTGCAACGGTGAGGATCGATACGAACAACTGCGCAGGTTACGACCTGCGCAGTTGCCTCCACAGCATACCACGTTGGGGAGCGAAAAGGAAAACCAGCGCAAAGATCAGCGTTGCGGTCAGCACCATGGTGGGGCCGGCCGCGGTGTTGACGTAGAAGGAAAGATAGAGACCGGTCACATTCGAAAAGACGCCGATCGCTGCGCCCACGAGCATCATCCAGGGCAGGCGGCGCGTGAGCAACTGCGCGGCTGCGGCCGGCGTCACCAGCATGGCGAGCATGAGCGCAATGCCCACCGTTTGTAACGAACCGACGATGGTGACAGCGATGAGCACCAGCAGCAGATAGCGCAAGAAGCGCGCTGGCAGGCGCAACATCAGGGCCAGGGTGGGGTCGAAGGTGAGCACCAGAAACTCTTTATAGAAAGCCACGATGACGGCAGCCACGGTCACGCTCAGGGCAAAGGTCCACCAGAGATCGGTTGTTGTGACGCCGAGCACGTCGCCAAAGAGGATGTGGGTCAAGTCCACGGCATAGCCCTGCACGGTGCTCATGAGCGCCACACCCAAAGCAAAGCTGCCAGCAAAGACGATGCCGATGGCCGTGTCCTCCTGCACGTTGCCGCGCTGGCTGATCACGCCGATGAGCAGCGCAGTAATGACGCCTGCCGCCAGCGCGCCCAGACTCAGGGGCCATGCCAACAAGAAGGCGATGACGATCCCCGGCAGGATGGCGTGGGAGAGCGCGTCGCCAAAGAATGACATGCCGCGCAGGATCATGTAGCTGCCCACGACAGGGCAGATAGCCCCCACCATGAGCGCAGCCAACAACCCGCGCTGCATAAAGCCATAGCTGAGCGGTTCTGTGAACCAGTGAAGGACATTCATGCTTGTCGCCCACTCAGCTGGATCAACGGAGTCAATGAAGCAGTCATGCGACAACTATACCATGTCCACCATGCCGCCCAAGAAACCGTACTCTGAATTCCTCCATGAGTCGAGGCGAGCGCCTGGCGTCAGAAGGAGCAGATATGCAACTTGCCCGATTTGCTGATGTGTACTACAATCAATCTTGCCCGTTGGGCGAACTTCCCGTTCGAGCTTCCCAATTCGAGCTTCTACCATTCCACAGTTAAATAGCAAGGAGTCACGATGAGACAGACAAGTGTGTTCCATTGGGGCAATGTCAGGAAGGGTTTCCTGGCATTGGGTATTTTGCTCGTGGTTGTATTGTTGGCAGCGTGCGCCGCGCCGGCAGCTGGCCCAGCAGCAGCGCCAGAGGCGGCTGAACCGGCTGCGGCCGAGCCGGCCGCAGAAGGCGGCGAAGGCGCGCTGGAGATCTTTTCGTGGTGGACTTCCGGCGGCGAGGTCGAGGCGCTGAATGCGTTGTACGAGATCTTTGCAGCACAGTATCCGGGAGTCGAGGTTCAGAATGCAGCGCTGGCGGGGGGCCAGGGTCAGGGCGGCAACATGAAGGCTCTGTTGGAAACCCGCATGATGGGCGGCGAGCCGCCAGATTCGTTCCAGGTGCACCTGGGTCGTGAGCTGATCGACAGCCACGTGATCGCCGACCGTATGGAGCCGCTGGATTGGCTCTATGAAGAAGAGGGTCTCTACGACGTCTTCCCACCTGACGTGGTCGCCATTGCATCGTATGATGGCAAGCCTTATTCGGTGCCGGTCAACATTCACCGCTCAAACGTGCTGTGGTATCGCCCCAGCCGATTGGCAGAGGTTGGCGTCGAGAATCCGCCTGCCACATGGGATGAGTTCTTCGCGGTTGCCGAGCAATTGAAGGCTGCCGGCATTCCGGCCATGGCAATTGCCGAACAGGGCGGCGCTGGCGGCTTCTCCGGCCACATCTTCGAGAACATCTTGGTTTCTGTCATGGGGCCGGAAAAGTATCGCGGTCTTTTCGACGGAACGACCGGCTGGGACGACCCAGACGTCACCACGTCGCTGGAAATCCTGAACAAGATCTATGACTACGCCAACCCGGACTTCCCCAGCACCAGTTGGGGCGACATCAACGATCGCTTTGTCGCCGATGATGGTCCTGCCATGATGTTGATGGGTGACTGGACCCACGGCGTGTTGATGTCCAAAGGCTTCACCGACTACCATTGGGCGCCGGCGCCAGGCACCGAAGGTCTCTTCATGGTGCTTTCTGACTCATTTGGCTTGCCCAAAGGCGCGCCAAATCGGGAAAACGCTATCAACTTCCTCCGCATTGTCGGCTCAAAAGAGGGGCAGGATGCCTTCAACCCCATCAAGGGTTCGATTCCCGCGCGCACAGACGGCGACCGCAGCAAGTATGACCAGTACTTGAATGAGGCCATGGATGCGTTCCAGTCTGACGTGGGCGTGCCGAGCATCCAGCATGGCGCGGCTGCCAAGCAGTCTTTCCTGCTCGACTACGACATTGCATTGGCCGATCTTTCCACCAACCGAGATGTAGCCAAGGCGCAGCAAATGCTTGTAGATGCAGCTGCGGCTGCAGGTTTTGGGCAATAGGCCGATGGCCGAATCAACCATCCAGGGGGGAGCGAGAGCCTCGCTCTCCCCAACCACTCGTAAACGCAGATGGCCCACGTGGCTGCGCGGCGATACCTTAATCGCTGTCATTGTCCTATTGCCGTCGATCATTGCTGTGGCGATCTTCATCTATAGCTTCATCCTGTGGACTGGCTACATCTCCACGGTCAAATGGAATTCGCCCATCCAGGATTTTACGTTCGTGGGGTTGGACAATTGGTCGCAGCTCTTCCAGATGGAACGCTTCCGCTGGGACCTGCGCAATCTGGTGCTCTATGCACTTGGCTTCATGAGCCAGTGCATCATCTTTGGCTTTCTCATCGCAGTCTTACTGGATCAAAAAATCAAGGGCGAGGCGCTCTTTCGCACAGTTGTCATTTTCCCCTTTGCGGTCTCCGCCATCGTCACCGGTGTGGCCTGGCGTTGGCTGATGCAGCCCACCACGGGCCTCAACCTGTTGTTCGCCAAGCTCGGGTTTGCGCACAGTGATTTTGCCTGGAACGCCGATCCCCGTTGGGGCATTCTAGCCATCTCCCTGGCGGCTTCGTGGCAATTCACAGGCTATGTCATGGCGCTTTATCTGGCGGGTCTGCGCGGCATCCCCAGCGAGTTGCGCGAAGCGGCTGCTATCGACGGCGCCGGCACAATCGCCACCTATCGTCACGTCATCATCCCCTTGCTCATGCCGGTCACCTTTACAGTCCTCGTCCTCACCGGCATGAACTCGATCCGGGTTTTCGATCTCGTCACTATGTTGGCAGGCCCAGCTTTTACCACTGACACACTGGGCTTTCATATGTATCAAGCGACCTTTGGGATGTATCGCTTCTCATTGGGCGCTGCCCTCGGCTTCTTCATGATTTTTCTGTCCCTCTTCCTGGTTGTACCCTACCTGATGAGCATGCGCAGAGAGGTGGAGCGATGAGTGGAAATCGCTTGTGGACGCGCAGCGCGATCTACTTGGTGTTGATCGCGTTTTGCGCCTTCTATATCATGCCGTTCTACGTGATGATCATCACTGGACTGAAACCCTATGCAGATGTCAACGTGACCCGCATGTGGGAACTGCCCACCAGCCCGACTCTGGAGGGCATCGTTGCCGCATGGGAGCGAGTTGCACCAAACTTCAGGAACAGCATCCTCATTACGATTCCTGCCGCGCTGATCTCGGCTTTCATTGGCTCGATCAATGGCTATATTTTTGCCAAGTGGCGTTTTCCTGGCTCGGACACGATCTTCATCCTCTTTTTGGTTGGCATGTTCCTGCCCTACCAGGGGATTCTGATTCCCCTGGTGCGCGCTCTGCAGATCGTTGGGCTATATGGCACTGTGCCGGGTTTGATCATGGTGCACTGCATCTTCGGCATCCCCATTACGGCGCTCCTCTTTCGCGGCTACTATGCAGGCATTCCCAATGAATTGCTCGATGCGGGCAAGATCGACGGCTGTGGTTTCTTTGGTCTCTATCGCCACATTCTGCTGCCCATTTCTATGCCCGCCTTTGCCGTCGTATTGCTTTGGCAATTCACTTCTATCTGGAACGATTTCCTCATCGGTCTGGTGGTGTTGAGCAACCCGCGGCTGGCGCCTATCAACGTAGCCGTGCAGAATATCGCCGGCAGCTGGAGCGTGGAATGGAATGTCCAGATGTCTGCCGCGCTCATCGCCGCTGCGCCTACCATCATCGTCTATCTTCTCTTGGGCAAACTCTTCATGCGCGGCCTGCTGGCCGGTTCGTTGAAAGGTTGACGCACAAACCGGGTTTCTCGCTGGAACTCGGTTTGTGACACTTCATCTGGCTTTCCTGCTTGCCATGCGCATCCTCACCTTCAACATCCACGGCTGGCGCACTGCCGATGGCCGTCCCAATTTGTCCGCCGTGGCCGACGTCATCACCACCGCGCAGGCTGACATCGTTGGTCTCAACGAGGTGCACCACCCACGCGTCGTAGAGGGCGATGAGCGACCGGCCCTTGAAGCGCTGGCTGCTCGCCTGGATCTCTTTTTCGTCTTTGGACCTTGTCTGCGCTGGCCGGCGCAAGAGAACATGCCGCCCCAGGCCTATGGCAACGCGCTCCTCAGCCGCTGGCCCATCATCGCCAGCGCCGGTCATCATCTGACGCCTAAAGAAGAGGACGCACAGGGGGTGCTGGAAGGCAAAGAGCAACGCGGTTTGTTGGAGGGCCGGATTCTGCTCCCCAACGGCCACTCCTTGACAGTCTATGTCACTCATCTGGACCACACCAGCGAAGAGGCGCGACTGGTGCAGTTGCGCGTCGCTCGCACCTGGCTCGTGCGCGACCGCAATCGTCCCCACCTGGTGCTGGGCGATTTTAACGCCATCCACCCATGGGATTTCAACCACGCGTCAGAAAAGCTGACCACCCTGAAGGCTAACCCACTGGCTGCGCACATGGCTGGCGGCGCGGCCGGGCCACGCGTCATTGCGCAAATGGAAAAGGCCGGTTACGTCGATCTCTATCAGCGGTTCGGTCCGCCCGGAGCAAAATCTTTCCTCACGACCGCCGATCACCCCATGCGCATCGACTACATCTTCGCCAGTCAATCGCTTGCACCCTCTGTCACCTCATGCGCCATCCTGGCAGATTTTGACCACGTTTCAGACCACAGGCCTATATTGGCGCAAATGGGCTGGCCGGCAGAGGCCAGTGTCGCTCTTACGGATCGGTCAGGGCAAGGACAGCAATGATGAAGTATAATCGTAGATGAAGCCCTGCTGGAACATCGCCGCGAAGCGCGGCAGATCATTCGGCCAATGGATAGCGCCGGCGGGAAGCAGCGCCTCTTGCAGGAATAGGATGCCGGCCAGCTTGTCTTCGGCCTGTTCAAGGCGGATCAGCGCCAATGCCAGCTCTTTCTGCTGCGCTGCCGGCAAAAGGTCAACGCCCTCTTCCCCCTCTCCACTGGTGCAACGCCGCGCAGATATCCGCCATCTTGGCCCCGCAAAAGGGAATGACGTGCTTGAGATAGCCTTCCCACCAGGCCCTGGTCTTGGGGTCGGCGCGTTGGTTGAGTTGTTGTTGAAGGTGAACGATCAGGCTCATCTTGCTTTCACCAGGGGGTGCGCCCGATGCCAGGCCACGGTCGCCTTGATCGCCTCGGCGATGGGCGTGGCTCCGAACGGCTGCGCGCTGCCGGACAAAGCGCCAGTCGTTCGGAGCCACGCAGCTTCAAAGTTTTCCCACAGCTTCCAACGCTGCCTTGATGGTCGCCAGCGGCAGGAGGAGGATCAATGGGGCATCGAGAAGGCGCAACGCGCCATAGCCCGCGTACCAGCTTGCCACGGACTCGTTCTTGGCGTCAATGAGCAGGGCGACGCCGCCGACCTCCTGGCTGGCGCGTAGACAGCGCCGGCCAGCCGCCAGTAGCAATTGGCCGCCCAGACCCTGTCGCTGCACCGGACGATCAACCGCCAGCCGGCCCAGGCGAAACGCAGGGATGTCGTAGCGGCCCAATCGCCGCCTGATCGCTTCGGGAGCGCGCGCGAACTCGACGGATGCGGGGCTAAGGATGTAGAACCCCAGCACGCGCGTCGCATCGTCATCAGCCACGGCAACGAAGGTCTTGGCGCCGCCATGCTCATGGGTCTGGCGAGCATAGCGGCGCAGGAACTCATTCAGCACCGCGTCACCACAGTCGAACGCGTCCCGATTGTGCAGCCTAGAGATTGGCCCCTCGTGCCAGGGCGGAACAGTCATGGCAGGTCCGGCAACACGTTCGCAGCCGCCATCAACTTCGCGTTCGGCAACGGCGGTTTGTCAAGCGCGTCCAGGACGCGCAGGCTGTCCCGCTCTGACAGGACCACGCACTCAGCCTCAGCGATCACCGCCCTGGCCGCCTGCACGGCGTTGCGCAAGACAAAGGTCGTCAGATCGGTCTGGGTGTAGGCGGCAGCGCGCAGCAATAGCACCTTGTCTTCGGGGCGGATGCGAAAGGACATACGGCTGCTATCTTGCACAGCGACTCGCGGCATACAGTACCTCCTTTTGTACGCATTGAAATTGTACATCAATAGTGGTGATGTTGTCAAAGCCGGCAGCGCGGACAGGTGCATCCCAGGATTTTGACAGGCATCCCGTTTCCCAAAATCTGGGACAGACCCGCACGGACAGCGCTGCGGTCATTCGCAGTCGTCCGCACCGCATCATCTGGTCGCTGAAACCTGATGGGACGAGCCGTATCCCGACTTGCTCACCGGGTACGCCCGATACCAGGCCACGGTCGCCTTGATTGCCTCTTCGATGGGCGTGGCCTTGACGCCGAAGGTCCGCTCGAACTTGCTGCTGTCCACCACGAAGGGCTTCTCGAACTCGTACAGCATCTCCACCGACTCGCGCGCCGCGGGGATGAAGATGCCGCCGAGTTGCAGCATCAGCCTGCTCATGCCGCTGACCTTGAGCGGGTGGCCGGTCTCGGCGAAGACCAGCCCGGCGAACTGGCGTTGTGTGATCTGGGGACAGTCGTTGGGGACGTGCCAGGCCTGGCCCAGGGCCTCCTCCCGTTCGCCCAGGATGACCAGGGCCTTGCCGAAGTCCTCGATGTAGGTCGCAGTGTGGGGGGTGTCCAGCTTGCCGGCGAAGCTGGCCGTCTTGCCGGCCAGGGCCGGGTAAAAGACGCGCTCGCCGTGGGAGGAGCCGAGCGCCCACGGCCCGAAGAAGTCGGAGCCACGGCCCAGGGCCACTTGCACCTTGCCTGCCTTGTGCGCGGCCAGCGCCGCCTCGCTCATCGCCGCCCGCACCCTGCCCTTGCGGGTATGGGCGGCATGGGGCAGGTCTTCGGTCAGCGGTTTGCCGTTTGTGTCGCCGTACATGTAGGTGTTCTCGCCGATGACCAGCTTCACGCCGGCGCCGGTCAGCCCCTCGATGATGGCGGCTTGCAGGGGCGGGAATTTCTGCGGCCATTCGTGATAGGCCGGCTGGGCGCACTGATAGGCCACGGTCGCGCCCTGGGTCAGCTTGCGCACTGTGGCCGCGTCGTAGAGGTCGCCGGCGACCAACTCGACGCCCTGCGGAGCGTCGGCCATCTGGCCGCTACGGCTGATTACGCGCACGGACTTGCCGCGGCGGACGAGTTCATTGACGACGGAGCGGCCGAGCGGGCCGCTGCCAAAGACGACGTGTAGGTTGGATGTTGTCATGCTTGTCCCCTTGAAGTCACTCATTTTCGGTTTCCTTGTTTGACGGAGTCAGACCGAGCTGGCCGAGAAACGCGGTCATCTCGTAGCGGTACATGGCGGCGGGGTCGCCCACCAGTGGCTGCAGGTGGCCGTACATTTCCAGTGCGGTCAGGCCATAGATGCGCGCCCAGCCGCTCATCAGGAGGCCCATCAGCGGGTCAGGCACGTCGATCCCCGACAACTGCCGCCAGGCCGCTACCCCGGCGGCGACGGCCGGCGGCACAGTCGCGTATGCGCTGGGGATGGTCAGTTCGCCGCTGGCGTGGGCGCGGATGAACCAGCGGAACAGCCCCAGGAAGGGCCGCCGGGCCAGGGGGAGGGTCAGCTCCGCCGGCGCCTGGTAGCCGGGGATGGGGTTGCCGCCGATGAGTTGGAAGTCGGTAGGATGCGCCATCGCCCACTGCCGATAGGCCAGGCAGAGGACCAGGATCTTGTCGAAGGCCCGATCTGATTCCTCCGCCGCCTCCGCCGCTTCCATCGCCTCAGCCAGGTCGGTGAAGGCATCCACGAGCAGGGCGGTGACCAGGTCTTCCAGGCGGGGGAAGTAGTTGTAGATGGCCGGGGCGGTGATGCCCAGGGTGCGAGCGATGCCGCGTAGGGTGAGGCCAGCGGCGCCGTGCGCCGCCATCTGGGCGCGGGCGGCGGTCTTGATGTCGGTGGCCATGTCGATGGCGCCGCGGGCGCGAATCTGTTGTTGCGTAGGACGAGGCATCTCGACTCCTAAAATAAACGATGTAAATTTATGGCGTAAATATACAGCGTTTGTTTTAGTTTGTCAAGCCCCAATTTTCCCCATTGATTGAGCATTGAGGAACTGCTAGAAGATGCGCCTCGACCGGTGCGCCGGTGAAGTTCAGCGCCGAACAAGTCTGCCAAATTGTGGCGGTGGTATGTGAAGCGCCAGAACAGTCTGGGCGACCTATCAGTCAGTGGAGCGCTCGGGAACTTGCCGATGAAGTCATCGGCAAAGTTGTACTACATTCCTGAAATTCCCGCTTCTTCTGATCGCGCTTTGATTACGTGCAAGACGTGTTCTTGAAAATCGTTGAGCAGAAAGCGCGTCCACAATGCGCCGTAGCGGTTGAAGCGAGTTGTCAGACGGTGTTCGCTTGTCAGGTGCAGGCGCACCAGATTTCCGGCCAACGGCTCAATGACGAAGCGCCCTTTCAACACATCGAAGTACGGTCCGCCAATGCCATTCAGCGGGGCCGGCAGCTGCTCCGGCTCGACGATGTGGATGTCGAAGCCAAAGCTGCGATAGGGTTGCCATTCGGTCACAGGCTCCGTGAAGGTCAACCCGTTGTCATAACGAGCGCGGCGCACACTGTCGATCCCGTCGCCGTTCATCTCGGCCTCGACCGGCCACGGAAAGCCGGCCAGGTGATAGAGACGGAATTCCCGTTCGTGTGGCTGGATTTCTGGCACGCGGATCATGTTGCTCCACACCGTTTCGGCGTCGGCGGCAATTGTGATGGAGGTCGTCACCTCCTGGAAGATTGACCCTGCATCGTAACGTTGCTCGATTGGTCCCAGCAACAAGGGCAACAACAGGAGCAGACCGAGCAGCGAGATGTTCAGCGGGCCGTCGGATGTCTGACGACGCGATAGAAAACAGACGAGAGCTGCGCCCAACATAGTCATGGGCAGCACGATGGGCAGGGCCATGGCGATGCAGATCGCCACTTCCCATGCCAGGAGCAACACCACCGTCACCCAAACCAGGCAGGCCAGCGCCGCAATCCCCAGGGCTGCGCCCCACGAGGAGCGCACCTCTAGCGGCGTAAACCAGACCGCCAACGCGCCCATAGCCAGCGGCGCCAGCGTCAGGAACGCCAGAGACAGGGCAACGATCAGATTGCTCCCCGGCTCGTTGTTGGTCATGTAACGCAGCAACAGCCCGTAGCCAACAGAGAATGTGATGCTGATCAGGATGCTGGCAGCAATCCAGCGTTTGGAGGCAAGTTGCGGAGTCATTGTTGGCGCGCACTCGCAAGACGCTCAAACATTTCACGGTCGGCTTTCCGCAATAGATCGAGCTGAGCAAGGAGCTCTTCTCGTTCGGTCGGGGAGATCTTCCCCGTCAGCTCGCCCCATTCCAGCCACTGGAGGACGTGATGATAATAGATGCGCGTCACGATGAGATCGGGTTCATCCACAAAGCCAAAGCGATAGCACCAGGTGCGGCTCTCCACATTGCCAAGCCAGAAGCGACTCCGCAACACCTGAGCGCCGGTCGCATGGAGGGCATTTACCGCAGCCGTTGCCAACGCGGCGGCGCCGCCACTCTGGACGCACGAAAAGAAGGTCGAGCAAGGGCAGCTCATCCTGCTGAACGAGAAACGCCCCGCCGACGATCTTCCGGCTCGCGACCGCCACATGCGAGGCGGGGAGGGAAATCCCACGCTTTCTGGTGAAGTAGTCGCGCAGATTTCTTTTATACTTCGCTCTGTTTGAAACCAGGAGTTTTTGAACTGTGAAAACTCCTGGTTTCAAAGCAACCGCAGTTTAGCGGCCTCCTTGGTGGCTGTCAATGTCCAGTCGCAGTAGTCGAAGGCATCCCTGAACGCCTCGAAATAGGCAGGGATGAGCCGACGCATATCAGTCTCGACTACAGGTCTCAGTTGGCAGGGTGCATCCACAAGAGCGCGGGGCGCTCTTTTCATTCTTGCAATCACGACGCCGGTGTGGCGGGGTGTAATGTGGGCAGTATCGCTCCAATATTCGTATTTCCAGCCGAGTTTCTGCGGCAGCGCCTTGAACTTGTCAAAGGTCATGGGGATGCGCTGGCTTTTCATCGGAGAAGATCAGCTCAGCCAGCGTTTGCGCCGACGATAATGTTTGACTTCGCGATAGGATTTGCGTTGCCCCACTGCGGTGAGACCCAGGTAGAACTCGCGCACGTCAGCGTTTTCGCGCAGGTCGTCCGGCGCGCCTTCCAACACAATGCGCCCGCTCTCCATGATGTAAGCGTGGTCGGCGATGCTCAGGGCCAGGCGTGCGTTCTGCTCTACCAATAGGATGGTGGTCTGGCGTTCGGTGTTGATGCGCTGGATGGTCTGGAAGATCTCCCGCACCAGAAGCGGCGCCAGTCCCAGGCTCGGCTCGTCCAGCAGCATGAGCCGGGGCTTCGCCATGAGCGCTCGCCCGATGGCGAGCATCTGCTGTTCGCCGCCGCTCAGGTAGCCTGCGGTCTGCGAGCGCCGCTCGCGCAGGCGGGGAAAAAGACCATAGACGCCCTCCATATCAACGGACAGATTGCGCCGGTCGCTGCGCGTATAACCGCCGGCGCGCAGATTCTCCTCCACGGTCAGATGCTCAAAGACGCGGCGGCCCTCCATGACCTGGAAGACGCCGCGACGCACGATCTCCTCCGGCGCCAGCCGGTCGATGCGCTGCCCATCGAACTCGATGGAGCCATCGGTCACTTCGCCGTTTTCTGGCTTGAGCAAGCCAGAGATGGCCTTGAGCGTCGTCGTCTTGCCCGCGCCGTTGGCGCCCAGCAGCGCCACGATTTTGCCTTCGGGCACGCTGAGCGACATCCCCTTGATCACAAGGATCACATCGTTGTAAATGACTTCAATGTTGTTGAGGGTAAGCATGATCGGCAGCCGCGTGTGTTTGGCCACATGAAACTGGGTAGTAAGGTTTTGAGGAAGTGAGGTTTTGGGGGCGCAGGCAAAGATAGCCTATCCCCAAAACCTCAAGACCCTATAAACCTCGGGACCCCAACCTCGACAACTACTCTACGCTTAGGTAATCCGTGAGCTGCTGCCAGACACCATCCTTCACCACGAAGAGGCGCAACGAACGCTGGCCGCGGTGATCTTCCGCCGTGAAAGTGAGCGGCCCAGACATGCCGCCCGTATCCCAGTTTTCGATGCTTTCCAACGCAGCCTTGATATTTGGTCCAGTCAACTCCTGGCCAGCGTCCAGGGCGCGCTTGATGCCTTCCACCATGATCTTGGCGAACCACCAACCCTGGGAGTAGGTAGAGATCTTCTGGCTCAGGTCAATGCCGTTGGCCGCAGCGAATTCCTTGATGTCGGCCATCCCAGGCGCATCGACGCTGAGAGGTGTGTAGGGCATGGCGCCAATGACGCCTTCGGCGTTGCCCTCGGCCAGCCGCACCAGCAGCTCGTTGGCGCAATAGTTGAGGCAGAGCACCTGCACATCGTCCATGCCTAGCGCAGCCTTGTTCTTCAGCAGCAACGCGGCCGGGCTAGAGACATTCTGGATGGCGATGTGAGTGGCGCCGAAATCCTTGGCCTGGGTCAGCTCGGGCGTCAGGTCGGTGGCGCCGCGCGGCATGGGGATTGCCTTGATCTCGGCGCCGGTGGCTGCAGCGAATTCCTCTGCGGCTGGCAAGGGCGATTGACCGAAGGGACTGTCGTTGTGCAAGATGGCGATTTTGGGCAACCCTTCCTTCCCTTCCGCTTGCCACTGCTCCAGGGCATAGTTCAACAGGATCGTCATCTGATCTGAGTAGGTGGCGCCGGCCAGGAAGTTGTAGGGAGTCTCCGCCGGGTTTGCCAAGTTGGCCGAATAGGAGGCCGAGAGGAAGGGCACCTCGTCTTCGGTGATGCGTCCGCGCAGGGCTTCGGTGTCGCCGGTGCCCCAACCCATAAAGACCACTGCGCCATCCTCAACGAACTGAGTGTAGAGCTGTTCAGCCACATCCACCTTGTAGCTGTAGTCCTGGCCCAACAGTTCGATGGGACGGCCATTGACGCCGCCCTTGGAGTTGACGTACTTCACATAGTCCTGGATGCCGGCTGCGCCATCCACGCCGATGTCAGAGGTGGGCCCGGTCAGGTCAAAGATGGCGCCCATCTTGATTGGTTCTCCCGCGGCTGCGGATTCTGTCTCTGCGGCTGCCTCTGTGGGCGCGGCAGCCTCCCCCTGGGGCGCGGCCACCGGCGCAGCGCACGCCGCCAGCACGAGTGCGACGATGGCGATCAACGCCAGCCAGATGTAGAAACTTCTTGCTTGCTTTCTCATTTGAGTGATCCTCCTGTACTTGAACTTTATGACCCATCAATACGAAAAAGGCCACAAACGGAAGTAGTTCTTCACGTCGGCCCAGAGCTTGGCAATGCCTTGTGGTTCCAAAATGAGAAACAGGATGATCGCCAGGCCAAAAACGCCCAACTGCACCTGGGGGATCAGATTGACCATGCCAGGAAATACAGCGCCCAAGGACATGCCCAGGTTGCTGAGCAGCGCCGGCAGCAGCACAATGAAGATAGCGCCGTAAATGGAGCCGGAGACGCTGCCCAGCCCGCCGATGATGATCATGGCAAGATAGGTGACCGATGTCTCGATGGTGAAACGCTCCCAGGTGACGATCTCACGGTAGTGCGCCAGGAGTGCGCCCGCCAGACCAGCAATGAATGACGATGTGGCAAAAGCCAACACTTTGTAGCGAAAAACGTCGACGCCCATGACCTGCGCGGCGATATCTTGGTCGCGGATGGCAACGAAGGCCCGCCCCACCCGCGTGCGAAAGAGGTTCACAGCGAAGAGCGTCGTCAGGATGGCGACGCCGACAATGATCCAATACCAGTTGAAGTCGGCGCCGCGACCATTCAGGTTGTAACCAAAGAGATAAGAGTCGGGCGTCACCAGCGCCTCGGTGCCGCCCGTCACTGCCTGCCAGTTGGTGATCACCCAAAGAATGATCTCCTGGGCAGCCAGGGTGGCGATGGCGAGATACAGCCCCTTCAAGCGCAGGGATGGCACGCCAAAGAGCGCGCCCACCAGGGCAGTCATCATGGCGGCCAGGGGAATGGTGAGATAGAAGGGCAAGCCGGCGCGCCCGGCCAGGATCGCAGCGGTGTATGCGCCCACCGCCATGAACGCGCCTTGCCCCAGGGAAATCTGACCCGTGTAGCCAACCAGGATGTTCAGCCCGATGGCGCCGATGGACGCGATGGCGATCTGGTTGCCCAACGTCAGCCAGTAGCGGTTGGCGACGAAGGGGAAAACCAGCAAAAAGATGATGACGATCGCCAGCCGAATTTTCTGCGCCGGCGTGCGCCGCAAGCGCATGTCATCTTTGTAGTTGGTGAAGAAGATTCCGCTTTGCATCAGATTCTTGACAGGATGGCAGGATGAACAGGATAGGGGATCTCCTGTTCTCTTTCAAGGAAAATCAGTCACACGCGCTCGATGATCTTTTGTCCAAACAAACCATAGGGCCGCACCATCAACACCACGAGCAGCACGATGAAGGGGATCACCTGGTTCAGCCCATAGCCGATGTAGCCGCCCGTGTACGCTTCCAGCAGCCCGATGGCGACGCCGCCCACGATGGCGCCCGGGATCGAGTCGAGACCGCCCAGAATGACCGCCGGGAAGACCCGCAACCCCACGAACGCGATGTTGCCGCTGACACCGATGATGTTCGCCAGCAGGATGCCGGCAACGGTCGCCGTCGCCGCCGAAATGGACCAGGCCAGCCCAAAAATGTGCTTGACGCTGATGCCCACGCTCAGGGCCGCCTGTTGATCGTCAGCCACGGCGCGCATGGCGATGCCCTCCGACGAACGGCGAAAAAAGAGGGTGAACAGCCCCAAGAGCCCCATAGCCAGCACGATGGCCCAGATCTGATTGACGCTGATCACCGCGCCGGCGACGGTGATGGTCGTGCTGGGAATGAAGGCCGGGAAAGAATAGGGCACGGTGCCCCAGATGATATTGACCACTGCACGGATGATGCTCGCCAGGCCCACCGTCGCCATGATGACCGAGATGATCGGTTCGCCGATGAGCGGTCGCAGCACCGCGCGCTCGATGAGCAGCGCGACGAGCACCGCCACGGCCAGGGCAGCCGTGACGCCCAGGGGCCATGCCCACCCCAACTGGCCGATGAAGAAATAGGCCACATACGCGCCCAAGAGCATCAGCTCGCCCTGGGCGAAGTTGATCACGTCGCTGGATTTGTAGATCAGCACAAAGCCCAAAGCCACCAACGCATAGATTGCGCCGTTTGTCAGACCAGCGATGGTCAATTGGAGGAATTGGTCCATGATTCAATCACTAACCATTTACCATTTACCATTTCCAGACCCATCAACCTCAGCAACCCGCAGCCTCGTCTGGATCGTCGCAGTGCTGCCGTCCTGATAGGTGATGGCGGTCTCCACCGCCAGGAAGTCCGCGTCCCCGTAGAGCGCCTCAACGATGTGAGAGTAGCGGTGAGTCACAAAACGACGCCGCACCTTGCGCGTGCGGGTCAGCTCAGCGTCATCTGCGTCTAGCTCCTTGTGGAGCAGCAGGAAGCGACGGATGCGCGCCGACGGCGGCAAGTCGGCGTTGGTGCGCTCCACATCGCGACGCACCAGCTCATAGACTTCCGGCTTCTGGGCCAAATCAGTGTAGGTGGTGTAGCCCAGACGGTTGTTCTCGGCCCATTTGCCCACGCTCCCAAAGTCAATGTTGATCATGGCTGTGACGAAAGGATAGTCGCCGCCAAAGACCACCGCCTCACGGATATACGGGCTGAACTTGAGCTTGTTCTCGATAAACTGAGGGCTGAACTTCGTTCCGTCGGGCAGCGACATGACGTCTTTGGCGCGGTCGATGACGATGAGATGTCCTGACTCGTCGAAGTAGCCGGCGTCGCCTGTGTGCAGCCAGCCATCCCAGAGCGCCTCCTGGGTGGCCTCTGGGTTCTTGTAATAGCCGTGAAAGACAGCGGTGTTCTTGACCAGGATTTCCCCGCTGTCGGCGATTTTCACTTCGGTGCCGGGCAGAGGCGGACCCACGGTCTGAAACTTGATGTCGCCGTCGTGATGGATGGCCGAGAGGCCGCTGGATTCTGTCTGGCCGTAGACTTGCTTCAGGTTGACGCCCAGCGCGTGATAGAAGCGGAAGACATCCGGCCCCAAAGCCGCGCCGCCAGTATAGCAGCGTTCCACGTGGCGTAGCCCCAGATGGTCCCGCAGCATCTGGAAGACCGTCGCCTGAGCCAGCCAGGCTTTGACCCGCAATCCCCAAGATGGCTTCTCCTTGCGAAAGGACGCATCGGCCATTTTGTAGCCATTGGCTAGCGCCCAGTTGAACATCACTCGTTTGAGCCGCGATGCATCTTCCATCTTTACTTGCACGCCCGAAAGCATATTCTCCCAGATGCGGGGCGGCGCAAAGATGATATCGGGGCCGATTTCGCAGATGTTCTCCTGCACCGTCTCTGGCTCTTCGGGAAAGTTGAGGATAAAACCGGCGTAGAGACCGCAGGAGACCGAAATCATCTGCTCGCCGATCCAGGCCAGGGGCAGGAAGCTCACGAAGTCGGCGTCGGCGCTGATGGGGTCCACCTGCATCAAGTTGGCTGCCTGGCTCAACATGTTGGCGTGGCTGAGCATGGCGATCTTGGGCCGCGAGGTGGTGCCCGATGTGGCGGCCAATACGGCGATGTCGTCGCCGCGGCCACGGGCGACCATCTCCTCGAAACAGCCTGGATGTTGGCTCTCATAGGCCCGGCCTAACTCCTCCACCACCGGCAAACCCATGAGGATGGATTCGTCATAGCTGCGCAGGCCGCGCGGGTCGTGGTAGATGATCTTGCGCACGCGCGGCAGGCGGTCGATCACCGCCAGCGCTTTGTCCACCTGTTCTTGATCCTCCACCACCAGGAACGACGCATCACCATAGTCCGCGATGTAACAAACTTCCTCTGGATTGGAGTCCTGGTAGATGCCCAGGCTGGCCGCTCCGGCGCTCTGCGCCGCCAGTTCGGCGTAGAGCCATTCCGGGCGGTTGTCGCCGATGACGCCCACCGATTCGCCGGGCTGCAAACCCAGGCTCACCAGCCCCAGAGAGAAATATCTCACGTGTTCCAGATATTCCGCCCAAGAGAGCGCCTGCCACACGCCAAATTCTTTTTCACGCAGCGCGGTCTTCCTGTGGCCGTACTGATGCGCTTTTTCCAGCAGGTGTTGTGGGAATGTCTCAGCCATCAGAGGTTGCTGTTGTTTTTTTCAAGAGCCATGTCCAGCGCGCACGCCCACGTGCGCATCATCGAATTTTTCATTTCCCTTCGCCCAAATAGGCTGCAATGACATCGGGATTGGCGCTCACTTCATCGGGCGCTCCCTCGGCGATCTTTGCACCGAAATTGAGCACCACCACCCGGTCGGAAATGTCCATCACCACGCCCATATCATGTTCGATGAGCACAATCGTGATGCCCTTCTCCTCGTTCGCATCGAGGATGAAGCGCGCCATATCTTCCTTTTCCTCCACATTCATGCCAGCCATCGGTTCATCCAGCAAGAGCAGTTGTGGGTTGAGCGCCAAAGCTCGCCCCAATTCCACCCGCTTTTGCAGGCCATAGGGCAGGCTGCCCACCGGTTTGTGGCGCACGGCTTGAATTTCCAAGAAATCAATGATCTCTTCGACTACAGCCCGATGGGTGATCTCCTCGCGCTGGGCGCGCCCCCAAAAGAGGCCGCAATCGAGTAGGTTGCTACGCATGTGGGTGTGGCGACCCGACATGATGTTGTCCAACACAGTCATATGGCGAAATAGTTCGATGTTCTGGAAGCTGCGTGCGATGCCCAGACGGGCGATACGATCCGGTCGCGTCTGGATGATGTCGCGACCCGTCACGTCGTCCGGGGCAGCGAAGAAGCGAATACTGCCCTGTTGCGGTTTGTACAACCCAGAGATGCAGTTAAGCAGGCTGGTTTTGCCTGCGCCGTTTGGCCCAATGATGGCGAGGATTTCACCCTGGCGCGCTTCCAGGGAAACATTGTTGACGGCCAGCACGCCGCCAAAGCGCAGAACGATTGCCTCAACGAAGAGCTGGCGTGCGCCCGACGCAAGTTTGATATTCGGATGCAGTGACGTTGAGTGAGCCATAACCACGTTGGAAAAGGCGATATGACAGCAACGCCGCCAGGCAATGAATGACGACCGACTCGCCGGAGTGCGGCGGGTCACGCGCCGCTTCCTGCCAAATAACAGGAAACCGCTCAGTATGCCCGCCGTCGATTGCTGGAATTGAATGTCTTCTTGAAACCGGGTAAGCTGAAGAAATCGTGCCTTGAGCGGCCCCCCTGAGTTCCGTCTCAAAGCATGGCAATCATACAGTCAGGCAACGGCTTTGTCAACTGGCACAAATGCAGTGGGTGTATTTCAAAAAATGAAACGACACGACACCATAGAAAGGTGAAATCATGCGTGAACAACACACAGACATCCTGGTCATCGGCGGCGGATTGGGCGGCGTGGCCGCTGCCCTGGCTGCGTTGCGCCTGGGCAAAAAGGTCATCCTGACCGAAGAGACCGATTGGATCGGCGGCCAATTGACCGCCCAAGCCGTGCCGCCCGACGAACACCCGTGGATCGAGTCTACGGGCTGCACGGCAAGCTATCGCCGTCTGCGCGAGAACATCCGCGCCTATTATCGTCGCAACTACCCTCTGACGCCTGAAGCGCGTGCCAACGTCCATCTCAACCCAGGGCGGGGCAATGTCAGTCCCCTGTGCCACGAGCCGAGGGTGGCGCTGGCTGCCATGGAAGAGATGCTGGCGCCGCACCGTTCCAGTCGTCAACTGGAAGTGCTTCTGCGTCGGCGCCCCGTGGCTGTCGAAACCGACGGAGACCGGGCGCGGGCGGTCACGGTGGCGCATGAGCGCAGCGGTGAGCAGACCGTCCTGCACGCATCCTACATCATCGACGCCACTGAGCTGGGCGATTTACTCGATCTGGCGCAGGTGGAGCACATCATCGGCGCGGAAAGCCAGACGCAGACGGGCGAGCTGCATGCGCTGCCGGGCGCCCCAAACCCCCTGGACCAGCAAGCCGTCACCTGGTGCTTCGCCATGGACTACTTCCCCGGAGAAGACCACACAATCGAACGACCTGAGGATTACGACTTCTGGTGGGGATACCAGGCTGATTTCTGGCCCGGTAGACAACTTGGCTGGCTGGATGTGCATCCCATCACCCTGGAGGTGCGCCACCGTGCAGTTTTCGACGGCGACACAGACCGCAGCGACGGCAACGATTTCTGGCACTACCGACGCATTCTCTACCGCAAGCACCATCTGGAAGGCGCTTTCGCCAGCGATGTCACGCTGGTCAACTGGCCGCAGATCGATTACTGGCTGGGGCCGCTGGTGGGCGTGAGCGAGGCGGAAAAACAGGAGAATCTGCGCAGATGCCGCCAGCTCAGCCTGTCGTTCCTCCACTGGATGCAGACAGAGGCGCCCCGTTATGACGGCGGCCACGGCTATCCTGGGTTGCGGCTGCGCGGCGACATGCTGGGCAGCGATGACGGACTGGCGCAGATGGTCTATGTGCGCGAGGCGCGCCGCATCCAGGCCCAATTCACCGTGACCGAGGAGCATGTGGGCACGGAGCAGCGTCAACAGGCAGGTCTCGATCGCGCTGCGGTCTTCCATGACAGCGTAGGCGTCGGCTCCTATCGCATCGACCTGCACCCCAGCACGACGCCCCGCACGTACGTGGATGTGAGTAGCCTGCCTTTCCAGATTCCCCTGGGCGCGTTGTTGCCCGTGCGCGTGGAGAATCTGCTGCCGGCCTGCAAGAACCTGGGCGTCACCCACATTACCAACGGCTGCTATCGCCTCCACCCGGTGGAGTGGAACATTGGCGAGGCGGCAGGCGCGTTGGCCACGTGGTGTCTGATCAAGGGCCTGACGCCGACCCAGGTGCGCAGCGATGCCATGCACCTGGCTGATTTTCAACGCATGTTGACCGATACGCTTGGCTTTGTCCTGGCCTGGCCGGATGATGCGGCGATTACGCCAAGATGAGAGGCGATCAAGACGCCTGGTAAAAGGTTGTGGGTTCAGAAGAGCAGAAACGCGCCCAGACCGAAGCCAACAGAGACAAACACCGCGCTGATCAAGAGGAGCAAGGCCAGGGGTGCAAAGATAGCGATGAGCGTGCGACCGGTGTCCAGATCGGCTGCGAAACGCACTGTGGCGACATAGAGCAAGAGCGCCCACACCCAGCCGATCAGGCCGAGAACAGGGCCGATGCAAGCCAGCGGCGCCAGCATGGTGAGGGTGAGCGGGAGAAAGGCGTAGGCTGTGGCGGCGTAGAAACGCTGTAGCGTCAAACCTTGCACGGCGCCGAGGAGTTTGGCTGTCAGCAACACGGATACACCCACAATGATCCAGATTGCCAGCAGTTGGAGGGGCAGGGAGATCCATTCGCCCAGGGCGCTCAGACCTGCGGCAACCCAACCGGGTGTACGTGCGCCCAGCCCGGCCAACATCTGCGCTGATGCAGCGACTTCCGCCGAGCCGGCGCCAATGGGGAGCGCGGCCCAACTCCCCACGCCGCTGGAAAGCTGCGCCAAAGGAACATTCGTGCCCATGCGCGCCGCGCTGATCCAGTTGACAAAGAAGTCGAGCAGACCGGCCAGGAGACCGACCAGAAAGAGCATCCCGATCCCCTCGCGCATGGAGGAATGGACGCCCGGTTGAAAGACGCTGTCCACCGGATCGGGGCCGACCGCTTGAGGTATACGGAATTGCACGGCGCTACTCATCTGATGTAGCGACGGCAGCCAACCACCGAGAAGGGGAGGCTCAGGCGGAGAAAGAGTTCCATCGGCAGCCAAGAACTGAGCCTGTTCCACAAGTCACCTCACAACGTCAAAATCAAGCTGACAACGAAACCGACTATGCTTGCCAAAACCATCAGCGCGGCAAACGGGATGACTGCCGTGACCGCCGCCCGTCGCCATGAAAGCTCATGAGCGACCTGGATAGCCCGGTAGGCGATGAGGATGCTCCACACCCAGAGCAGCACGGCGCTCACAGAGACGAAGGGCACGATCGTCAAGAGGAGCAGGCTGCTGGGTGCAGCAATCAGCGCCGTTGCACCCAACGTCTGGGCCATTGTGCCCGACCCGCCCTGAGACTTGGCCACACCATGGGCAATCAGCCCCACAGTCAGCCACTGGGTCAAGAGGAAGAATGGCTCCCATACCAGGTTGAAGAGTCGCAGCCAGCCTGTGTCATAGCCGCCAAAGAGTGTATAGAGGCTCCACCATTGGCGAATGAGGCTATCGGCAGAGAAACCTGCCGCGCCGAAGAGCGAGTTGGCGGCCTGGAGCGCCACCGGCTGCACGGCGCTGGCCGGCGGCATACTGGCCGAGAAAAGCAATCCGCCGATGAACTGGGCAACGCCGATCAGCGCGCCCAATACAACGGTGAAAAAAAGCCCTTCGGCCACTGGCTCATCATCCTCAACCATCTCAATAAAAGCCGCTGGCTCCAACACCAGGGCCTTGCCGATCAATCCAGGGTAGGTGCGAGGCTCAAGCATGAACGATCCTCATTGAATGACTGAACCATGCGTCTGACCGATTACCCGACACTCAACAATCAACCATGGCGAATTGGCGCTGTCGCACACAACGAACAAGGAGAAAAAACATGAGTGTGTTTAACTCAACAATCAACCATTGCGAATTAGCGATGTCGCACCCTCAAGCATACCACGATTGGTCAGAATCCACAGAATACGCGAGCCGCACTTGATTTCACCGTTGCATTTGGGTGTGATTCCAAGATTCAACCAAGGGACGCAAGGCGCAAAAGGATGTCCCGCCGGGCGGAATGATCTCGGTTCGTCGTCCGCCGCAATCCAACATCTCCCAACCCCAAAAAGTTTGAACCTCTCCTCATCGCTTTACGAGCGGAAGGTAGACCTGCCCTGCCTGCGTCTGCACCTCGAAAACATGGGGCGCCGAAATACGCGCCGCCGGAGACGGATTGCGCACTGCAACACCCACGCTCTGACCCAACCTCAGCAGCGACGCATCGATCTGCGCCCGCACCTCGTCGGCGTTGATGAACTGGGTCGTCAACCCCGCGCCGTTCCATAAGACCTGGCTGTCCGCTGCAAAGTTGCTGCCCTTGATCGTCAGCAGGATTGTTGGGCTGCCCGCGCCCACGCTGGCTGGCGTCAGGCTGGCGATGACCGGCGTCGGCCCGTGGACGATGAAGGGCAGTTTGTTCGACTCCAGATTGTCAGGCGCGGGAGAGCGCGCGCTCACCTGCGCCTGACCGGGAGCGGCCAGCTGCGCCGCTCCCACAGCCGCGGCGAGATGCTCGCCGTCGACAACAGTGGTGGGAAGCGCAACCCCGTTCCAAAGCGCGACAGTGCCGCTGACAAAGCCGCCTCCTTCGAGCTGCAATGTGAAAGCCGCGCTGCCAGCGCTCGCCGTGTAGGGAGCGATGGCGGTGAGCACGGGCTGGTCGCCCAGGGCCGCTGCGGCCCACGTGACTGGCTGGTTCCAAACTGCGCTGAAGGGCCACACATAGTCATCTCCCTGGAAGTTCAGCCAGTAGTGTCCGACATTCAACCCCACCAGATGCCCCCAGCCGCCCAGCGTGACCGCGTCCATGCGCAGTTCGGCGCTCCACGAGTTGAGTTGGCTGCTCACCTGCGCATGCAGACCGCTTGGGCCGGGACCGGCAAAGCCGCCGGCGCCGTCTCCCACCAACGTAAAGACATCACCGTCTTCGCCTGCGAAAAAGCCAATGTCGCTGGACTGGGCCAGTGGGTCGCGACTGTGATTCACATCCACGCGCACTCCGGCGAACGCACCGGGAGTGGCCGCGCCCTTTGTCATACCTGTGAAGCACACCCATAGGTGGTCGCTGCTGCGCAGCAGGCGCACGGCAACCTGGCTGGATGGGGCGCTGTCCTGCGTCTGCACTTGCGCCGCGCCGGCATATGCAGCATCATTGCAAGAGCCGTCAAGCGTCGGCGCTGCGGACAGAGGGATCGACAAGGGAGCAACGGCAAAGGTCACGCTGACGCTGGCCGCGTTGTTGGCGGAATCGGTTCCGGTCAACACGGCTGTATGCAAGCCAGTCGTCAAGCCGAAGGCAATTGTTGTTTCCCCTTCATCTGCGTTCTTGCCGTCCACTGACCAACGGAGCGCCGAATCATTCAAGCCCCCGTCCTCCGCGTCGCTTGCGCCGCCCGAGAACAGCACTGCCGCGCCGGCTGGAAAAGTCTGCCCGCCGACCGGCGTGACGATGAAGGGAGTCGGCTTACGGTTCTTCACCGTGAATGGTTGCGATACAGCAATGCCCGTGTGCAGGCCGTCGCTGGCCAGCACACGGATGCGCGCCGCATTGACTGCGCTGCCGTGAAGACTGCCCAGGTCGTTCAGCGTCAGAATGTAGTGGCCATTGGGCGTGCTGGGGTAATTGGTCGCCAGTGTGTGCCAGGATGCGCCGCTGTCATGGCTGTATTGGAGCGTGTGCAGGAGCTGGTCGTCAGCGTCCGGGTCGCTGGAACTCCACTCGATGACCATGACTTGCCCCACTTCGACGCCAGCCACAGGTTGCTGGATGGCGACTGTAGGCAGGTTGACGCCCACGACATCAGAGAAAACGACTTTGGCGTCGGCCATCAACTCGATCTTCGCCGCCTGGCTGATGGGCGGCGTAAAAATGGCGCTAAAGAGCGCGCTGTCAGAATCGGCCACATGATCATCCATTTCCAACAGGGTGAGTGTGTCAGAGATGATGACCTTGCCGCCTGGGTCCAACAAGCGCAGCGAATAGGCTGCGTGGGGTATGCCGCCATGATCGCCCCTGGCAGCTTGGGCTTGCTGGCGGGCAGCGGGAGGCAACGAGGCTGTCGGCAATGTCAGCGCAGTGACGATCTCCCCGCGGGGCGCGCCCATGTCCACCAACCCGCTGATGAAGATGCTGTCGCCAGTGTCGCTGCCCACAGGCAGACTGGCGGCGCCGGCGTTGCTGAATTTGTCGATCAGGTTGCGCCATGTGTAGTCGCTGACCCAGGAGCGATTGGCATAGGACATGAAGTCCGCGGTCTGGTCGGGGCGGATGGGCTGGAGGGTGATCACATCGAAGCCGTAGTAGCTGTCGGCGCCCACGTTGGCAATTTGGCATGGTGGGTACGGATAACTGTTGTCGATGTTGTCGGGGCTGCCGCAGTTGACATGCTTGCGCCCATGGTTGTGGGCCAACTCTTGCGCCATTACGCTGCCCTCGCGCATCTGATTCCAGCCCGGCTGGATCGGGTTGGGCGCGTGTTCTGGCAGCTGCACCCAGGATTGCTTGCTCACGGTGCTGGCGTAGCCGGCTGCGCCGCCGTTGTTGGCGTCGGGGTGCACAAGACCCATGAAGTGCACCGGCGCATCGATGTCGTCGCAGGCGTCAGGATTGAAAGAGAGCAGCGCACGCGTCCACAGAGAAGTGATCACTTTGTCGCGATCCGGAATACCATTGGTGAGGCCCCAGCCGTCTTCCAGCTCGTATGGGCCGAAGCAGGGATAGGGGATGGGGCCGTACCAACAGACTTCCAGTTCTTCGTCGGGTTCGGTGTCGCGAAAGATCCAGACGGCGGGTACAGGCCAGCGGCGCTTGAATTGATCGACCATGCCCCAAAAGTTGGGATCATTTACCGAGGGCAGGGGTGTGTGGGTGCGGACAGGTACAGTCCACACACAGACCGGCGGCTGATCCTGAAAGACGATGGTGCGGCTCAGGTCGTCGTTTTCCACATTTGTGTCGGTGTGGTGATTGCGTGGGTCCACCTGAAATTCCAGTGTAACTATGCCCTCCGTCCAGGTCTGGGGCAACAAGAAATACCAGCCATCATTGAGGCGGGCGCGGTCATAGCCGCCGCCTGTGCGCAGAGAGCGCATGCCGTTGACCGGCGTCAGGGGTGAGCCGGGCAAGTCAAGATCATTGCGTTTTCCCACCAACCGCACCTCCACTGTGGGCGAATCAGGTCCGCTCAACTGTCTGGCATAGGCGCGCACATAGGTGGTCTTGTGTTTTGCCAGAGGCGTAGCATTGGCCAGGTTCTGAATCCCCTGGGTCACTTCCATCGCGTCGGCAGCCAGGTCGCGCGTAATGGCGCTGGCGTTGAGCGGCAGCAGATAGACGCCCGAGGCTGCGCCGGCGGTAGCCAGTCGCGCAAAATAGAGATTGCCATTGACGATGAACATCTTGCGCGTGTCGATGTAGGTTTGATTGACGGCGATGTCGACGGCGTCGCCGCTGGTGAAAGGCTTGCGTTTGACCTTGCCGTCCTGAACGCCAGCCGTGGCGTAGACCTCGCTCCAGAAAAGATTGCTCCCGTCGCTGATCAGTCCGCCCATCGCCCAGTTGCTGGGGGGAGCATAGAAGGTTGTTGGCGTGATGAACGGCGGACCGCAGGCTGCGGCGATATTGCAACCAACGACTTGAATCGATGAATTGACGTCGCTGCCGTTGCTCGTGTTCTGCACCCAATAGATGTTGTACTGCAAGGCCGAACGTCGCCGGTAGAAAAGGTTGTTGCCTCTCGTATTGGCTGAAAACGCAGCGATCTGCGACTTGGCGTCATTGCAGGGCAAGGTCGCACACCCGACGCCGATCTGCCAGACGCCGGTTCTATCGGTGTAATAGACCGCGCCGCCCACAACCAGCACGTCGAGAGGGTTGTTGAGTCCATCGGCCACGATTTCGATGGCGCCGGTAGCGCGCGACGCGCGCAGAATCTTGCCGCCGCCGTAGCTCGGCCAATATATATGCTCGGCAGTCATTTCCAATTGGGCGAAATAGTCCGGCAGATCGCTCTCGGCTGGCGTGGCCACTGGCGTTCCTGTGTAGGGTTCGTTCAGGGGCGTGCGTTCGATGCGTTTTTCAGAAAGGTCGGTGTAGTAGACCCCGTCATCCTGCGCGATCAGGCCAAAAGGCATGTCGCAATGGCTGCCGTCGGTCGTCTCCAGGGTGCGCTGGACGCCGCCGGCCAGAGGGATGCGATGGAACGAGCCGGACCGCCCGAATTCAACGGCGAAGCAATCCACGCCCCAATAGAGCAAACCGCCGCCGACGGCCCAATCGTCTATTGTCTGGACAACAACAGGCAACGGCGTGTCGCTGGGCGCGTCTGTCTCAGCCCGCAGCGATCCAGGGAACAAGAGGAGCACTCCCCAAAACAGAAGCAAACTGATGACAAATTTGTCAACGGCGCACGATAGGGAGTGAGCAGGGGAGTGAGAAGGGCGATTTGTGTTCTGTCGAGGTGACCATGCTCGTTTGTAACCCATGTGAGGATATTCCTTTCTTGCACCGATGCCTGGGAGAAACCGAGTATACTCGCAATCTTCTTTGCACACAAGCAACGGAAAGTGGGGGCGGCCAGACCAAGACAACCATCACTTGACTTGTCGGTCGATCTGACTATACTCCCAACCTGATTGTAAGTCGTTGGGGCGCGGAGATGGGCAGCTACACGGCGATTCGCACCCACAGCCCCGCCTTGCCACCGCCATCCAAGGTTGGTTGCCTATGCATCATCAACATTTCACTACCACAGGGCGCGGGCTGCGCCGCGATGCGCCAACCATGCGCCTCTTCGAGAAGGCCAAACGTTACGGCGTCTGGAACCCCAGCGAGATCGACTTCCGCCAGGATCGGGAAGATTGGCTAAGCCTGAGCGAGCTGGAGCGCACAGTGCTTCTCCACCTCACCTCGCTCTTCCAGGCTGGCGAAGAGGCTGTCACGACCGACATCCTGCCGCTCATTTGGGTGATCGCCAACGAAGGGCGGCTGGAGGAGGAACTGTACCTCACGACCTTTCTTTTCGAGGAGGCCAAGCACACTGACTTCTTTCGTCGTTTTTTGGATGAAGTGGCCGGCAGTGCGACGGATCTCTCGCGCTTCCACACACCCAGTTACCGCATGCTGGTCTATGATGCGTTGCCAACCGCCATGACTCGTCTCCTCCACGATGCATCGCCTGTCAACCAGCTTCGCGCTTCAGTCACCTACAACATGATCGTCGAAGGCGTGCTGGCCGAGACCGGCTATCACGCCTATCTGACTGCGCTGGAACGCAACGGACTCATGCCGGGTCAGTGCCGTGGCATTCGCCTGCTCAAACAGGACGAGTCGCGCCATATCGCCTATGGCGTCTTTCTCATCTCTCGCCTGGTGGCCCAGGAGCCGGGCCTGTGGGAAGTGGCCGAAGAGACAATGAATGAGCTGCTCATTCCGGCGCTGGGGGTGGTGGCCGATGTCTTTGGCAGCTACGAAGTCATGCCTTTTGGCTTGGTGGAAGCGGAATTCGTGGACTACGCCCTGGGGCAATTCAACAAGCGTATCGAGCGCATCGAGCGGGCGCGCGGGGCGAGCCTGGAGGAAGTTCAGGCTGTAGCGCAGCTGCTCTCGGAAACGGAAGTGTGACTCTTGCCCCCATGGCGCATCGCGAGTCAAGAGTCACGACAATGATTACGGATTGAACCGCGCGCCCCCTTCCAGCCACGCCTCCAGCGTGCGCCCCACCCGTTCCAGGCTCTCGGCGCTCAGCTTGTCCAGGGTGTCGCTCATGGTGTAGCGATAGGGATAGTCCACGTCAGCGATCAGCGCGGTCGGGAAGCCGGCGGCTGCAAACGCGGTGTGCGCGTTGGCCTCGTTCGCTTTGACCTCGGGGATGAAGACATCGCCAAAACCGGCCTCGTCCGCGGCCTGCCATAGGGCTGTGCTAAGGCCGGGCGAGCTGCTCTGCTGGAAGAAGAACTGCTGATCGACGCTGCCCACCCGGTCCAGCGCCACGGCGAAATTGGGGCCGGCGCAGCGCAAGGCGTCCTGTTCCAATTCGTCGATAAAGACCCGGCTGCCCATCTGTCCTTCCCAGCCGGGAATGCCCTCGTTCTCTTCGGCATCAAAAAAGACCAAGCAGATCGTGTGTCCCGACTTTTCCACATCCAGGGTGCGCGCCAGCTCCAACAGAGTCGCCACGCCCGATGCGCCGCTATTGGCGCCCGGCGTGGGTCGCGTGCGATACAACTCGGTGGGGTCGGCGTCGGCGGCCAGGCGTGTGTCATAGTGGGTGGCAAGAATGCCCACTGGCGCCGCCGGCGCTTCGGGGCTGCGCACTGCGACGTAGTTGCGTCCGAGCACGCCGCCGCCAATGTCGAACTCTTGGATGATGACATCCCACCCCAGGCCGGTCAGCTGTTGCACAAGCCATTCGCCGGTTTGCAGACTGTTGCGCGTGCCCGCCCCGCGCGCCCCAAAACTCAGTTGGCTGCGGATATTGGCAATAGCCCGTTCGCCGGAGAATTCATCATCCACCCTGTTGTTTGGCAGCAAACCCAGAGCCAGATAGCCAAAAAAGAGCACCGCCAATCCCAGCGCCCCCACCAGGATCAGTTCGATGCCATAGGCGCGTAACAGTCGCATCAGCGTTCCCTTCCCTCACGGTCGGCGCGAAAAATCAGGCGGATCGGGGTGCCCAAGAAAGGGTGATGGGCGCGGATACGGTTCTCCAGATAGCGCTCGTATGAAAAGTGAATCATGTCCTCGTCGTTGACGAAAATGGTGAAGACCGGAGGCGCTACGCCCACCTGCGTCCCGTAGTAGATGCGCAGGGGCCGCCCTGCTTTGTTGGGCGGAGAGATCGCATCATAGGCTTCTCGCAACAGATGGTTGAGTTCGCTGGTGGTAAGGCGGTGATTGCGCGCTTCCGCCACCTCCAGAATCGTGGGCAGCACCCGGTTCACCCGCTGACGGGTGAGCGCGCTCACAAAGAGCACCGGCACATAATCCAGAAATTTGAGGCTTTCCCGCACTGTCGTTGTGAAGGCGTTCAGGGTATGCTCATCTTTTTCCACCGCATCCCACTTGTTGACCACCACGATGACGCTCTTCATCTTCTCCAACACATAACCGGCTACGTGGGCATCCTGCGCAGTGACGCCTTCCGTGGCGTCGATGAGCAAGAGCGCCACATCCGCCCGGTCGATGGCCTGCATACTGCGCAGCACACTGTACTGTTCGATGCCCCGCTCCACACTGCCACGGCGGCGTATTCCCGCCGTGTCGATGAGCGTGATGCGTTGGCCGTGAAAGACAAGCGACATGTCGATGGGGTCGCGGGTGGTGCCGGGCACATCGCTGACGATGGAGCGATCCTGCCCGATGAGCGCATTGAGCAGGCTGCTCTTTCCTACATTCGGGCGCCCCACGATCGCGACGCCGATGGAACCGACCTGCACTTGGTCATCGGGGTAGGACGGCAGTACGGTCACGAGTACATCCAGCAGATCGCCCACGCCGTCCCCATGATAGGCGCTGATGGCGACTGGTTCTGAGAGGCCAAGGGACCAGAACTCCACCGCGTCGAGCTGGCGTTCACGGCTCTCCGCCTTGTTCACAGCCACGAAGACAGGTTTATCGGTCTGGCGCAACAGTTCGGCCACGTCCATGTCCGCAGCGGTCAACCCTTCGCGGCCATCGACGACGAAGATGATGGCATCCGCCTCATCCAGCGCCACTTGCACCTGGTTCTGAATCTGCGCAACGAATTGCGCGGAATCCAACGCCAATGGCGCCGCGCTGGCGCGGCGTGTAGAGAGTTCGGCTGGCGCCTCCAACCCCCCCGTATCCACCACAGAAAAGCCCACGCCGTTCCAAAAGCTATCGCCGTAGATGCGGTCCCGAGTCGTGCCCGGCAAATCCTCTACGATGGCAATGCGGCGTCCGGTCAAACGATTGAAGAGAGTCGACTTTCCCACATTGGGTCGCCCAACAAGGGCGACGACCGGCTTACGTTGTTCCATGATCAATCCTCTGGTATGGAGGTGGCGGTTGGCGTTGGTAATGGCGAGCTGGCTCCATCGGAAGACGGCGTCTCTATGGCCGCCTGAGTGATGACTACCTCCACCATCTCCGGCAGGGCGCCTTCACGGCGGATGCCTTCCGGCAACACAACCCGTGGAGGAATGACGTGAGTGCCGGGCAGCAGCCCCGACAAGTCGAGGATGACGAGCATGTCATCCGAGTTGAGAGATTCGAGCAACGGGATCGGACCGCTCAGAATGACATCGACTGTCTCGAGTGAGACGGAATAGTTCAGACCTGGCCCCAGCCCTTGAACGATTGGGCGCACTGTCATGGTCGTGCCGCCTTCGATGGGGGTGATGCTGACATAGGTCTGCACAGTGTCGCCGTCAAAAACCGAGGCGCCTTGCGGCACGACCAGGTCAAGCCGCTGACGCAGCTCGCTCGTGGCGTTGTCAATGGAGAGCGGCGCCGTTTCGATATAGCCGGGCACTGATTCCAACACTGCGCTGTCACCTTGCAAGACAACCGTGGATGGCTCTGCGCGCACTGTGCTTAGTCGATAACCTGGCGCCGGCTGACCGACCAGGTTGATGCGCACAGCCACTTCTTTGCGCCCCGGCCACTGCTCCACAGGCACGACCACCCGCGCAACGCTCGCATCCGGGATGACACTGTCGACCTGCTGATTCTGGCGATTTACCAGCCGCAGGTCCACCGTACGCTCCACCTGGTTCTTGGCGTTGAGCAGCATCACGGGCGCCACAACCTGCGTGACCAACTCCACCTGAGAAGAGGGGCCTTGAATTGTGATCGTGGCCGGCTCCACCACTGGCTGCTGTGCATCATAGCCAAAGGCAGGCGCATCCAACACCTGCACAGTGACGGACATCATTTTGGAGACCAACGGATCGAGTTGGACGCGTATGTTTGGAGGATTGCGGTCAAGGATCGTGATGCGTGGATCATTGACATCTACTTGCACTGGAACATCGTGCGTGCCCGCGGCCAACCCAGTCAAATCAACGCTGGCAACGAAGTCCCCCGCGGTCAGGTCGTCCCAGGCGTTTTGAGGAGCGCGCACCGTAACCCTCACCTGTTCTGCGCCCAGGTCTTGCACAGGCTGTAAGAAGGCATCCAGTCCTCGCACGGTGACAGGGAGTCTTTGGGGAAGGTCCTGAGTGATGAGTGGGTTTCTCTGACTGACAGCAATGAGCCAGATGACAGCCGCCAGCAGCACAGCCAACAGGATGGCGCCAATCTGGTCGATCCACTTGCGCAACCGCCTGCCACGGGTTTGTGATGCACTTTCTGCTTTATCTGTGGACGCCGACACCTGGTTCACCATTACCGGTTGGTAGAGAGGGGACGATAAAACTCGTTCATGATCTTGCGCAGTTGGCCGCCATCCACACGCACGATGCGACCGTTGCGCGCCACAGAGATCGCTCCTGTTTCCTCCGACACCACCACCGACATGGCGTCGGTCTGTTCCGTAACGCCCACCGCCGCACGGTGACGCGTACCCAATTGGGGATCGCCCAAGTCTTGCTGGGCCAGTGGCAGCACGCAGCCCGCCGCGATGATGCGATCCCCTCGAATGACCACCGCGCCATCATGAAGGGGGGTGTTGGGAAAGAAAATCGTCTGCAGCAGCTCGGTGGTCACTTCGGCATCCAGACGGACGCCTCGGTCGATGATTTCGGCCAGACCGGTGGCGCCCTCCACGACAATCAGCGCGCCGGTGCGGCGGCGCGCCAGTTGCTCGGCAGCCACCGCCACCTCGTTGATCAGTCGTTGGGTTACGGTGTTGTCCTGGCGCCGCATAATGAGCGGCATCGTTCGCCCGACGCGTTCAAGGGCGCGTCGCAACTCGGGCTGAAAGATGACGGGCAGCGCCACCAGGAGCGCAGGCGACGCCCAGCTAAGCAGCCAATTAAAGGCAACCAGGTCAAAGGTCTGGCTCAGGATAATGGTTACGAGAACGATGAGCAATACACCGCGCACCAGGGCGACTGCCTGTGAGCCTTGAAACAGGCGCAGCAACAGATAGATGATCAGCGACACCAGGCCAATGTCCAGCAGGTTGCGCGGATCGCTCAGATTGCTCAGATATGCCAGGATTTCGGACATGATCCAATTCTACATGGCGCGACGGCGATTGCCTGGCGCCGCCTCATGTTGGCCGCTCCTAGGTGAAACGCGTCTCGTTGATGATGAGATGAAAATGACACCCCAGGAACTCGCACGCCTGACGCATCATGGTCATGCGGCTGAGAAAGATCTCAAAATACTCGATAACCGACGCATAGTTCGTGTCGATCTCCAGTTCAAGGGCAATGATCTTCTCTTCGGGTTTGACGCGCACGAAACTGCGCGTCGAAGCGTAATTGACCCGGTCATGGATGTCGAAGGCTGCCATATCCGGGTTCTGCACCCTGCTGCGATGTACATCGGCCTTGTCGGCGATGATCACTGCGGCGGAGACCGGCGTAATGGCGGTGCCGCGCTCCTCCTCATGATTGCCGATGGCATTCATCACCAGCGCGCATTCATCGGTCGCCATACCCATGCGCGCCAGGATGCGATAGGCGATGAGAGCGCCGCTTTGGGCATGGTGCTCGCGATGGATGCAGTTGCCGATATCGTGAAGATAGCCGGCAATGTTGGCGAGCTGACCGGTGCGCTCTGGATGGTTGAGGCGCGCCAATACATTTTCTGCAATGTGCCCGACCAGCCCCGCATGGCGCTGACCATGTTCGGTGTATCCCAGCGTGCGCATAAATTCATTGGCGCGCTGCAAGAACGCCGTTACCTCTGGGTCACGTTTCAGCCAGTCTACGGTGAAAACGCCGTTTTCGGGCGGCGCGATCTCAACGCCGTTTCGCCCATTGTTGCGTCCGGCGCTGCGTCCGTGGTTCTTTTCGGTGTTGCGCTCCTCAGTACGCGTCAAGGGTCTTTCACTGTCATTACGCATGAAGCCATTGCCTCCCGTTAACCAACCTGCCCTACAGCCAGCGCCGACACGAACAGCGCCGACAGCCACCAAACGTTACACCCGCCCAAAGGCTGGCGACGAACGACCGCCAGCCAGGTGGGTAGAATCAAGATCGCCAGCACAGGCAGCCAGAACGGCGTCTGCGCCAGGATCAGGAGTACAACAATCCCCGCATCAGCCAAACCCAGGAGCGCCAGGGCTGCGCGGTCTTCTGCCAGGCAAAGGCCGCGCAATTCGCCCCAATGATGCACCGTCCAGAGCAGCCCTAAAAAGAATGACGGAAACCCGAAACCGTTCGCAGCCATCCGGTCTGCTTCCCACAAAGCCAGGAGCCACGGCAGCCCAACTGTGACAAGCGCCTGCAAGAACAAGGGGGGGCGCTGCCAGGTGCGACGCCATGCCCACCCCAGCGCCGCTGTCAGGGCTGCGGCCAGGGTCAACAACAGCGCGGTTCTGCCTGATGCGAACGCAACGATGCAGGCCAACGCTAGGGTTGGCGCTCCGATGCGAAAAAAGTAGGGCAGCGCATTGTTCCCCTCCAGGGTGAACAACTGCGCGGCCGGCGACCCCTGCTGGAGATAGGGGAGGCGCAGAGTTGTTGCAGCGCCGGTGGGCAAGGCGAGGACTTGGCTGCGCCCGCCAACCAGACGCCACAGCGCGCCCCACAATGGATCGACGAGCACCCATAGCAGAACGACGCGCTGCACATCCACACTCTGCCATTCCGCCAGGACGCCAGCGGCAACCAGACCCGCCAATGCGGCCCAACCAGCAGCGACTCGCCAGGGAACAGCGTCGATCCAAACCTGAACTGCAAGCGTCCCGCTCTCCACCTGCCGTCCCCGATTGCGCAGTGATGGCGCGTCGAGCAGCCGCCGCCAGCCACTGCGCTGGCTGACTCTTGCTCCTTGCCCCATGATCTGAATCGGTGCGAATTCCTCAGCCATTTTCAAATCAAAAACAACCTTCCTCAAGAAACGCCACGCGACGTAAGAATCTCCTCCTGGTTGAGCGCATCCCTTGAGACATTTTCACTGACAACGCAAAGTGCAAAAAGCCCACGCAAGCAGCAACTGCACTCGCATGGGCCAAGAGCGTAACGCTGATTATAGCAGATGATAGGCAGGTTTCCGAATCAGCGAGTACACAAGCTGCATCGCCTTATACGATCACCTCCAGCTTGGCCGGCAGCACACCGATCTCGATACGCTGCGCTCGCTCCGCCACTACTTCGCCATCAAGCTGCACCGGCGCGCCTTCGGGAATGACGACCGTCATCTGGCGCACACGCAGCATGGTGACCGCGCGATGGGTCGTATGTTTGCCCCACAGCGCTCGCGCCAGGAGCGGCAGCACCACTGGCGCCGAAACGCGATCGGCAATGCCCACATCGAGGAAACCATCGTTCATCAACGCGTCAGGCGTGAGGAAGAAGCCGCCGCCAGTGCGCCGACTGTTGCCGACAGTGACCAGCAGCGTCTCTTTATCCCGCTCCCCGCGGCCGCCGTCAAAGGATTCCCAGGTAATGTGCATCATGGGCGCAACCATCTTGGCAATGGTGCGCAACGCTGCTGTGAGATAGAGAGTCGTCCCGGAGAGGCGCTTGATCTTGTAGCTTTCCAGTGTGGCGGCCGCCTCCAGCCCAATGCCCATGTTGTTGTCGAAATAACGCCTGACCAGTTTGTCTGGCGACTGGACATGGGCGATCCCGATGTCGATGCGCCGCGTCAGTCCGCGGGCAATCGCCCAGGCAGCCTCGGACAATCGGCGCGACGCTCCCACCATGTCGGCGAAGTCGTTGCCTGTGCCCAGAGGCAACAATCCCAGCCGCCCACCCACTTGATTCTCTGGGGTGGACAACAGCAGCCCATTCATCACTTCGCTGATCGTGCCATCGCCGCCGGCAGCCGCAACAACCGCATAGCCCTCGTCGCGCGCGTTCCGCGCCAGGTCGAGGCCATGACCGGGGCCTTCCGTGCGGAAGATGTCATACTCTACATTGGCTTCACGCAGCGCGGTCTCAACCTGCGCCTGCATCCGCAGTCCCGTGCCGCGGCCCGAATAGGGGTTGATGATCACCTTTGTGCGAGGCATGGCGTCGTGCTTCTACCTGTCTGTTCTTGCCAGGATCGCTGCGCCGCGGGCCGGAATCGCCACTTTCGGCAGGACGCCATCGACCGTCACATAGCGATCCGGTTGCCATACATTTTGGTAGACTGGGCCGTCTGCGCGTCTGCCACCCTGACCCAACGACAACGCTACATCCAAATGTTCGTCTCGATGGCTCGTATTGAAGATGGCAACAAGGGATTGCGCGCCCAGGTCGCGACGAAATGCAAACAAGCCGTGATCGGCAAAGAGCAAACGAAAATCGCCAACGCTCAAGGCTGGGTGGGCATGGCGCAGGCCAATGGCTCGTTTGGTGAACGCATGAAGCGAATGATTCCAGGTTGCGGGAGATTGCCAGGGAAACGCGCCGCGCGACGCCGGCTCATGGCCGCCGCTCATGCCGATCTCGTCACCGTAGTAGATGCACGGCGCGCCGGGCATGGTCATCTGAAAAAGGATCGCCAGGCGGAGCGCGCTCTCATCCTCGCCCACAATCCAGAGCGCGCGCGCCGTGTCATGGCTATCCAGCAAGTTGAGTTGAGCTTGTACAACCTCCCAGTCGTGCAGGCGCAGCAGGCGCTCGATCTCATGGGCAAAGTGCACCGCATCGAGCCGTCGCAGATCAAAGCCGCCAGGACGGTAGTCAGTCTTGAGCGTCTCGCGACCAAAGAAGCCCAGGGCCGCGCGGCCAAAGCCATAGTTCATCACGGCATCGAAGCGGTCGCCCTGCAGCCACTCCACTGCATCGTGCCAGATTTCGCCCACGATGTAGGCGTCGGGGTTTGTCGACTTCACCACGCGGCGAAACTCTCGCCAAAACGCCTCATCGTCGATCTCTTCGGGCACATCCAGCCGCCAACCGTCGATGCCAAACTCCAGCCAGTGACGGGTGACGTAGAGCAGGTAATCGCGCACACCTGGGTTGGTGATGTTGAATTTAGGCAGTGCGGCGTTGTTCCACCAGGCCGCATAATTGGTCGTCTCGTCGGCGCTGCGCGGATAGGGGTTCAGCGGCCAATCGTGAACGGTGAACCAATCGATATAGGGAGAATCGCCGCCATTTTCCAGGATGTGGTGGAAGGCCCAAAAGCCGCGACTGGCGTGATTGAAGACGCCGTCGAGCACTACGTGCATCTCCCGGCGGTGCGCTTCATCCAACAGCGCCCGCAGCCCATCATTGCCCCCCAGCAGTGGGTCAACCACCAGGAAATCATAGGTGTGATAGCGATGGTTGGACGCCGACGCAAAGATGGGGTTGAGATAGAGGGCCGTAACGCCCAATTCTTGCAGATAATCCAACTTTTCAACCATGCCAAAGAGATCGCCGCCCTGAAAGCCCTGCGCCTCTGGCGGCGTTCCCCAGGGCTTGAAAGTCAATCCGCGTGGGTGGCGCGTGCGCTCACCGCGTGCAAAGCGGTCGGGAAAAATCTGATAGAAAACAGCTCGTTTCACCCAATCTGGCGTCTGTACAGCCATGACTCCCTTTTCTCCTATATTTTTATCCGTCATTTGTGTCCGTAGGGACATGTGGCCTGGCCTGGAAATAATCGCCCATGACTCGAGACTCGTGTACGTCATCTTTCTCTCATCCACACGCGCTCGCCGCCCGTCGCCGCCGCAAAGCCGCGCACCTGGGCGTCTAGATCAGCGCGATCGCGAAAGAAGGTGCTGAGCTGCGACTTGAACGCTGCGATGGCGTCCGTCTTGCGTTGCAGGCTCGCCGCGTCGAGTTTGTACACCAGCGATCGCCATAACACTTCTTCCGCGCTGAGGACGCGCTCCACCGCCGCAGACGATTGGGCGTAGGGATAGTCCTCGTAGTAGCGCAGATCGCCCCAGGCGCTCTCTGCGGCCCAACGCACCAGAATGTGGTCCACATGATGGCCCACAGCCAGGGGAACAAACCGCTCTCGACAAGAAGGTAGCTCGGCCAGATGCGCGCTGATCTGTTGCACCAGGCCCAGCTCAGCCGGGTGTATATCGCCAAAGATGTCGTCGTCTGACAGATAAAGCGCCGCGCCGCCCTCCGGGTGTCGGCGGTAGATGCAGTCGGGAACGGTCAGATGCAGATAGTCTGCGCCCAGGATTGCGCACGCTGCTGCGTCTTCGGCGCGGCGGCGGGCTGCTGCGTCATCCGCCAACTGCCAGCGGGTGTGCAGGCTCTCCACATAGTCAGAGACGCCGCTGAATGATGGGTCGCCCGCCATGACCGTGACGACGAGCGCGGTTTGCCCGGCTGCTGTCGCCTGGGCGATGCGTCCCCCGCACGAAAGCGCGGCGTCATCCAGATGGGGCGCAAGATAGAGGGCGTCATAATGGTCAAGCATAGACAGCGTCCCGTAGGAAACTTACAGTAAGCGATGACAGAATCATGGTAAACTGAGTGCCGCTATTGTACATGATATTCATCAGAGAGGCAGAACGATTATGCCCGCAAATGCGATGCCGCCCGTGGGCCGGGTTGCCATGATCAGCTACCACACCTGCCCATTAGCCACGTTGGGCGGCAAGAAGACTGGCGGCATGAATGTCTACGTGCGCGACTTCAGCCGCGCATTGACGGCGCGTGGGGTACAGGTGGATGTCTTTACCCGCTCCCAAGATGAATGCCAGCCGCGCGTCAAGCATGACCTGGGCCTTGGCGGGCGGGTAATCCATGTCCCTGCCGGGCCAGAAACGCCCATTCCGGTCAATGAAATCGTCGGTTATGTGGATGAATTCGTAGAGAACATCCTGCGTTTTGCTCAAGACGAGGATGCACACTACGACTTGATCCACAGTCACTACTGGCTTTCAGGGCTGGCCGGAGAGCGGCTGCGCGCTGCGTGGGGAGCGCCCCTGGCGCACATGTTTCACACCCTGGGTTACATGAAGAACCAGATCGCCCGTGATGAGAGCGAGCGCGCCAATCAAGAGCGACTCGACGGCGAGTCCCGTGTTGTTCAGGTTGCGGATCGCCTGATTGCTGCCACACCTGTTGAGGAGCGTCAGCTGGTCGATTTTTACGCGGCGGATACGGCCAAGATTTCCGTCGTCTCGCCTGGCGTCGATCTCGCCCACTTCCGCCCTATCTCCCAAAGCCAGGCCAAGCAGATGGTGGGGATTCCCCTACAACGCAAGAATATCCTCTTCGCCGGTCGCATTGAGCCGCTCAAGGGCATCGACACGTTGTTGGAAGCCATGGCGCTGCTGCGGGCGCGCCACGCGACAGACCTGGAAGACACTTGCGTCACCATCATTGGCGGCAATCCGTGGGCCGATTCGTTGGACGCCGAAATGGAACGCTTGCAGAAAATGCGCATCGACCTGGGGTTGGATGACCTGGTGGCCTTTGCCGGCGCGCGCGACCAGGAGATTCTGCCCTACTATTACGCTGCCGCGGAGATGGTCGTCATGCCCTCCCACTACGAGAGTTTCGGCATGGTGGCGCTGGAAGCCATGGCCATGGGGACGCCGGTCATCGCTTCGGAAGTGGGTGGGCTGGCTCATGTGGTGGAAGATGGCTGCAACGGCTATCTTGTACCCCGCCGTGATCCCACGGCGCTCGCTTCACGCATTCTGCTGTTGCTCAATGACCGCTTTCGCCGCCAACATCTCAGTTCATACGCTCGGGAATGGGCCAAGCGTTTCGACTGGTCGAACATCGTGGATGAAATGCTCCGCGTCTATGCTGGTTTGGTAAAGCATCAGGGTGCATTCATGGTATAATGGACAAATAGCGCATCGACCTTCTCATTCACCAGCCTTGATTCAA
>CAZLMM010000026.1:0-71521 GCA_964560495.1 uncultured Caldilineaceae bacterium
CAACCCCAAGCACCGGCCCGGCGACAACGCCCCTCTTCAGGCAGATCAAGCGCCCACAGCGGTTGCAGCGCATGTGCGTCTCCACCGTGGGATGTGTGGCGCAATAGCTTGTGGCATCTCCCCCCGCGCTTGCGACAGCCGGGATTCTCGTGGTCATGGAACACCTCCCTGTATGACAACACCACACACTTACCGTCTGCGTGTGGTTCCACATGGGGAGGCGCGCCTCTGCTAAGCAGGCGTCGCCAGGTGGATCACAGGCAGACAAAGACTTGATTCGGGATGGCGCGTCGGACGCGCCGCCCGCTTGCATTCACGATTCAGCATGAAAATTCCTTTACTAAGTCTGACCAAGCGTTTTGCATGGACACAGAGATAATAACACAATTACACATAGCGTCAAATAATATACACATTATTTTCATTTATACATATTTACACAAATGTTGCTTCACATAGTGTCACTCTACTTGCTTGGGCCAACGGCTTTCACCGTTGGCATACATCTACGCTTACATATCGAGGTGCTTGTGCTAGAATGTACACCGGTCAACGCAATGGCGACTGAGTATTTCCACCATCTTGACCGATACACCGATTCGCTTACTCGCGGCTGTGAGAGTGGATGATGTCTGTTGACCAACTGGTCCTATTGCTGATCCTGACCATAAGCACCACTCTTTATGTGACTCAGTGGTTGTCGGTCGAGTTGACATCCGTCCTCACTGTGGTGGCGCTGATGGCGACAGGCGTTCTGACGCCAGGGGACGCGCTGGGCGGCTTTTCCAGCGGCGCCACCATCACGGTCGCGGCCATGTTCGTCGTGAGCGCCGGCCTCATGCGCACCGGCGCATTGGAGGCTGTGACGGCCTACATCGTGCGCATCTCCGGTGGACAGCGCAGACGCATGTTGCTCCTGGTCGCCATCATGACGCCTCTTGCCAGCGCCTTCATGAACAACACGCCCATCGTTGTTATGTTGGTGCCGGTCATGATCTCTCTGGGTCGTCAATTCGACACGCGACCATCGAAGCTGCTCATGCCGGTAGCCTATCTGGCCACATTAGGCGGCACCATCACCCTTCTGGGCACGAGCACCAACATCCTTGTGGACGGCGTCTATCGCGCGGCCGGCGGCCCCGGCTTTGGCCTCTTCGAGTTCACCCGCTTCGGGTTGATCTACGCGAGCGTCGGAGTCGCCTACATCATGCTCTTCGCAGAGCGGCTGTTGCCTGATCGCGCTGTACTCTCCGGGCTGACAGGTCAGCGCGATGGCGCAACGTATGTCACAGAGATCGTCGTTGCAGAACAGAGCAACATCATTGGGCGACCGGCCAACCAGGTGTTCAGCCGCATTGCCCGCATCAATCATCCCACGGCTGGCCCACCGACCACGCGCCACAGACGATTGAGCAATGCGCGCCGCCTGGTGAGCACGCTGGAAAGCCAAGATCGGTCATTGGAGCTTTTAGAAATCGTTCGAGATGGGCGCATCTATCGTGCAGATGAACTGGATCATCTGACCTTGGCAAGCAGCGATGTGCTGATGGTGGCGGGCGCGCCAACAGAGATCACCGCCTTTCTTCGTCAATCGCGCACCCACCTGGCAACGGCATTGGAGGATGATGTCGCTGCGCCGGTGCGCAATGTAGACCAACCGGTGATCGAGGCTGTCGTGTTGCCCAATTCCGCCTGCAACGGTCGACGCGTCGGCGACCTGGCGCTCTACCGGCTCTATGGCGTCGCCATCATGGGTGTCCAGCGTTATGGCCGTCAGCAGATGGGCCAAATTGCGAATCTCCGGCTGGTGAGCGGAGACGTGATGCTTTTGCAGGGCGCCCAGAGCGGTTTGCAAGCCGCAACGGAAGCAAACCGACTGTTGGTGACGGAAGGCGTAGGCAAGACGATCTTGCGCAGCGGCAAGCGTTGGCACGCGCTCGTCATCCTGCTGGGCATCGTCACCCTCGGTTCAACGACCAGCATCCCGATTGTGACGCTGGCGCTGGCAGGGGCGTGCTTCATGGTGTTCACCGGCTGTCTGCGATCTGCGGAGGCAATCTCTTCGCTGGACAGCTCGTCGCTGCTGCTCCTGGCGGGCGCCATCCCATTGGGCGCCGCCATGGAACAGACGGGGCTGGCCCAATCGATCGTCGATCGCCTGTTGTTCGTTTTGGGCGACGCGCCATCAATCGTGCTCCTTTCCGGCTTTTTTCTCATCACCTGGATATTGACCGAGCTGCTTTCCAACAACGCAGTGGCCGTGTTGCTGACGCCCATCGCTCTGGGTCTGGCGCAAACAACTGGCATCAACGCGGCGGCGCTGCTCATGGTGGTGATCTTTGGCGCGAGCTGCTCTTTTCTCACACCGCAAGGATATCAGACGAACGCCATCGTCATGGGGCCGGGCGGCTATCGCTTCACCGACTATGTGCGCTTTGGTCTGCCCCTCGGTCTGCTCTGTTGGATCACAGCAACCATCTTCATCCCCATCTTCTGGCCCCTTTAGCCTATGAACGCACCTATTGTCATCATCGGCGGCGGCATCGGCGGCTTGAGCGCGGCAATCTGGCTGTCGGCCATGGGCCAGCCCGTACTCATGCTGGAGCAGAACAACGTAGTGGGCGGCAAGATGGGCGAGGTGCGAGCTGCTGGCTACCGCTGGGACACGGGTCCATCGGTCATCACCATGCGTCCGGTCTTTCAGGAGCTGTGGTCGTGCGCGGGTCGTCGGTTGGAGGACGACCTGACCCTGAAGCCGGTCGAGCCGCTGACGCGCTACTTCTATCGCGACGGCGTGACGTTGGATGCAACGCGCGACCTGGCGGCGATGACCGAACAGATCGCCCGGTTGGATGAGCGCGACGTGGAAGGCTATCTGAGCTTCCTGGCCTATGCGGCGCGCCTGCATCGCATCACCAGCCCAGTCTTCATGTATGACGAACCACCCTCATGGCGTAGCTTTGTCAAGGCGAACCCTCTTGACATGCTGAAGATAGACCCCTGGCTGACCATGGACGCAGCCATTCGCCGGCGCGTCCATTCGCGCCATATGCGCCAACTTCTGGGGCGCTTTGCCACCTATGTGGGCGCCAGTCCCTATCTTGCGCCGGCCACGCTCAGCGTCATTGCCCATGTGGAACTCACCGGGGGAGTGTGGTATCCGGCTGGCGGCATCCATCGCATTGCCGAGGCCATGGGTTGTCTGGCGCGTGGCTTGGACGTAGAGATACGCGTTGGCTGCCCAGTAGAGCAGATCATTGTGGAGGGCGGCCGCGCAGTCGGCGTGCGGCTGGCAGATGGCAACGAGCTGCCAGCCCGCGCTGTGGTCGCCAATGTGGATGTGGCGACCACCTACGAGCGCCTGCTGCCTCCCGACCCGGCCATCATTCGGCGGCGCCAGCAATTGGCGCGGCTCGAACCCTCGTGCTCCGGCTTCGTCCTGCTCCTCGGCGTCGAAGGCGTGCATCCCCAGCTTGCTCACCACAATATCTTCTTCACCGACGACTATCGGCGGGAGTTCGACGACATCTTCCGCCGCGGAGCGCCGCCCCACGACCCGACCATCTACGTGGCGATCACCGCCAAGAGCGACCCAGATCACGCTCCGCCGGGCTGCGAAAACTGGTTCGTGCTGGTGAACACGCCGGCGGTCGGCGCCGCCTTCGACTGGGCAGCGCGTGGGCGTGAGGTGCGCGACCTGGTGATCACGACGTTAGCCAGCCGTTTCGGGGTGGACATCGGTGACCGCATCCGCCAAGAGGTCATGCTGACGCCGCTGGACATTGCCCGGTCCACAGGCGCCTGGCGCGGCGCGCTTTATGGCATCTCGTCGAACCGGGCGTTGAACGCCTTTCGACGCCCGCACAATCGCTGCCCCGATGTCGGTGGGCTGTATTTCGCAGGCGGAACCACGCACCCCGGCGGCGGCGTGCCTATGGTGACGCTTTCTGGAAAAGTCGCCGCTGCAATGGTTGTGGAGGATATTGATCGTGGACACATCTGACGTCAACACCCCCGGAACTCCCCAGGAAAGAGTACCCGTTGAGGGCAAACACCAACGTCGCCGCAGGCGCACCTGGCTGATCGTTTTGCTCGTCATTCTGGCTGTGATCGGCGGCGTCATCGTGGGCTTTGTCTTCTGGGCACAGTCGACGCCGCCGCCCATGCCAGAGGCGCTGGCTGCCCTGGAAAGCGATGAACTGGTGACTGTCAGTCAGGAGCCGTGGTACACCTTTACGCCTGTCGGGAACGCAAATGGGTGCGGCTTCATCTTCTACCCCGGCGGTCGAGTCGATCCGCGTTCGTATGCGCCAGCCGCCCGCGCCATCGCCGAAGCGGGCTATTCTGTGGTCATTCCGCCCATGCCCCTCAATCTGGCTGTCCTTGCGCCCAACCGCGCTGACGAGGTGATGACAGCCTATCCTGAAACAGCCCAATGGGCCATCGGCGGTCATTCGCTGGGCGGGGCCATGGCGGCCAGCTATGTCTTCGATCACACCGGGCCTGTGCAGACTCTCATATTGTGGGCCGCATTCCCAGCGGAAAATCGGTCTTTGGCAGATCGCAACGATCTGGCCGTCACATCCATCTATGGTACACTGGATGGCCTGGCCACCGTTGACGATATCGAGGCATCGCGGGCGCTGCTGCCGCCCCAAACCTCCTTTGTCCCCGTCGAGGGCGGCAATCATGCGCAGTTTGGCTGGTATGGCGACCAGGCGGGCGATACCCCGGCGACCATCAGCCGTGAGGAGCAGCAAACCCAGACCGTCGCTGCCACTCTGGGGGCGCTTGAGGCGATGTGCAGAGAATAGGGCGGCTGGGGCGCTGGCGGGTGCGGAGTTGAACTACACAACGGCCGTAACCGGCTGTTGCATCCGTGCGTCACCTATGCTATACAAGAGTGGTAATCTGGATTTCAAAGGGGCGTTTCACCGCCCGTAACGCAGCGCGATTGAGTCCCTGACGGCGGATAGGTGCACCCCGTCGAGTTTTTCGTTCGAGCAAAGAGAGGAAGATCATGAAGCATTCTTTCCAAACCGTTTTACGCGCACTCCTGTTGCTGGCGTTGCTGGTCGGATTTGCCCCCGGCGCCACCCAGGCCATTTCTCCTCAACAGGAGTTGGCGCCCCTCCCTCCAATTCGCCTCCAGGCTGGGACATTCACTCCTGGCCTTCAGGAAGAGCTTGCCCTGCCAGACAGCCTCACCATCGACGGCTATGCGAGGAATCAGCAGGGCTACTACATCGTGCAGTTTCGCAGCCCAGTGGAGAGCGATTCGAAAAATCAACTTACTGCCATGGGCGTCGACGTTTTGTCCTATCTGCCTGATTTTGCGTTCAAAGTGCGCATGACCCCGGAGCAAGCGGCGGAAGTGGACGCTCTGAGCGACGTGCTTTGGGTGGGCGTCTTCCAGCCCGGCTTCAAGCTCAGTCCTGATTTGCAAGTAGGAGGCGCCGCTTTGTACACGGCCCGCATCGAGCAAGGCGCAGACGCAACGCAAGCGGCAGATGAGATCAGCCGATTGGGCGTGCAAGTGCTCGACGTTGCCGGCGATACGGTCACCATCGCCGCCGACGCTTCGGCGCTGGCAGGCGTGGCAAATGTGCTCGACGTGGCCTGGATCAGTAACTTCGCCCTCAACCAGCCTCACAATGAGAGTGGCGCCGGCGTAATCCTGGGCGCAAACCAGGCCAACGCCAATGGCTATGACGGCTCCACCCAGATCGCCGCGGTGGCGGACACCGGGCTGGGCGGCGGCACAGCGGCGACCGCACACGTGGACGTGCCATCCAGCCGCGTCACGGCTATCTACAACTGGCCCGGACAGGCCGGCGGCTGCTACACCAGCATCCCCAATGACGGCGCGGTGGATGTGGACAGCGGTCACGGCACCCATGTGGCAGTGTCTGTGGTGGGCGATGGCGATGCAAACGGCCGGGGCAAGGCGGCCGCTCCGGCCGCTCATCTGGTCTTTCAGGCAGTGGAGAACTACGCCACAATTTCGAGCATCTGCCGGGCGCTATACGGAATCACCAATGGGTATTATCTGGTCGGGCTGCCCAGCAACCTGAATGATCTCTTCCAGCAGGCATACAACGCCGGCGCTCGCATCCATGCCAACTCCTGGGGATCCAGCGTCGCCGGCGACTACACCAACGACAGCATGGAAGCCGATCAATTCGTGTGGAACAATCGTGACATGGCCATCACCTTCTCGGCCGGCAACTCGGGCGTGGACGCCAACAACAACGGCGTCGTAGACAACGACTCCATCGGCTCGCCGGCCACGGCCAAAAACGTAATCACTATCGGCGCCAGCGAAAACGAACGACCGGATCAATTCCCTTGCGACACCGGCCTCGCCTACACATCATCAGACACCTATCAATCAGGGCAGACGTGCGGTTCCATGGGTGGACAGAACATCCTGGGCACTGCCGGCCAACGTTGGGGCTTCACCACGCCTCCCCTCAACAACGACTTGAGCGGCGGCAACAAGGAGCAGATGGCGCCCTTCTCTAGTCGCGGCCCCGCCGACGACGGGCGCATCAAGCCGGATGTGGTGGCGCCAGGCACGTGGATCCTCTCCGGCTACTCAGACATGTATCAGCAGGGCTATGACGCGGCAGTCAACCCGCGTAACAACCGCTATCAGTCGGACGGATGGGGGATGCCCTTCAATCAGTATTACAAGTATTTTGGCGGCACGTCCATGTCCAACCCTATTGCTGCCGGCGCAGCCACTGTGGTAAGGGATTTCTATCAGAAAGCGCATTCGCTCAGCGCCAGCGCCGCGTTGGTCAAGGCGACGCTCATCAACTCGGCTGTGGATCTGCAAGACGAGAACAACGACGGCGCAAACGACAACGACTACCCGATTCCCAATGTCCACGAAGGCTGGGGGCGCATCGACCTGGCGGCGGCCACCGACGGCAGCCATCAGTTCGTGGACAACACCAGCGGCTTGAGCACCGGCGGCAGCGCCAGCTATCAGTACAACCTGAGCGCAAGCGGCTCTCCCTTGCGCATCAGCCTGGTGTGGAGCGACTACCCCTCGACAGAAACAGCCGCGGCCAACCTGGTGAATGACCTGGACCTGACAGTGACCGGACCGGGCGGCGTCACCTATCGAGGCAACATCTTCAGCAACGGCTGGTCAACGACAGGCGGCTCAGCAGACCGCACCAACAATGTGGAGAATGTCTATGTCCAGTCGGCGGCGGCTGGAACGTGGACTGTGACAGTCAGCGCGTTCAATGCGCCCAACGGCCCACAGCGTTTTGCCCTGGTGGTGGATGGCGTATTCGGCGCTCCCGCAACGGCGACGCCGACAGCTACCCCGACCAATACTTCCGTTCCACCCACGGCGACGCCGACAGCCACGCCGACCAGCACACCAACCAATACATCGGTTCCACCCACCGCGACGCCCACAGCCACGCCGACCAATACTTCTGTTCCGCCCACGGCAACCAGCACGAGCACCTCCACCAGCACACCAACCAATACGCCGGTTCCGCCCACCGCGACCGCAACGCCGACGGCGACAGAGACAAATACGCCAGCGCCGCCCACGGCGACGGCAACAGCCAGCGCGACGCCCACAAATACGCCTGTTCCGTCCACGGCGACGCCAACAAGCACGGCCACCGCGACCAATACGCCAGCAGCCGCGATCGGCGTCTATGTCGGCTCGACAACCAGTGGCAACACTGGCACAGTCTCCTATAACGACGAAGACATCATTGTGCAGAACAGCAGCACAGGCGCCTGGGCGCTCTTCTTCGACGGCTCTGACGTGGGGCTGGGCAGCGCGGACGTGGACGGGTTTGCTTTCTTGGGTGACGGCTCCTTCGTCATCAGCCTGGACGCCGATTTCACCATCAGCGGTTTTGGCCTGGTCGACGACTCGGACCTGGTGCGCTTCATCCCCACCTCGACCGGGGCCACTACTGCTGGCAGCTTCGAATGGTACTTCGATGGCTCGGATGTAGGACTGAGCACGACTGCCGAAGACGTGAACAGCGTGGCCGTTCTGTCCGATGGTCGGCTTCTCTTGGGGACAACCGGCAACTTCAGCGTCTCGGGTCTTTCGGGCGTCGATGAAGATGTGGCCATCTTTGCGCCAACCCAACTGGGCGAAACCACTTCTGGCAGTTGGGCCATGCACTTCGACGGCTCCGACGTGGGTCTGGATACCTCCACTTCGGAAGATGTGCGCGGCAGTTGGGCCGCCAACGTGAGCAGCCCGCTCTACCTGACCACGGATGGCGCGTTCGCAGTGACCGGAGCGAGCGGCAGCGGTTCGGATATCTTCGTTTGTACGCCGGGCGCGTTCGGCGCTGCGACAAGCTGCACTTTCAGCATCTATTGGCAAGGTTCAGCCAACGGCATGAGCGGCGAAATCATTGACTCTCTGGCCTTGGGGAACGCTCCCGCTGCCCTCAACCAGATTGGCGTCGTGGGCGAGGTCAATCCAGACAATGATCCTCACAGCGGCATCGATGACGCCGACCCCACGAACGAACTGGACATCGAGCCGGAAAGCAGCCCAGACATCAATGCGCAGCGGGTGTTCCTCCCTGTTGTGAATCGGTAACTGGGCCAGCCAACTCGCATCAACGGCGGGGGCGATCTTCTTGTGGAGAATCGTCCCCGCTCTTCACGTCACCGTCGCGCCATCTGTAACCTTCTGCACTGCACGCGGCGGCCAGAGTCTGTATCATTCTCATCATGCGGCGCACTATTCGTATTGCCCTCTTTCTCCTGATCTTTCTGATTCTCCTTGTCCTCATCGCCCCCTTCCTGATCCCTGTCCCACCGCTGCAAGATGTGGTGGACGTGCGCAGTTTGGCCGACCCGGACAGCGAATTCATCCCGACGCCTCTAGGCAATCGCCGCCTGGATGTCCACGTCAAACGCGGCGGCGCCGGCGGATTGCCGCTGGTCTTGCTCCACGGCTTTGCGGCCAGTGTCTTTTCCTGGCGCGACGTGATGTCCCCCCTCGCCGCAGCGCGCCAGGTCGTGGCCTTCGATCGTCCCGCCTTTGGGCTGACGGAACGTCCCATGCGCGAAGACTGGGGCAGCGCCTCTGACTGGGCGACGCGCAATCCCTACTCTCCCCAGGCGCAGGTAGAGCTGACGGTGAATCTGTTGGATGAGCTGGGCATCGAACAAGCGGTGTTGGTGGGTCACTCGGCCGGCGGGTCGATTGCCATGCTCACCGCGCTGGAATATCCGGAACGCGTCGCCGGGCTGATCCTGCTCGACCCGGCAGTGTACACTGGCAGCGGCGGCCCGTCCTGGCTGCGCCCTCTGCTCGCCACGCCGCAACTGCAGCGCATCGGCCCGCTCATCGCCCGGCGCATTCGCGATTGGGGCGTGGATTTTGGGCGCGCGGCCTGGCACGATCCGGAAAAGATCGACGAGGAGGCTTGGGCTGGCTATCTCAAGCCCCTGGGTGTGGAGAACTGGGATCGGGCGCTGTGGGAGTTCACCGCAGCCAGCGGCGCGACCGGGCTGACGGATCGGCTGGGCGAGCTGACCATGCCGACGCTGATCATCACCGGCGATGATGACCGCATCGTCCCCACAAACCAGAGTGTTCGTCTTGCCAGCAAGCTGCCCAATGCAGAGTTAGTCGTGATCCCGGCGTGCGGTCACATTCCCCACGAAGAATGCCCAGACGAAACGCTGCGGGCAATGGAAGATTGGTTGCAGACGCTTGGGCAAGGGCAGTAGGGCTGGAAGGTTGTCGGGGAGCGAGGTCGTAAGGTTCTAGAGCAGGGGGTGGTGACAGGCTTATGAAACATGCAATTGTTTGGGGCGCCAGCGGTGGAATCGGCCGGGCCTTGGCTGCGGCCCTGGCGCAAGATGGCTGGAGCGTCGTGGGCGTTGCACGCCGTGCGGAAAACCTGACCAACATAGTGGGTCACGTGGTCGAAGCAGATGTCAGCGATGACTTTTCCGTCAGGCAAGCGGCCCTGGAAATCGCCCAGGTTGTGGGCGAGGCGCAGCTCTTTGTCTATGCAGTCGGCGATATCCTCTCCCGCAAGGTCTCCGATCTGGGTGTGGCCGACTGGCGTCGCATCCTCGACGCCAATCTGACGGGCGCATTTCTGACGACCCACCACAGCCTGCCGCTGCTGACGGCGGATGCTCACCTGATTTACATCGGCGCTGTGCATGAACGCCTGCGCCTCCCCGGCCTGTCCGCCTATGCAGCGGCGAAGACCGGGCTGGAAGCTTTTGCCGAGGCCTTGGCGAAAGAAGAACGAAAACGCCGGGTGACGGTCATTCGCCCAAGCGCAGTCGCCACTCCTCTCTGGGAGAAAATGCCGGTGCGTCTGCCAAAGAACGCGCTCAGCCCAGAGCAACTTGCCCAACGGATTCTGGCGCTGCACAATGAGGGTCAAACCGGCGTGATCGACAGCTAAAGTCTTGTCACAGAACCTGGCCTATACACATCCTCACTCATATTGAGACTCACGCCGAACTTCTTACCACAAAACGTGTGGCGACCCGCCAGCTATCATGGACATGGTTTGACGAGCCATTTCTTCGAGGGCTGGTATTTCAAGCTGGTGGATGCCAGCCGCAGCCGGCGCCTGGCCGTCATCCCGGGCGTCTTTCTGGGCGAAACGCCCGACCAATCCCACGCTTTCATCCAAACGCTCGACGGCGCATCCGGCGCGACCCGTTATCACCGCTTCCCGCTGGCCGCCTTCAGCGCCCATGCCACCGAGTTCGATCTGCGCATCGGGCCAAATCGCTTCACTTTACATGGTATGATCCTGGACATCGACGCCCCTGAGGGCCGCCTGGTAGGCGCAGTGCGCTTCCCAATCGTCACGCCCTGGCCTGTCACCTGGCGCTCGCCCGGCGTCATGGATTGGTACGCGTTCATGCCCTTCATGGAGTGCTACCACGGCGTCCTCAGCCTGGATCACGCCATCGAGGGGATGCTCGTGGTGGATGGGGAGGTCGTCGATTTCCACGACGGTCGCGGCTACATGGAAAAGGATTGGGGACAAGCCTTTCCCCGCGCTTGGGTGTGGATGCAGAGCAACCACTTCCAGCGCCCAGGCGTCAGCCTGAGCGCATCCGTGGCGCGCATCCCCTGGCTGGGCAGCGCGTTCCGCGGCTTCATCGTCGGTCTGCTCCTCGACGGTAGACTCTATCGCTTCGCCACATACACGGGCGCAACCATCGAACACCTGGAAGTGACCAGGCGTCAGGTGGTGTGGCGTCTCGCCGGCCCTGGGCCCATGAACGGGCAAAGTGTCATGCACCGGTTGGAGATCGTTGCCCATCGTGATGACGCGGGCGTCGATCTACTCCACGCGCCAGCGCGCAGCGCCATGGTGCAGCGGGTGCTGGAGAGCCTGACGGCTGTCGTGGACGTGCGTCTGCTGCGCCTGGATGGGCGCGGCGAGACCGAGCTCTTCGCCGGGTCAGGTGAGTGCGCCGGCCTGGAAATCGGCGGAAACATCAAGGAAATTCTATGAATCACGAACCCACCACGCTCATTTGGAGTTTCAATCGCACGCTCACCCAGCGCCTGCTCTTCTGGGCGATCCTCAGCGTGTTGGGCGGTCTGCTCTTGCAGTTGTCGGGGCGTCCGTTCCTAAAAGGGGTGGGCGCACAGGCCTTTGGCTGGGGCGTCATCGACGCGGCCATCGCACTGGCCGGGCAACGCTCCGCCGAACGCAAACAGATCACGGCAACCCCGCTGGTGGAAGTGCAACACGCCCGCAGCCTGCGTCGGCTCCTGTGGCTCAACGCCGGCCTGGATGTGGGCTACATGGCCGGCGGGCTGTGGCTGGCGCGCGCCAAAGGGCGCGCCAACGCGGTCTGGGCCGGTCACGGCTGGGGAATCGTCATCCAGGGCGCATTTCTGTTCGTCTTCGATCTCGTTCACGCGCTCCGGGTTCCGAGCCAAGAGAGCCGCGGGTGACTTGGCTCTGCTGTATAGACTGACGTACAATAGACGCCGCAAACGGTAATGCCTCTGTTTTGGAAGAGTTCGAGGCCAACAAGATGATTCAGTCGCTCGGCTACTCGTTTGAGGTGGAGAGTGACTATCAAGACTGGGATCTTGCCGTCGATGGCATTCGCACCGTTGAACGACAGTTGACTGACCTGCGAGGCGCCTGACCAACATGATTTCTCGCCTGAGGGTCAGCGTGCTGTGACCCTGGACGAATTCCTCAGGGAGACCCAGCAGATATTGCTGGATCGCGGCCTGCTGTAGCCACCGCATACATCGCCAACGCGCCCTCGTCCACGTCACCGCGCTGGAAGCGGCGATCGATCACCTGGTCAACGGTCTCTACGGGCTGACGGCGACGGAGATCCAGATCGTGGCGGGGGGGGGGGAGAAGCGATGATCACGAAACAAAAGAAAGAACATGCGTTCACGCCAGCACAGTTGGTTGCCGCCCTGGATAGCCTGGGCGTGCCCTTCCTGCGCGGCGCGTCCGGCTCAGCAGTCACACTGGAACCAGTTGCGCTGCTGGCGGCATTGGTGGCCAGCAACGAGGCGCGCCTGCGTCTGGCTCTTATCCCGCTGTTGCTGGCCCACATCCAGAATTATCTGTCCACGCCGTCGCCGCACTGCAGCAGTTGCCGCCGGATGCAGCGATCACTCTACGCTGTTACTACACAGCAGCCTACTGGTTGCAGATCAAATACCGCGTCCGGATTACAGCATCTCTGGGCGCAAGTCACCCGCTGCCGGATCTCTTTAGCGCCGAGTTGCGGTAGTGATCGCTGCAGGAGACCGTGAACGCTTGCGCCAGCGCTGTATCGACATTGAGGCGCAATCGCGCAAAGGCACGCGAAAATGGGCCAAGAGTAATCATGAACGACGGCTTGCCTATATCCAAAGCGTTTTGGGAGATACTGAACTGCGTGGCCGGTTACACTTTGCGCTTCATCGCCTCACCCAGGAGTACCTTGACGCAACCGTGCAGACAATTTCGCTTGCGCTGCATCGCTTCACGGTTGGTGAGTACAAAGCAACCGTTTTGACTGACGGATTAGCGCGTGCCGATGAGCGCAAGGTTGGCCTGCTGCTGCGACGTTCAGGCATGTCGGTGCAGAAAGTCAGAGGCATAGATGATGAGAGTGAACCGCTGATCCGGCCGGCTGATGCACTCTGCGGCTTTGTGCGCAGCGCCCTCGCAGGGGATGCATCAATGCACGCGTTATTTGTGGACGCGATTCACCAGGGCATTGTCGTCGAGTTGGACAGAAAACAAAAATGCCCCCGTGGATAGGGGGCACGGCCTAGTCCCAAGTGAGGACACCCACCAAAAGGGCAGTATTCAGCCGAACTTCTAGTCAGAAGTATAGCATTGAACTGTCCTCCCGTCAATCCCTTTAGTGGCAAAACTGCGCGTGTCACTGCGCTGGCAGCGGTGATCGACGCACAGGGCTACCGTCTCTACGGGCTGACGGCGGCGGAGATCCAGATCGTGGAGGGGGCGGGGTAAGCGTAGGCTGACAGTCACGAATTCCACGCAACTACGCTATAATGCCCAGGACATGTGTTTGTGGAGGAGAAATCACGATGCTGCAAGTGGAATTGTCCAATCAGTTGCTTGCCGCTCTGAATCTGCTTGAGCCTGGCAGCGCCCCCCAATCAGCAAGTGATGCGGTTGGCGGAACATGAATTGCGCCGGCGTCTGGCACGCTATCAGTTGGCGGATCGCCTGTTCCAGGAAAAGTACGGCATGACGTTAGCAGAGTTCGAGGCCAACGCGGTCGTCACGGCGCAAGGCTATTCGTTTGAAGTCGAAAGCGATCACCAGGATTGGGAGCTTGCCGTCGATGGCATCCGCACAATCGAACGCCAGTTAGCCAGCTTGCGGGGCAAGAACAGGTGACAGCCACTTAGGAAGTGACTGTCACCTTGCGCCGCTTTGCGCCGACGTCAGCGCGCAGGAAGCAGAGAGCGACGCGCTGGTCTATATTCGTACAGTTTCCATGTCGCACGAATTCCGAATGAACCCATCTTGTGAGGACTCATGATACTAGAAAAGCCAAACCTCAAACATATCAGCACAGTCACCCATGAGGGTAAGGTGCTGATCATGGCGACCGTCATCGAAAATAGTGGTGTGCAGCTTTATTACACCATCAAGCAAGATGGCTTCGAGGACAGCGCGCTGCAAAACCCCAACGGCAGCGGCTGGGAGACATTCAAGCCGCTCAGCCTGCCCAACGACCCCATCGGCGACCCTTCTGTGGCGGCGCGGGAGGCAGCCGAGTTGACCGATAAACAGGGCGGCTATCTGCTGCGCTCGATCCACAACAGCGCCGACCTCAGCGCGCCCGCGCCGGCGCAACTGGTCTCCCACGACGGCCATCTCTGCGTCTTCCGCCAATCGACGCGCGGCACACTGCTGGCCGACCGCTTCGTGCTCGACGGCATGACCAACACGCTCACGCCCAAGCTGGAGGTGCGCTACAAACGCAGCCGTCAACGCTATGCGCCGTTCAAGGCCATGAAGATCAACAGCGGCGGGCAGATGGAGTCGCTCGACTCGCTGGATTTTCGCGACATGCAGAACCGGCCCTTCATCGAGCCAACCACCGAGCTTTGCCCACAGTTGCTGAATACGCTCCACGATGGCTGGTTTGGCGTGATCGTCACCCCCACCAACGAGCAGGAGACCCACCGCTGGCACATCTTTGCCCACAACCGCAGCAGCGGCAAGATCGACCTGGTGACGCTGGCCGGCGGCCGCGACCGCCTCTTCGATGTGCAGGATGCCTGGTTTCGCATCATCGACCCCATCACCGACCAGGCGCAATACGACAGCATCCCAGGGCTGACCCACCGGGCGCTGGAGCTGCTCGACAGCGCCGGCAAGCCGCTGACCATCAGCAACGGGCTGGCGGCGACCACCTACGACGTACAACGCGAACAGCAGACGCAGAACGGGCCGCAACTGGTGCGCGAGAGCAGCAAGGTGCTGCTGGCTGTGCCCACATCAGCGGGCGCAGCCACTTTGAGTTTTGCCATCGCCGCGGATGGCCGCCTGGCGCAGATCGCCGGCGATGGCGATGACCGCTTGCTGCGCAGCCAGGAGCGCGAGATTCTGCTGCCGCTCGACCTGCTCGACAACATTCGCCCGCTGGGCGACAGCAGCGCCGCGCCCGCCGGTGTGATCGTCGGCATGAGCCGCTCGGATGACGACGACAGCCCCGACCGCGTGCGCGTTGCTGTGGCCAAAGACGACAAGGCCGCGGTGGGCAAGCTCAAAAGCGGCGACACGGTCAAGCTGAGCAACACCACCAGCTACAACGGCCTCTACCGCGTGAGCAAGGCGGATGACGGCAGCTTCGTCATCGATGCGGCCTTCAAATTCGGCGAAATCGGCGAATGGGAGAAGGTGGAAGAGGAAGAGAGCGGGTTGATCTTCGACGGCATGATGACCGGCTACGAAAAGACGCGCGATGGCAAGCTCAAGGTCTGCGCGGTCAACCACGGGCTGGCCGCCGGCGACCTGGTGCAGATCGTCGGCGACGGCGACTACGCCGGCGAGTATCCGGTGCTCAAGCACGACGAAGACAGCTTCACCATCCAGCGACTGTGGGCGACCGGCGAGGCGGTCAACATCAAACTGGAGTCGCGCCAGCGCCGCGGCCTGGCGCTGGACGGCAAGCGCGACTGGATCGCCGCGCCCTGCTCCCAGGTGATCAACCTCAGCGCCGGCTTCACGGTGGAAGCCTGGGTCAAACTGAACAACGACGCTGACCAAACCATCCTGGCGACCCAGCCGGATCTAGCGCCGGGCGGGATGGCGAGCGCGGCGGCCGCGGCCACCCTCTCGGTGCAGGACGGCAAGTTCACTGTCGCCATCACGCGCCCCCTGCTTGGCCGCACCAGCGCGCTGCGCCTGGCTTCGCCCACATCAGCGCCGCTGCGCGAATGGGTGCATGTGGCGTGCAGCTTCGACGGCAAGGAGCTGCATTTGCTGGAAAACGGCGAAGTCAAGGCCTCGATCACGCTGGAAGAGCTGAATCGCAAGGCGAAGGTCGGCCAGGAGGCGCTGGTGAAACAGTTGCAGCAGGATGTGGCCGATCTGCGCGCCGCCTTCGCCGCGGCGCCCAACCACCCTGCCAACTACTGGGTGCGGCTGGCTTCGCGCGTCGATGACAAGGCGGTGACCGCTGGCCTGGAGACGGCCTTGAGCCGCGACGTGATCGAACACCGCGCCGAGCAGCTCTGGCGGCTGGAGCGCCAGGAGGATGGCGCATACGCCGTGCGCAACAAAGCGACCAATCGCGTGCTGGAATTCATGGGCGGCGATCAGCCTGTCCAGCAGACCGAATGGCGCAACGCCGACTCCCAAAAGTGGGCGCTGGAGGCCAACGCAAACGGTTTCTACACCTTCCGCGCCAGGATCGACGGCAAGGTGCTGGATGGTTTTCGCGGCGGTTTTGTCGCCGGCAACGCCTGGCACCCCGACACCACCAACGCCGCCTGGCAGCAGTGGCGGCTGGAGCCGGTCGGGCCGACGCTGGCAGTCGAGATTCAGGCGGCGATCGATGCGCTGGAGGGCAAGGGGAAACAGGGCAAGCCCAGCTTCAGCCTCGGCGTCAGCACACTCAGCCTGGGCGCTACGCAACAACTCAAGGCGGGCAAGCTGCAATTGGTCGATCTGCTGCAAGGGCAGATGGCGGATGTGCGCCTGTGGACAAGTGGGCGCAGCGACAAAGCCATCGCCGACGCCATGCACCTGCAACTGACCGGGCGCAAGGCCGGGCTGGCCGGCTATTGGCGGCTGGGCGGCTTCGCTGTGGAAGAGGATGGCAGCCAGCGCGTCTTCGACTTTTCGGTCAACGCCAATCACGGGCTGGCGCAGGGTGCGCCCTACGCCGGCGGCGTGACGTTGGGCCGCACCCTGCGCGACGGCAAGACTGCGGCAGTCAAATTTAGCAACGACGACCTCTTCGCGGTGCGCGAGGGCGCGATTTATGTGGAGAGCTTCGAGTTTCGCACCGATAAGCTGGTCGATGCGAAAAACGCCGACGGCAAGGACGGCGTCATCTTTGCGCCGTCGCTGTGGGGGCGGCTGAGCCGCAACGCCGAAGAAAAGCAGGCGTTCGCCCCCATGCAGGAAAATTATCAATTCAAGGCGCTGGATGATGGCTGGCAAAGCGCAACGTGCCGCTTTCTCATCCCCGAAGGCGTGCGTCTGTTGCGCTGCTTCGAGCTGACCGCCGTCGCCGGCGAGTGGAGCACGCTGGAAGTGCGCCGCCACACCATTCGATTGGTCTCCGACACGGTGACGCTCTCGACGCTGGAGGAGAGCGTTTGCCTGCCGACGCTGGCCGTGCCGCTTGCGCAGGATCCCGGGCAGCGCACCCAGCCGGCGGATCTCCTGATCGAACTGGCCGCCAAAGAGTACGAAGAAGCGCCGCTGGTCACCCGCCACAAGGAGCTGGAGCGCCTGCTGGCCGACATCCAGAACCGCAGCGAGACCGAGCGCCGCCGCAACGACTACCAGAACCTTGTGCAGTCGCTGACCTGGGCGCGCGACGCGCGCCAGCGCGAGTACGACGCGGCGCTCGCCAACCCGCCCACCGGCGCCGCCAAGACCGATCTGTGGGGCGAGGGCTATGGCAGCGACGCGATTCACATCGACTGGCACATTCACACCGCGCAGGTGATCGCGCCGCCAGGAAAACAGGTGATGGGCGTGCAGTTCTACAAGCTGAGCGCCCGCCTGGCGGTCAAAATCCTCTGCGCCTACGCCGATCACACCGGCGAGGAATGGATCGTCAACGAGGATTTGAATGGCAACGCAGCAGATCACCAGGACTGGATCGACATTGCGCCCGTCCAGTGCCCCAAGGGCAAGGTGATCACCGGCGTGCAGTTCTACAAGAAGGGCAACCGCAGCGCCATCCAGATTCGCTGCAGCTACCCCTGGGGCGGCGGCGATGAGTGGGTGGCGAACGACAAAGAGGAGGGTTTCTTCCGCTCGCGCCGCAGCGAACAGAATGACTTCATCGACATGCACCCGGTGTTGCTCGACGAGGATGCAGTGGCGAGCGGGTTGCAGATTCGCCAATATGGCAACCGCATCGCGCCGTTGCTGCCCTACTACAGCACCGCGGAGAGCGAGCGCGCGCGCAACGCGCTCAACCGCGCCAATGACGAACTCTCCGCCGCCCAGGCCGAACTGGAACGGCTGAACCAGGCGCTCAACGCCAATGACAGCCAGCGCGCGGCCTGGGAACAGGAGCTGAGAGAGGTGGCCGAGAAACTCGCTGCCATCCGCACGCGGATCGCCAGCCTGACGACCGCCTATCTGACGACAGTGGCCAAGGCCAACAGCACCGCCCAGACCATGTCCGATCTGCCTGACCAGGAAGACCCGCGCGGGCTGACGGTGCAGGGCGCGCTGCTGCCCTTTGCTCTGCCCGCCGGTCGCTTGCATCTCATGGAAAGCTGCGCCGGTCGCGTCACGCTCAGCTATCTGGATGGCGACGGCAACTTGCGTCAGACCCACTACGACGCGGCCTACGACGCCGACGGCAAGGGCGAGGAGTGGTTGCCCGAAGGCTATCGCGCGGCGCTGGCGCTGGATGGCCGGGGTTTGGCCTTGCCGCTGCCCGCCGGCCTCTTCGACGGTCTGAACAACCAGATCACCATCGAGTTTTGGGCCAAGGGCGGCAGCGACCTGCCCAGGGCGAACGCACTCCTGGGGGCGTTCGACGGCGAAGGCAAGCGCCGCCTGTGCATCCAATTGCCCAACGAGAACGGTGACGTGGTGTGGGAGGCCGGGCAGCAGCCGGCCAACGGCGCAATCGACAGCCTGGTCAAAGCTGCCGACGCCGGTCTCTACCGCGGGCGCTGGAACCATTGGGCATTTGTCAAGGATGGCAACGCCGGCGAGATGCGCATCTATCTGAATGGCAAGTTGTGGGTGAAGAGCAACGCCCGCGCCAAAGATGGCGGCGGGCCGCGCACCCAATCGTTGAGCGGCGTCAGCCAGGCGGCGCTGGGCGGCTTCTCACGCCAGACTCCCAACTGGCATGGGCAACTGTGCGAGTTGCGCATTTGGAGCGCAGCGCTGGGCGAGCGCGAGATCGAGGCCAACAGCGTGCTCACGCTCAGCGGCGGCGAGCCGGGGCTGCTCGCCTACTACCCGCTCAGCGAGGCGCAAGGCGACCAGGGCCGCGACCAGACCGGGCGCGGCCGCCACATCGCTGCCGGCGGCGCGGCGTGGGCTGCCTGCACCGCGCCGATTGGCCGCCCGGCGATCGCGCTGCCCATCACCCTGCTGGGCCAGCCCATGACCTTCGACGGCGATTATGATTTCGTGCAGTTGCCAACGCTGAATGTCGATCTGCGCGACGGGTTGACGATTGAGGCGCGCGTCACCTATCAGGGTTTCAGAAATTGGTCGCGCATCCTCGACATCGGCAACGGCCCCGGCAAGCAGAGCATCCTGCTGGCCAACCAGGGCGAGAGCCAGAAGCTGATTCTGCAAGTCTTCGATGAGCAGGGGGCAGTGTCCGAGTTGCTGGCGGCGACCGACCTGCCTTATGCGCAATCAACGCACATTGCAGCCACCATCGCGGTGGACGGCATGGCGCACCTCTACATCAACGGCGTCGAAGTCGCCAGCGGCAAGGTCAGGATTCCGCCTAGCGTGGCGCGCACCAGCAACTACATCGGCAAGAGCAATTGGGGCGACCGGCTCTTCTATGGTCAAATGGACTACGTGCGCCTCTACACCAGACCGCTGGACAACGCAGCGATCAAGCAGCTTGCGCAGATCGGCGCCGCAGAGCCAGCGGTGATCTGCGCCGAGTACAGCCGTGTGCGCGTGGATGCGCAGCGGCGCAAGTCGGTGATGATGCTGCGCAGCTTGGCGCTGCCGACGCTGGGCGGGTTGCGGTTGATCGACGAGCAGCGCATCGAAGAGCTGGAGATGACCTGGATCGGCAATGCGCAGATCAAGCCGACGCTGATCGGTTACATCGAAGGCGCGCCGCCGCTGCCCAGCGAAAACTTGACCGAGGAGCAGGACTACAACGGCGCCACCGCAGTCGAGCTGATCCAGTCCAGCGAGGTGGAATACAGTTGGACGCGCGAAACGGACACCAGCCTGGGTGTGGAGGCCGAATTCCTGGTGGGCGTCAAGTCGGAGACCTCGGCGGGCATCGGGATGATGACCTCGGTGGAGGAGATCAAGACCGGCGTGGGCGCCAAGGCCAGTTTCGCCTATCACTGGCAGAACGCCAGCACCGTCGGCGCCAGCCATAGCCTGATGAGCAGCGACCGGCTGGAACTGCGCGGCACGCAGGAAGCAGAGGCGCACTTCCCGCACCTGGGGCAGCGCTTCATCCCCAAGAACATCGGCTATGCGCTGGTCACCAGCGGCCTGGCCGATGTCTTTGTCAGCAAGCTCAAGCGCAGCGGTCGCATGATCGGCTATCAGGTGCTGCCGGTGGAGGGCGTGCCGCTGGATGTCAACACCATCACTTTCCTGATCAACCCGGCCTACACCATGGCCGGCAGTCTGGACGGTCTGACCGGCAGCCGCGCCACCAGCGACCGCTTCTTTGGTCATGTGCCAGAGATGCGCAGCCAATATGGTTCGCTCTACCCGGCCAGTTACTTCCGCCTGAAAGAGGCCTACGACCTGAAAAACCAGATCGACCAGCAGGACAAGCTGCACGAGTCCTACTTCAATCAATTCAACGCCGGCTATGTCAACGAGGGCGACATCGACCGCCAGATGTACAGCAACCGCAAGGACGACAAGACCGTGCAAGTCGGTGGCGGGGGCAGTGATGATCAAGACCGGGAGATCGAGGCAAGGAAGAAGGAACTGGCCGATCTGAAAAAAGCCACGCCGGTCGACCAGGCTGCGGTGGACGCCAAGCAGCGCGAGATCGACGACCTGGAGACCGCACGCAAGAACAAGGCGCAGGGTCAGCGCAAAGAGGCCGGCGAGGAGCGACAAAACCAGATCAACGCCACGCACAGCGATCTCTCCGACCGCGCCAACGCGTCCGATGGCTTTGCGAGCTGGCAGCGCAAGCTGGAGACGCTGCAAATCCGCGCCGGCAAGCGCAACATCGTCAACACCTACGTCTGGGATGGCGACGGCGGCTTCCACGCCGAGGAGCAGCAGTTTGCCAGCACGGTGGAGCACTCGGTCGGCGGCTCGTTCGACATGAGCCTGGCCATCGGCGGGCAGATGAGCTATGCCATGACCAAAGTGCTGGTCGAGCTGAACGCCTACGCCGGATTCAACATGACGCAGACGATGAGCAAGACCGAGAGCAGCAGCAAGGGGTTGGAGCTGCACGTCGATCTAAGCGGCGTGGAGAGCCGCGGCATCACCGACTATCGCGACCACCCGATCCTGCCCGGCGAGAAGGTGGATCGCTACCGTTTCATGAGTTTCTTCCTGGAAAACAGCACCAATCACTGGCATGACTTTTTCAATTACGTGGTCGATCCCGAGTGGCTTGCCAGCAATGACGAGGAGGCGCGCGCCTTGCGCCAGACCCAGAGTGCGTTGCCCAACAAGGTCTGGCGCGTGCTCCATCGCGTGACCTACGTCGAGCGGCCAGCGTTGATGGGCTTTGGCCGCAGCGTGGTGAAAAAGGATGAGGCCGCGGACGACATCCGCGCGCTGCGCGACCAGCTCACCGACCTGCAAGGCAAGGTGACGACGTTGCAAAAGGAGATCAACGAGAAGCTGGATCAGTTGCTGATGCGCAAGGCGTGATGTGCAGGTAGAGGTACTATTCTTCGCTCTGTTTGAAACCGATAGTTCTTCAACGGTGAGAACTATCGGTTTCAAAGCAACCGCAATTTACCTACTCATTTTGCCGAAGCCCCTGGTTTCCCAGCAAGTTCTTTGCTATTTCCCTAATTCCCCAAAGCGCGCCAGAATCGCCAGGGCCGGGTCCACCGGCACGACTGCGCGCTGCACATTGGCCGGAATCGAGATGGTGGGCGTGGGACGGATGCCCTTGCCGGCAAACTGGGGCAGCCATTGCTGCTCTGCCTTTAGCATCTCGCTCGCCATGTCGCGGATTTCCTTGAGGGTGAGCGCGGCCGCGGAGAGCGGGTCGAGGGCGCAGGCATGGACGATGTGCTCTGGATCGCCGCTGAGTGCGGCTTCGACGGCCAGCCGTTGCACGTTGATGTTAGTCAGGTTCAGCGCCGCGCATTGGGGCGGCAGATCGCCCACCACCGTCTTGTGCAGCCCGGTGCGATCCACATAGACCGGGCCTTCGGCGCAACAGTCGGCGGGGAGATTGGTGATCATCCCGCCGTTGATCAAGTTGCCATTCAGTTTGAACATGCGCCCGGTCTCCAACGCCTCGATCACATAAGAGCCATACTCGATGCTGCGCGCCGGCAGGCTCACCGACTCTTCGGCCAAGATTTCCTCGTCGCTGTACTTGCCGGCGACATACTGGCTAAATTTATAGTACGCGCCGCTGGCGCCGCCGAAGCCGGGTTCATCACAATAGAGGTCCAGCGCCTTCTGATTCTTGCGAAACCACGGCACATATTCCGCCAGATGGCCGGTGGACTCGGTCATCAGGTAGCCAAAATGGCGGAAGACTTCGCCGCGCACCTTTTCATTGATGTAGAATTCGGGTTGCTCGAAACGCTCACGCAGCAGTGGATAGAGGTCCTGTCCGTTGTGCTCCAGCTTGATGAACCACCCCATGTGATTGATGCCGGCGCAAGTGAAGTCGATCTCGTTCTTGGGCAGACCCACATAGCCAGAGATCAAGTCCATCGTTGTCTGAACGCCATGACACAGACCGACAAAGGGCACACGCGTCTTGCCCAACGCCCAACAGAGCATGGCCATGGGGTTGACGTAGTTGAGCAGATACGCGCCTGGGCAAAGTTCCTCCATGTCGCGCGCCAGCTCCATCATCACCGGGATGCTGCGCAGCGCGCGGAAGACGCCGCCCGGCCCAAGTGTGTCGCCGATGCACTGATCGACGCCGTGCTTGAGCGGGATCGTATAGTCGTACTCGAACCCCTCTAAACCGCCCACCTGGAAGGTGGCGATGACATAGTCGGCGTCCCTGACGGCCTCACGGCGATCTGTGGTAATCCAGACCTTGGCCGGCAGGTCGTTGGCCTTGATCACCTGGTTGACAAACGCCTCGACATACGGCGTGCGCCGCGTGCTGGGCGCCATCAACGCAAATTCCGTGTCCTGCAATCCTGGCGTCGCCAGAATATCCAGAATGAGCGTCTTGCAAAAAACGATGCTACCTGCGCCGATAATCGCTACTTTTGCCATTTTCTCCTCCGCTTTCTTGTGAATTGAGTGTTTGGAAACGTGATGGTTCCATCACGTTGTTTGCGTCGCGAGTGATCAGTAAGCTGTTGGCAGGTCTGCATTTTCCATTCACCTGCGCCCGCCCATCATCCGCTGTAGAACCAGCAGCGCGACCAGCATGACCAGGCAAAAGACGATGGTGAGCGCAAAGCCCCACTGAAGACCCACCGCATCGGCTGTGACGCCGATGGCCCAGGGGCCTAGCGCCCCGCCCAGACCGCCAAAGGCAAAGAGCACGCCCAGGATCGCGCTCATGTTCTCCCCATAGAGCGCAGAGACCGATGCCGTGGTGGTGGGGAAGATGATGGAAAAGAAGAGACCGGTCAACGGGATGAAGACCGCCATTTCGGGCGAAGCAAAGACGCCGATGCTTAGGCAGACAAGACCACCGACCGCCGCGGTCAACAAGGCGCGTAGATAGCCGACGCGCTCCACGATGAAACTGCCGGCCAATCTGCCGATCATGATGGCGGCAAAAAAGAGCGACAGGTAGAGGGATGCGTCCGTCAGGCTGAATCCCTTTACCTGTTGCAGATACTCCACAATCCACGCGGCGATACCCAGTTCGGCGGCCACATAGACGCCCACCAGCAGATAATACCAACTCATGCGCCGACTGAAGCCAGCAGCCAGGAATGAACCCAATGCCACGCCTTGGCTGGCCGGAACGCTCCGTTGCGGATAGCGCACCACCACAAAGAAGATCAGCAGACCCACCGCCAGGAGAATGCTGAACTGGTAGACCTGTCGCCACGAAAAGCCGCCGGTCAACAGTTGGGCGGCAAAGAGCGGCGCCAGGAAGGAGCCGACGCCGTGAAAAACGGCCAGCAGGTTGAGAAAGCGGCCCCGCGCACGGCTGTGCAATTCCACGATCAGTGAGTTGCCGCCCACCTCGATGGAGCCAAGACCCAGGCCGACGATGAAGAGCGCCGCCGCCAGAAGCCAGAACGAGCTGACCAGGCTGAACATGGTCAGCCCGATGGTGAGCAGCAGCCCGGCCAGGGCCAGCACCCGTTTGTTGCCGACCGAGTCAGCCAACACGCCCGTCACGAGCGTGGCAACCATAAAGCCGATGTAGGCGGCAAAAAGGATTGCGCCTCCCTGGCTGTAGCTCAGCTGCACATCCCGCAACAGCGGCGGCAACGTGGGGCCTTTCAGGTTGTCGATAAAGCCAAAGATGAAAAAGGCATAGAAGCCGCCGGCCGTGAGCAGCCAAAGCAGAGAGGGCGAGAAGATGCGCGGCGACCCAATCACAGAGTCAGCCGTGGGTTCCATCGATTGGGTCGTCAAGATGGTTTCTACACCGTGTCTTTCAAATGGTGAATGTCAATGGTTGATGGTCAATAGTTGGCAGCCTGACGCACCTCGGCGCCATGAACGATGACGAAACGAATCAGATCGCCCAGTTTCTCCACATCCGACGCGGAGAGAGCGGCGCCTGTTGGCAGGCACAGAATGCGGCGCGCCAGCCGTTCCGTGTGAGGCAAAGACGAGCCAGCTTCAGGATAGAGCGTTGCATAGGGGGCCATACGATGACAGCCAGGCCAGAAGTAGCGGCGAGCGTGAACATTCTCTGCCCAGAGTACGTCCATAAGCGTGTCGCGATCCACGCCTGCTTCCCCCTCGTCCACTTCCATCGCCAGATACTGATAATTGCTATGCCCGGTCGGGCCGTAGGTAATCAATGAAAGACCAGGGATCCCGGCCAGGGCGCGCTGGTGCTGTTCGTGGCGCTCCCGATTGACATGCAACAGCTCATCGAGCTGGTCGAGCAGCGTCAGACCGACTGCAGCCGAGAATTCGTGCATCTTGGCATTGGTTCCGGCCGACGCGACGCGATCGACGCCGCTGAAGCCAAAATTGCGCAGCCGACGCAGCTCATCGGCAAGTGCTTCATCGTCAAGCGCAATGGCCCCGCCCTCCATTGTGTGGAGAAACTTGGTGGCGTGAAAGCTGAAAACCTCCAACGAGCCAAAAGAACCAATCATCCTGCCCTGAGATGAACAGGCGAAGGCGTGGGCGGCGTCGAACATGAGGCGCAGCCCGTGGGACTGCGCACAGCGCGTCAATTCAGCGGTTGCGCAGGGACGCCCCCACACGTGCACGCCAACGATCCCGCTCGTAGTTGGCGTGATGGCCGCCTCGACGCACACTGGATCCAAGTTGTGGGTGTGAGGATCGATGTCGCAAAAAACGGGCTTGAGACCCGATCGATGCAAGGCGTGGATAGTCGCCACGAAAGTAAAAGACGGCGCGACCACCTCGCCGGTCAGCCCCAGGGACCACACAGCCAGTTCCAGCCCGATTGTGCCATTGCACACGGCGACGCAGTGACGAACGCCGAGAAAGTCCGCCAGACGCTTCTCCAGGGCCGCAACGAGCGGCCCATGATTGGTGAATCGCCCGCTGTCCAGGACCCTGTTCAGATAGCCAAAGAGCCGCTGGCGGTCTGGCTGAGAGGGCGCGCCAACGTGGAGAATGTGATCAAAGGTGGGGCGGCCGCCCATAATGGCGAGATCGCTTATCTGGCGTTTAGAAATCATGAGGCGTGACCTCACGCACAAATCGCGCCGGCACGCCGACTACCACTGTACGGGCGGGCGCATCACGCACGACCACTGCGCCGGCGCCAACGATAGCCTCATCGCCAATGTGAATGCGATCTTTGACCGATGCGCCCAAACCCACCCAGGCGGCCCGCCCAATGTGCGCCGAACCGCCCAGGTTCGCCCCACCCGACAGCCGCGCTCCTGCTTCCAGGCGACAGCCATGCGCCACCGTTGCACCGGCGCCGATGATCACATTCTCTTCCAGCTCCGCACTCGGGTCGACGATAGCGCCGGCCTTGATGACGCTTCCCGCGGCCACGTGCGCGCTGCCCGACACGATTGCCCGCGGATGAATGGCTATCGCCAGCGCAAAGCCCCGCGCTCGCAGCAAATCGGCCAATCGCAGACGCGCCAGGTTGTGTCCAAAGCCCACGATCACATGGCGCACGCCCGACGCCCACAGGCCATCCAATGCGTCTGCGCCGCCCAAGACCGGCGCGTCACAAAACTGCTCGCCTTGCCGTCCCGGGTTGAGGTCATCCAGGAAGCCAACCAATTCATAATCATTGTTGAGTCGAACAATCTCGGCCACCACCAGTGCATGGCTCGACGCTCCCCAAATCGCCAGCTTTGGCTTCATGGCGTTTTTCCCTTGCGCGAAACAGCCCTGCCTTCGCCGCGCCAGCCACCAGCGAGAAGCGCGATAAAATTTTCCACTGCGTGCATCAACGTCAGTTCGGTTGTTACCAGTTGATGAGCTTCCTCGGCAATTGCCCGGCGCTCCTGTTCGTACGTCAGAAAATGGAGTGCAGTATCGGCCAGCTCTGCCACAGGCGCATAGACGATGTGGCGATTTTGCACAAAGGGTGCATGGGGCAACAGCGGCTCGGAAATCATCATGGCGCGATTAGGCGCAGCCAGATAGAGGCGCAGCAGGTTGCTGTCGTGGGGTTGGCGCAGGATGTTGAGCACAAGCCTGGCGCGGTTGAACAGTTCGACACGCTCAGGGCCAAAGACATAGGGATGGTGTATTCCATCGACTCGCAGCATCTTGACTCCCCGTCGCGCCAGAGCAGCCTCGATCTCGTCCAACAGCCTGGCCCTACGCCGCGACCCAGGCTTGCCGAGCCACAGCACCGGGATGTCGCGTTCCAGGCGCAGGTCTGCTCCCCAGATCGGATGGGAACCAAGATTGATGTGTTGTGCAGGCAGCCCGCGCGCGCAGAGAAAGCGTGTCGTCCAGGCCGATGGGGTCGCCAACGCGTGCAGAGCGCCAATCTGCTGTAGCCACATGAGGTCGCCAAAATAACGGAAGCGATGCCCTTTGTCTTTCAACAATTCCATCAACGGTTGTATGAATGAGAGGCGCAAGCCAGATGACATCGCGCGGCGTTCCCAGGTCGAACGCATCCGGCTCAGCCATCGGCCAATCCCGATGGGGAAGCGCGGGTCCCAGAACTGCTCGGTGTGCCAGACGACCAATTGCGGCGATGACAAACTACCCTGACTGAACCACGGTGTAATTGGGCCAAAGGGACCCATGGTAAAAAGAACATCCACCTCGCCGCGCCCTGCCATCGTCGGCGAAATGCGCGACACAGGATGACCTAACGCGCCGAAACACTCGGTCACGGCTTCTGCCAGCTCATCGCGCACGCCCCAATGAACGACGCCAACGGAGGGTGATCTCATCAGCCCGCGCCCAAACAGCTACACATCGCTCAAACCTCTTGGCGCTCTAGCGAAAGGTAGATGCTCCCATCCACTACAGTCACGGGATAAGTACGCACCCGCACCTTGGGATTCGCCAGAGAGCGACCCGTCAACAGGTCGAACTCCCAGGCATGCCAGGGACAGGTAAGGATCTCTCCTGCGCGCCCCCAAATGAACTGACCCGGCGCTGACGGCAGATAGAGGCCATCGACAGCGCCGCGGCAGAGAGGAGCGCCCTGGTGTGGACACAGGTTGCGCAACGCGCAGAAGACGCCGCTCACATTGAAGAGGCCGATCTCACGGCCATTCACCGTCACGATTTTGCGTTGACCCGGCGGTATCTCGCTGACTTGGCCGACGAAAACGAAAGAGCCAGAGAGTAAATCACGGCGCGCGGGCGATTCTGTAGGTGTCATAAGCGTTGTCGGCAAAGATACGTTGACGCAGCGATTCTGGCAAGTTTTCCATCACATGAAGCGGATTGTCAAAATCCCAGTGTGGGTAATCGCTCGAAAACATGAGAATTTGTTCAGCAGGAAACATCTCGAAGAGTCTTCGCAGGTGGCGAGGGTCGTCCGGTTCTTCCAAGGGTTGCGTTGTCAAACGCACATGGTCAAGCACATACTCGCTCGGCTTGCGTTTCACCCACGGCGTATCGCTGCGCAGCCCCTTCCAGTTTTTGTCCAGCCGCCAGAGCAGCGGCGGCAGCCAGGCGACGCCCCCCTCCACAATTACGAATTTGAGTCGAGGAAATCGCTCGAAGACGCCTTCGCAGATCATGCTGACCAAGTGTGTCATCAGCCCCGTCTGCGCTAATGTGTGATATTCGATGTAGTGCGAGGGGTGGCCTACAGGTGTGGGCGGGCCGGCAATGCCGGCGCCTTCGCTAAGCGGATGAACGGCGATGGGCAGGTCGTGACGCAAGGCGGCGTCAAAGATCGGATAGTACACACGCTGGCCCAGAGGCGCGCGCAACCCTGAACCGAGGTTTACCTGCACGAATTGAGGATGCCCGGCGACGCGCTCGATCTCGCGGGCCGCCAGCTCAGGATCCTGCGCCGCAACAAAAATCGACCCCAAGATGCGATAGTCATGGCTGAACCAGCGTTCGATCAACCAGTCGTTGTATGCCGCAGCCAGGGCCGCGGCAGCGTCCGCGTTGGCAAGATTCGACAGCGCAAGTTGATAAGACTCGCCGACCACGATGATGCGCTCCATTTGATAGCGATCGACCAGGTCTTCGACCAGAAAGGCCGGGTCGGAGCCTGGCTGCCCACCCCCCGGCGGCGCAGCATCCCGGCGCGCTGTAGAAATGGGGTTAGGATAACCATTGTGGGGGTGCAGCAGCTTGCCAGTCAACAGGCGTGTACGCCACGGTTCAGCCATGTGTTTCGCCAGCTCTTCCAGATGACGCCAACGCACATGTACATCGCAGTCGATGAGTCTCATTCGTTCCCCTTTGCGCACGGCTCCGTGGCCGACGCGGATTTCATGGCCAACCAGACGAAGAGCCACATGGCGGTGAAGCGGCCTGCCCCGCTTGCCACAAAAATTGCATTGTAGCTCAAAGCATCAACCATATAGCCGCCAAGAAGCGGCCCAATCACCGCGCTCACGAAGACAGCAGTCTGATAGAGCGCGGCGGTGCGTGGGCGCTCGTCGTCAGGCGTCAGCTTGAGCAGCAGATTGAAGTTCGCCAGGTTGAAGCCTGCCCATAGAAAGCCGCCAAGCAAATTGCCCACCACCACCTGCCAGGGCGCTGAATAGATGAGCCACAGCAGAGGCAAGGTGGCAATCGGGAATCCTGAAGCCAGAAAGACCCACACCATCCCTCTGCGGTCAGCCAAGCGACCGTAGAATAGCTGGCCGACCAACGCGGCCAGGGCAGAGGAAGCGGCGGCCACACCGACAACCGCCGGGTCTGCACCCATTTCGCGCACCAGATAAACATTGAAGTAAGGGCCGGCCGTGTGCAACGCCATGTTCCACACAAAGGCAGAGATGATGAACCCCAACAGCCCTGGACTATTGCGTGCGACAACCCACAGGCGCCGGCTGCGCTTATCGGCGGTCCTGCGCGCCAGGAATGGCGGTTCGTGAATGCGTGAGAAGTAATAGCTGGCGACGAGACCGACCGCAAAACCGAGGGCGAAAACAACCTGATAGCCGAGATACGGGCTGAGCGCCTCGCTGCTCAGTGTGGCGATGATCCAGCCGGCCAGCGGCGGGGTGAGCAGGGTGGCAATGCCCATGAGGAAGTTACGGATGCTGAAGTAGCGCCCCCGCATGTATTCGGGCACGATGTCGGCGGTCAAAGATGTCCAGGAGGGATTGCCCAGGTTGACGCCAAAGCCACGGATACTGGTCAAGATCAAGATGGTAACCAGGGCGGCGGTCGGCTGGACGATGACCAGGGGGATGAGCGCCATGAGCAAGAGAGGCAGTCGGTAGAGAAAAGCGCTGCCCCAGACGATGATCGGTTTGCGCTTGCCCACGATTTCCAGCAGCTTTGCGCCAGGAAACAGTGCAATCGCGCCGGCAAGGTTTGCCAGCGCAGTGATCCAGCCAATTTGACCGGCCGTTGCGCCGTAGGCCAGGGCGAACAGTGGAATATACGTCAGCACCAGCCCATCGCTGCCAGCGGCAAAGATGCCATCCAGCCAGAAGACCCGCAGATTGTGCACTTGCTCGCGGGTGATCGTGCGGGTGAGTTGGCGGCTGAGCCAGAAGTCCAGCGGATGGCGCAGACGCCGCCAGGCAAAACGGGGAGGAGTATAGACCTCAGGTGTTGCAGGCGGATCATCATCTTCCACTCCCTCCGCCTGCTCTCGAAGTCGTTCAGCGCCAACTGCCTGCATTCTCCGCCATCTTTCTAGCAACTCGTCTGCAGCCCAACGCTATCGGCCTGTTCTCAGTCGTACTCGTCCCTGCCGCCTTCGAGCGCAAACGTCGAGCAACCAGGCAGAGCAGAACCTGACCATCACGACAGATTATACTCTGTGCAGCGCCTGATGGGGAAGTGGGCGGCCGCTGAATTCCGCGCCCAATAAAACAACGCCCCTGGCTGACAAGAGCCAGGGGCGTTGCGGCAAACGACGCCAAGAGATCGTCCTACGGCTAATTCACGCTCACTTCCAGAACCTCGCCAGTGGCGCGCTCGATGACGACTGTTGCGGTCTGGCTGTCGGTGCTCAGCTCAACCACCCACACCTCGACCCCATTGCGCGTGTCCGGCGTGGCGACCTTCTCGGCAATCTCGCCGTCGAGCATCTCCCCCGCTTCCTCTTCGGCAATCTGGATCGCCCGGCGGGCGTTGACGCTTTCGTCTGGCTGCTCGGCCACAGGCCGCGTCTGAGGGTTCGCCGGTCGTTCACCAACAGTCAGGCTTAGCTCTTTCTGTTCACCCTCGCGCAGCACCGTCAGCGTCACCTCATCTCCTGGCGATGTCTCCGTCACCAGATAGGCAACCAGGTCGTCAAAGCTGCGCACAGGCTGGCCGTTGAACTGGACGATGATGTCGCCGCCTTGATTGGTGTCAGGGTCGGCGCCTTCGACGCCCGCCTGATCTGCCGGTCCGTCGGGAATCACGCTGCCCACATAGGCGCCCAACTGGTTGTTTTCCAGGTCAAGTTCTTTCGCCAGTTCCGGCGTGATGCCCGAACCGCTGATGCCCAGATACGGATAGGTGAAGCGACCATCGGTGATGAGCGCCGGGATGACGCGCGAGGCGACGGACATGGGAATGGCAAAGCCTACGCCCGAATTGCTGCGCACCGCCGACTCGATGGCGAAGTTGACGCCCACCACCTCGCCATCCAGGTTGAGCAAAGGACCGCCGGAATTGCCGGGGTTGATGGCGGCGTCAGTCTGAATCACATCGGGCAGCGTGTAACGATTCTCGCCGAAACCACCTACGGGATAGCTGCGCCCAATGGCGCTGACGATGCCGGTCGTCATGGTCGCATCCAGGCCAAAGGGGTTGCCAATGGCGATCACAGTGTACCCGACCCGCAGGTCGCCATTGTCTGCAATCGCCAACGGCTTCCACTCGAAGCCATCGGGCGGCGTCACTTTGATAACAGCCAGGTCGGCCTGGGGATCAGTCGCCACGACTTCGGCGTCAGCCCACGTTCCGTCGTAGAAGATGACTGTGATGCTCTCTGCGCCTTCCACGACATGGTTGTTGGTGACGATATGCCCGTCGTTGTCATAGATGAAGCCAGAGCCTTGACTCTGCATCTGGGGCATCTCAGGCATGCCAGGCAACTGATCTTCAGGCATGCCGGGGATCTCGATGGTCGGCGCATTGCCCGTCACCTGAATGCTGACGACAGAAGGCGCAACGACTTCATAGAGATTGGCCAATGCCTCCTGGTCATCAACCAATGAAGAATCCAGTTGGAACTGGGCCGCTGCGGTGCGTGCGCCAGCCGGGCTGGCGTCCACCTGACTGCTGGTCCACAAGAGGGGCGCATAGAACGCGCCCAACACCAGGGTCAGCGCCAACAAAGCGACAAGCCCCACAACACGTACAGAGGGTCGTCGCCGACGCGGTTTTTCCTTCTCTGGGAGAAGGTCGAATTGTGGGTCGTACATGGTCATACATCCTTCCTAAATTCATGACAGTTTTTTTATCGCCAATGGCAAGCGTGGGAAAGGCGGCTGCCATAGGCGTCATTCACACTTGCTTCTCTTTGATCATACCCTGGCTCGCTAAAGACCGGTTGAACGCCAGGTAAGAATACGCTGAGAACATGCAACCCGGCGACGAAGTCACGGTGTGGATGTTGGTTCGGGCCTCGCCTCTGGGGACGGCCCAGGCTGCACGCCCGACAGGGTCGCCAGTTGCTCCAAGACCTGGCCCAGCGCGTCGAGCTCTGCGCCATAGCCGGCCCAGTCGCCATCGCGCAAATAGGCTTGCGCCTGTTCGTAATGCTCGTTTGCGGCCTGAATGAGCTCCTCGACGGCGCCGCCTGCATTCGGTGCGTTGGGCTGCTCCGTCGCGCTCGCCGCAACGATTTCGCCTGCTTCGAGCGCGCGTGCACCCAACTCGACCAGCGTATTGCTCCGCAGCAGGTCGTTGCCAAAGAGTCTGACCAGAGCCAGCCCCAAGTTCTCGGCCATCACCACTTCTTCGGCTGTCGCCGCGATCACCCGCTTCAGCTCGGGGATCTTACCGGTGACGGATTGGAGATAGAGGGGCTCCACATAGAGAAGGCTGCCGCCAACGGGGAAGACCAGCAGATTGCCGCGGATCACGCCGCTGCCTTGTTGGTTCCATAAGGTCAATTGCGCGCTGATGACAGGGTCCTGGTCGATGCGCGCCTCGATCTGTTTTGGCCCGAACGAAAGTGCATCTTTGCCAAAGGTGTAGACGATCTTCTCGCCATACTTCCCTGGATCGTTTTGCACCGCCAACCAGGCCACCATGTTTTCACGATTCAGCGGTGTAAAGGGCAGAATCTGCACATAGTCCAGGTCTTGTTCTTCGGGCAGCTGCATTAGCACGGGATAGGGTTCGACGCGCACGGGTTCGTTCTCGAAGATCTCTTCCGGCCAGGCCCACACATCCTCTTTGTTATAGAATTCCACCGGATCAGTCATATGATAGGTGCGATAAACCTCTGCCTGGGCCGTGAGAAGGTCTTGCGGATAGCGGATATTGTCCTTCAGGTCGGCTGGCATGGCGCTCAGGGGCTGAAAGAGAGTCGGGTAGATGCGTCGGTAGGCCTCGATCAACGGCTCTTCATCCGCCACATAAAAAGTCATCTTGCCGTCATAGGCATTCGTCACCACCTTGACCGCGTTACGCACATAATTCACGCCATTGAGTGGCTTGCTGTAAGGCAACCGATCGCTTGCTGTAAAGGCATCCAACATCCACACCAAACGCCCGTCATCGCCAACGACGATATAGGGATCGCCGTCGAACAACAGGAATGGCGCAACGTCCTCGACGCGCTCGACGATTTCTCGCCGCCACAGCAGACGGCTATCGGGGGTGATGTCGCGGTTGAGGATCAAGTTGATGTCCGCCAGATGCACGGCGAAAAGCAGGCGATTCCACCAACTCATGGGAATACCCGTATCAGCAGAGAAGTGGGTGGTCACATTGCCGTCTTCCCGGGGATAGTCGAATTCGGGCACGCTGGTGCGCCCGATCACATAGTTGGACGTGCGCTCGCCAAAATAGATCTGCGGTTGCGTGATGGTGATCACGCCTGTGGGTGGCAAGTCTTGCAAGTAGAAAAGTGGCAAGCCGTCGGGCGTCACCTGCGAGACAGGCGAGGCAGCAACGCCAAAACCGTGGGTGTAGACCAGCCGCTCGTTCACCCATGTGCGCGCCTCAGGGTTCAGGCGCTCAGTCAGTAACTCGCGCACGCTCAGCATCACCTGGGTGCGCTTGCCGTCGATCATGTAACGGTCGATATCAATGTCATTGAATTCGTAGTACTGACGGAGAGCCTGCACCTGATTGTAGGTGCGCAAGAGCGGGCGATAATCCCAGAGGCGAATGTTGCGCAACGTGTCTTCGGCTCGAAGCAAACCATCCACTGTCAACTGCTGCCTGGCGTCATAGCTCCGCGTCTGTACATCGCTCAGGTCGAAGCCCAGGCGCGTAAAGCGGATGTTTTCCGCAATGAAGGGCATCTCCAGATTCAATTCGTTCGGCCCAACACGGAAACGCTGCACCAGCGCCGGATAGACTGCCCCGGCCACGGTGGCTACGCCCACCCACACGACGATCACGCCGGCAATCGCGCGCCACCCGCGTCCCAACACCGCCACCGCCACGAGCAATATCGCCGCAATGATGGAAACGATGATCAGCAGATTGTACGCCGGCAGTTGGGCGTTGACATCGGTGTATGTCGCCCCGAAGACGCTGCCCCGTTCGCTATAAAGCAGCTCAAAAGAGTTAAGCCGGTACTGCCAGGCAAAGAGAAGCAGGATGAGAGCAGCAAGCGCGGCCAGATGAATCAATGTGCCCCGCTTCATCTGCCACCCTCGCCAACCCGCGCCGCTCACTACTACCACAGCAACAAAGGTTGCGCCCAACGCAATCAACAACCAGCTGCGTACAAATTCGAGCACAGGCAACGTAAAGAAATAGAAGCCGATGTCTTGGCGAAATAAGGGGTCTTCGACGCCAAACGACGACTGATTCAGGTACAGGAGGAATGTCTGCCAGGCGCTTGCCGCGGTCAGGCCGAGGAGGAAAGCCACGCCCGCCCCGACAAACATGACGAGCGGCGTGACGCGCAGGCCAAAGCTGGCTATGATCTGCTGCAAGGGTGTGTCGACCAGCGCCCACGGTTCTATGCGCCGCGCCAAAATGACATTTGCGGCATAGAAAAGATAGAAGATCAGGCTGCCGGCTGCAAAGAAACTAAACCACCATACATAGTGCGTCCAGAACACCGACACGTAGCCCACGCTGGAGAACCATGTCCAATCGACCAGAAAGCCGATGATGCGACCACCCAAGAGGAAGAAAATGAAGACGAGGATCAGCCAGAGCCAACGTCGCGACCTTGGTCGCGACTCGCTGGTCTGTTGCGGCATATCGTCTGGCGGCGGCAGGTCGCCCCCACGCCCCAGCCGGTCTTCCAGTGTGCGTAGTAGCTCATCGAATGGATCGTCTTGTCTCATAGTGACTCGATCTTAGCAGAGGCAGGCGGACATCCCTGTGATGCGTCTCCCGATTGGGTGTAATTCAAGTTGGAGGCATTATAATGCCAGAATGATGCAGACTCAATGGCCTGATGCGCTTCGTCGCCCTGACCCAACACACGTTCAGCAACTACTCACCCAGTTTTGGATGATTTTGGCAGAGCTGCCCGACCTGGTCAAACGCGAGGAGCGCCTCCTGGCTGCACGATGCACTGACAAACTGCGCGCAACCGTCATCGAGATGATGCTGGCGCTCAATGGCATCGCCTATCCCCAGGACACCAAACACCTGAACCTCTATTTGGGTGAAAGTCAGCGCGCCGCCATCGAACGCACCTTGATCGCCCCTGTATCTCAAGCCGAAAGCTGGATCGCCCAGGCCGTTGCGCTCCTCGTCATCTACCGCTGGTATGCACCGCAACTGGTCGAGACCTTTGCCCTCACCTATCCGTATGAGCTGGAGCAGGACGTCTGGCAGCGCCTACTGCGCGAGCTTCCCGACTGGCCCACGATTGTGACCACCTCCTGACCCGGCCATGAAGATTGTCTTTGTCGCGCCATTTGGCCTGGGCAAAAAGACGACCGTCTGGGCGCGCACCCTGCCGCTGGCGCGCCAGCTGGTTGAGCACGGCCACGCGGCAAGGATCGTGATCCCGCCCTGGGATACGCCGCAGGACGCAGGAAGGCGCTGGTGGGATGGCGGCGTCGAATTGGTAAACACAGCGATTGGCGGCGGCGCGCCGTTCATCTTGTCTCGTTTGCTACGCGCAAGCAGCCAATTCTCGCCCGATCTCATCCACATTGTCAAGCCGCGCGCCCACGCCGGTCTTTTCCAGTGGACAATGTGGCGTCTGCGCCAATTGCGCCTGGCTGCGCCCACCTTGCTGCTGGATATGGACGATTGGGAACAAGCCTGGGCGCCCATCAATCGCTATCCGAAAATCACTGCGCTCTTTCTGGCCTGGCAGGAAGAATGGGGAATTCGTCATGCCGACGGCCTCACGACTGCCAGTCGGTGGCTGCACCGCCGCGCCCAAGAATATGCGCCGACAACGCCAGCCCTTTACCTGCCCAACGGCATCGCCGACGCCCTGCTCGGTGAGTCGGCGCTGCCGCGCCGGAAAGAGACGAACAGCCAGAAAAGCGTACTCTTCTTCACGCGTTATATCGAGGTGACGCCAATCTGGCTGGCCGATTTTGCGGCGCACCTGCTCAATCAGGACCCCCAAATACGTTTTGTCATTGCCGGTGAACCATTGCAGCCAAAGGTTATCGAGACACTTCAATCATATTTTGCTATACGCAATCTTCACGATCCACAGCAGGTCGAGTGGTTGGGCGCCGTCGCCAAAGACGAGCTGCCGGCGCTGCTGGATCGTTCCATCTGCGCCATCTTTCCCGCGCAACCGACCACTTTGCAGCTTGCCAAGTGTAGCGTGCGTCTCGCCACCACACTCCTGCACGGCGTCCCGGTCGTCGCCAGCGCCGTGGGTGAGCAGGCCCAATATGGCGCAGAGGGCGCGGCGCTACTGGTTCCGGCAGAGGCAACGCCGGTCGAGTTCTCTCAGGCCGTGCTCGACCTCCTCGCCGATGACGATGCCCAAGAGCGTATGATCGCCGCGGCTCGTCGCCGTCTGGCCGAACACTACTCCTGGCGGCGACTTGGCGAGCAGCTGGAAGCGTTCTATGGAGGACTTTCGCAATTTGCCGCCTGACCTTCCTGGCAGCTTCGAGCTTCCAAGAAGGCGTCATAGAAAAGTCGCGCTGAGCAACAGAGAACCGTCAACCCGGCAGCGGTAGTTTGGGGTATTTGACCGCGCCCGATTTACTTTGTTCCTGGGAGCGACGCGCGCTCTCGGCGCCCACCTGCTGCTCCGCCTGCAGGCGCGCCAGATAACGCTGGCGCGCTTTGGGCAGCCACAGACCAGCGTCGGTCGGGTTGACCAAAGGCCTCCCGAACACCAGGTAGCCCGTGTGTGCTGGCATCGTATCCACCGGACGCAGGCGGTCGGGCGCCGGCTTGTAGGCGCGCAGGAGCAGCTCCTCCACGGCCAGATCGGCGAAACCTGTCCGCTCCATGGCTTCGATGAGGGCCGAAACCTGGTTGGTTGTGGGCAAGAGGCCAGCGAAGAAGCCGCCCGGCCGCAACGCCGCCCGCACGTGTTCGAGCAAAAGCCACGGCTCGCGCACATCCAGGAAGAGCGCATCCACGTTGCGCTGCTTGAAGCCTTCTTCAGCCCCCGCCAGGTGCATTTCCACAAACGGAAGCAAACCCGCGCGCTCCAGGTTGCGCCGCGCCGCTTGATAGGCGTCGTCGCGCACCTCATAGGTATAGACCCTGCCCGTAGGTGCAACAGCCCAGGCCAACGCCATGGTCAACCCGCCGCTGCCTGTGCCGGCCTCAATGACCGTCGAACCAGCGCGCAGGTTGAGGCGATAGACCAGATAGGCAGCGTCCTTGGGATAGATGATCTGGGTGTTACGCTTGAGGTGGCGCATCAGGTCATCCAGGCTCGGCTCCAAAAGTAGACCTGGATGACCCAGCGAACTCGTGATGGTTGCGCCAAAGGTGCGGCCAACCACGTCGTCGTGGTGAAAGACGCCCTGGTGTGTGTGAAGCTGCTCGCCAGGCCGCAAGGTGATCAGGTAACGGCTCTGGTCGCTCGCCAACAGCGCCACCCGGTCGCCGGGCTGAATGGAATCGCTCCTGGGGCGAAACCAGGGGGAGTCGGCGGGCGGCGTTACACTATTCACGCCATCAGGGCGATCTTGCTTAGAACTATCAATCGTCACGGAAAAAGCCCTTTCATCCCTTGTCGTGTCGCCTCTCACTTCCCGTGAGGGATACCATCTTTTTCGCTCACATGGTGTGAAGATCACTTTTCCCTATGTGTCAACATACCAGAGCACAAAGAAACACAGAGGCATTTTCTTCGCAAGGCCGGCGCACAGCGCCATCGTTATACTTCGCTCTGTTTGAAACCAGAAGTTTTTGAACTGTGAAAACTCCTGGTTTCAAAGCAACCGCAGTTTAGCAGTGTCCGCAGGTCATGTTGCCTGCTGGTATATATTATCACATGGAGGTCACTCTTTCGCAGCCGCCAACCGCACCAACTGGGGCGCGCTTCCTGGCGCCCGCTCCACCACGCCGCGCGCCTCCATGTCGAGCTTGACTGTGGTGTAATACCACAAGATAGAGCCGTCGAAGTTGCCAGCCAATCGCTCTTCGACCTCCTGACCCAGCGCGCCAAAGGTCAACGGACCCCGCTCGCTTAGCGCTGCCTGGATCGCTGCGTAAACGAGATCGTACTTCTGCTTCTCGATATTCACTCCTTGCTTTCCCTGGGGATGCAGGGTCATGATGCGCTCATCACTCTTGGTCTCCATGATACTCTCCTTTGTCTATTTCCAGACTGCCCTTCCAGTTGTACAATTCCAGCCCTTCTAATCCGTCGAACTCCTGCAGACACTCATCGCACCACTCCAACAACGTTGCGCACATACGCAAGCGATAGCGCACGCCCAAAAGCGATAAATAGTGTATGGATCGTCGATGAGCTGCTCTTGATGCCAGGCCTCTACAACATGCGCCTGCCCCATCTGTTCCAGTAGACGCTCTCGAAAGCCGCTGATGAGCTGCCTGTTGTCGCCTACGGCTACCTGCCGCCCCAAGATCAACTTGAGCAGCAATTCATTGCGCTCGGGGATAGTTGCGCCTGTCTGGCGTAGCCATCCCCGCAGAGACTCCCGCCCGGTCTCGGTCAGGATGTAGACGTGTCGGTCTTGTCCTGCTTGTGTATGATTTGCTCCCTATGACTTAGCGCGGCACAAATATATCTAAAAGATATATTATGATGAAGGCTGAATCATGCCAAGCGTCCAATTTGCAATCGCCTGCAATATCGCCTATCATTCTATTCTCATATGCAAACGATTGCGCAAGCCAAACCACCCAATGACATTGATCATGCATCGATCATCGACATTGCGCGGCTCGCCCAGGTCTCACCTTCCACGGTTTCGCGAGCGCTGCAGGATCACCCACGCATCAGCCAGGAACGCCGTGCAGAAATCCGCGCCTTGGCCGAGCAATTAGGCTATCGGCCCAGTCAGGCCGCGCGCACTTTGGCGACAGGAAGGACGCACACATTGGGCGTTGTTGTGACCGACGTAACTGATCCCTTTGTGTCAGAAGTGCTGAAAGGTGCAGAGGCGGAGGCGCGTGCAGCGGGCTATGGGTTGCTCTTTGCCATGTCCAATCGCGATCCACAACAAGAGATCGAGGCTGCCGATTTGCTGCTCGATCACCAGGTCGATGGGCTGATCGTTATTTCCAGTCGAGCGCCCCATCGCTACGCCGATCTGGAACGCCGGGCAACCCGACGGACGGACACACTCACGCCAGTAGCGCTGGTGAACAATAAACAAGCAGGGCCGCATGTCTACAGCGTGCGCGCTGACAATGAGGCGGGCGCACGCGCCGCTGTTACGTACCTGCGCCGGCTGGGACATCGTTCCATTGCTTTCCTTGCCGGGCCAGCGGGTGGGCGCAGCAGCCAGGAGCGATTGGCGGGATATCATCAAGGCATGAGAGCCGGTCAACGCGAGGACATGCAAGAGCTGGTGCTGGCCGGCGTTGGCGCGCTGGATGATGGCGCGGCGGCCATGGAACAATTGCTCACCACCCCCGAAGAGCCGACCGCTGTGCTTTGTTATAACGATCTGGCGGCAATCGGCCTGTTGGCCGCAGCAAGCCGGGCTGGGGTTTCCGTCCCCCACGATCTTTCAGTTGTGGGCTTCGACAACATCTCCTTGAGCGCTCATACATCGCCGCCCCTCACCACGGTGGAACAGCCCACCAACGAGATGGGGCGCAGCGCCGTAGCACTCTGCCTGGCAGTTTTGGCTGGAAAACAGCCCAACGACATGCTGCTTCCTGTACACATTGTCATGCGCAACAGCGCTGGCCGCTGCCGCAACCGATAGCCTGGGAAATACACGTAGCATGCTGAGGTAATTGTTGGTTTGCGCAAACGCTTGCGCGCTCCTGATTCGAAGGCGGCGTTCACGAAAAATAGCGATCTCCCATATTGACAGGTGCATAAGAGAAAAAGGTATCCAAAGATGAAAGGACAGAAGATGAAACGCAAAATCCGTGTTGCTATCGCCGGTGTAGGCAACTGCGCCAGCAGCCTTGTGCAAGGCGTCCACTACTATCAGGACGCCAGCCCGACCGACCGTGTACCTGGGTTGATGCATGTGGAATTGGGCGGCTATCATGTCCGCGACCTGGAGTTCGTCGCCGCCTTCGATGTTGACGCGGAGAAGGTTGGCAAAGATCTGGGTGAGGCGATTTTTTCAGGCCAGAACAACACCTATCGTTTTGCAGCAGTGCCCTTCCAGGATGTGCCCGTCCTGCGGGGGCCCACGCTAGATGGACTGGGCAAATATCTGCGCCAGGTCGTCAGCGAATCCAACGCCGCGCCGGTGGATGTGGCGCAGACGCTGCGCGATGTGAATGCCGATGTATTGATCAACTATCTGCCGGTGGGCAGCGAAGATGGGGCGCGCTTCTACGCCGAACAGGCGCTACGCGCCGGTGTGGGTTTTGTCAACTGCATTCCCGTGTTTATCGCCCAAGAGCCGAGCTGGCGACGGCGCTTCGAAGCGGCGGGAACACCCATCATCGGTGATGACATCAAGAGCCAGGTGGGTGCAACCATTACACATCGGGTGCTGGCGCGCTTGTTCGAGGATCGAGGAGTGCGCATCGACCGCACCTACCAGTTGAACTTTGGCGGCAACACCGACTTCATGAACATGTTGGAACGTGAACGACTGGAGAGTAAGAAGATCTCCAAGACCAACGCAGTCACATCGCAGATCACAGACCAGCCGCTCAACGCCGACGAGATTCATGTAGGACCCAGTGACTACGTGCCGTGGCTGAGCGACCGAAAATTCTGTGAAATCCGCATGGAAGGCACAACCTTTGGCGATGTGCCATTGTTGCTCTCGGCGCACCTGGAAGTGTGGGATAGCCCAAACAGCGCTGGGGTTGTGATCGACGCAGTGCGCTGCATCAAGTTAGCATTGGATCGTGGGATCGGCGGCGCGCTCCTTGAACCCTCCTCTTATTTCATGAAGAGTCCGCCAGAGCAATACACCGACGACGTATGCAAGCGCAAGGTGGAAGAATTCATTGCCACGCCCAGCCGCCTTGCTCCGCTAAACGCCTCCCATCAGTCGCCCATAGGCGTCATCGCGTGATCCTGAGGCTCAAGTATTGTTGTATGGCGCCTTCCTGGAAGTTTCGAGCTTCCAGGAAGGTTGGACAGCCACGGGCGTCAGTTCTCAATTCCTTGGGATTTGTTCGTCCTGTTTGCCAGCTCTGCCCACACCACGTATAATCCATCCCGCGTCGCCATCGACGCAGCCTCAAGCTCACAACATTTTTCTCACCAATTCATTTGTTCAAGGAGGAACACCATGCGAGTTTCGTTCAAGCATTGGGCAGGCGCAACTGCGCTTGTCGCACTGATCCTCAGTGGGTGCGCCGCACCTGTGGCGCCCGCGCCCGCCAGCGACGCCGGCGCGGAACCAACCGCTGTCGCCGCGCCAGAAGGTATGATGACAGAGGTCGGCCCAGGCGAAGGCCAACTCGACATCGTGGCCTGGCCGGGATATATCGAGCGCGGCGAGACTGACCCAAACTACGACTGGGTCACCAAATATGAGGAAGAGACCGGCTGCAAAGTCAACATCAAGACCGCCGGCACCTCCGATGAGATGGTCACGCTCATGAACCAGGGTGGGTTCGATCTGGTGACCGCTTCGGGCGACGCCAGCAATCGCCTCATCGCCGGTGGTGCAGTGCAGCCGGTGAATCTCGACCTGATTCCCTCCTATGCCGGGGTGGATGAACGGCTCAAGGGCGCGCCGTGGTACAACGTAGACGGCCAGGCCTATGGCGTGCCTTATCAGTGGGGGCCGAATGTCCTCATGTATCGGACGGACGTCTTTCCCGAGCCGCCGACTTCGTGGCAGGTGGTCTTCGAGGAGATGACCCTGCCCGACGGCCAATCGAACAAAGGGCGCGTCCAGGCCTATGACGGCCCGATCTATGTGGCAGACGCCGCGCTCTATCTCAAGACCCACCGGCCTGAGCTGGGCATCACCGATCCCTATGCACTCACCCAGGAGCAGTTCGATGCAGCCGTGGAACTGCTGCGCGGCCAGCGTGAATTGGTCAGCCGCTACTGGCACGACGTGGTCGTTCAAATGGAAGATTTCAAGAATGAGGGAGTCGTCGCCTCTAGCGCCTGGCCCTTCCAGGTCAATCTTTTGGCAGCAGAAGGCGCGCCCATCGACAGCACCTTCCCGGAAGAAGGCGCCACGGGTTGGGCTGACACCACCATGCTCCACAGCGAGGCCGCCCATCCCAACTGCGCGTATCTGTGGATGGAGCATTCCCTCGACCCCAAGGTGCAAGGTGATGTGGCAGCCTGGTTCGGTTCGGTGCCCGTTGTCCCAGCAGCATGCACGGGCAACGAATTGCTAACCGATGAAGGCTGCACGACCAATGGTTTTGACGATTTTGACAAGATCGCCTTTTGGCGCACGCCTACGGCCGCCTGCGCCGATGGCAGCGAGAATTGCGTTCCCTACAGCAAGTGGGTGGAAACGTACATCGGCATCATGGGCGGCAATTGAGAAGAACAATCGAGGCGAGGCGGTGAGGTTTTGAGGTTTTGGGAAGCAGAGATGCGCGTCTCCTTCCCAAAACCTCACCCCGCTTTCACAGTGCAAAGCGTCACAGTGCAAAGCGATTGTCAAAGTATTCCTTCGCGTCTTCCAGAAAGCTCGGAGCTTCCTGGAAGGTTGGAAACGGGAAGTGATTTCTGAGCGGTTACAAAGGAACGGTGCACATGGATCACAAACTCTGGATCGACGGTCAGTGGGCGGATAGTCAGGGCGGCGGCAGCATGAGCGTGCTCAATCCGGCCACAGGCAGGGAAATCGCTACGGCGGTGGACGCCAGCCGCGCCGATGTGGATGCAGCGGTGCAGGCCGCCAAACGAGCGTTCCATGATGGGCGCTGGTCGCGCAAGACGCCAGGCGAACGGTCGCTGGCCCTTTTCCGCCTGGCGGACCTGCTCGAACAGCACGGCGAGCGCATCGGACGCGTCGAATCGGAGAACGCTGGCAAACCCTTCGCCAACCTGACCATGGCTGGCGACATCCCTTTCTCGGTGGACAACCTGCGCTTCTTCGCTGCGGCGGCGCGCGACACCCACGGCATGCGCGCCGGCGAGTATGCGACCGGCTACACCTCCCTGTTCCGCCGCGAACCGGTGGGGGTGGTTGGGCAGATTGCGCCGTGGAATTATCCGCTGTTGATGGCGGTGTGGAAATTGGGGCCAGCCCTGACGGCCGGTTGCACGGTCGTCCTCAAGCCGGCGCCCACTACACCCCTGAGCACTCTGTTGCTGGCCGAGCTGATCGCTGAGGCTGGCGTTCCACCGGGCGTGGTCAACGTGGTCACCGGCGGCAACGAAGTGGGGCAGGCCATCGTGGAGCACCCGGATGTGCGCATGGTCAGCCTGACAGGCTCGACGGCCACAGGCAAGAAGGTGATGGCGACCGCGGCGCAGAGCCTCAAGCGCGTCCATCTGGAACTGGGGGGCAAAGCGCCCGTATTGGTCTTCGATGACGCCGACCTGGAGCTGGTGAGCGCCAAAGCCAGCTTTGCCGCCATCTGCAACACAGGTCAGGATTGCACCGCAGCAACGCGCGTCTATGTAGAGCGCAGCCGCTATAACGACGCAGTGGAGTCGTTGGTGGAGGCCATGCGCGGCACGAAGGTAGGCGATCCCTTCGATGAGAGCACCATGATGGGACCGCTCATATCCGAGACGCAGCGCAGCCGCGTGTTGGGCTACATCGAACGCGCCAAAGCCCAGGGCGCGCGGGTGCTCACCGGCGGCGGCGTTCCGGCTGGTGCGTGCGACGGCTTCTTCCTGGAGCCGACGGTCATCGTAGAGGCAGGACAGACGGCGGAAATCATCCAAAGCGAGGTCTTTGGCCCGGTGCTGACCATCAGTGCGTTCGACGACGAGGAACAGGCGCTCCACTTCGGCAATGATGTCCCGTATGGCCTGGCAGCGTCGGTCTTCACCAAAGACGTGGGGCGCGCTATGCGCATGGCGCAGCGGCTGGAGTTCGGGACAGTGTGGGTCAACGACCATATCCCTCTGGCTTCAGAAGGGCCGCATGGCGGTTTCAAGCAATCTGGCTTTGGCAAGGACCTCTCGGTGGAGGCGGTGGGCGACTACCAGATCACCAAACACGTGATGATCGCTCATGGGTGAGTTTGGGGTATGATGGGGATGGCATAGAGTAAATCGCGTTGTTCCCTATCTGATGAAGGCAAGTGAGACATGACAACAAACGCTCTTGCGTCGCCAGAATCTTCTGTGTGGGGCTCTGCAAGCGCAACTGAATCGCCCCAAGAACGATTAGCAATCCGAGAATAACGTTCAATGCCAGCTCGTTCGATTCCGGCTGTTGTCTTCGAGAGTGTGACACGCGCTTTTGGCGATGTCAAAGCAGTCGACGCCGTCGATCTGCGCATCGAAGACGGCGAGTTCTTCACCATGCTCGGCCCCTCGGGTTCGGGCAAGACCACCTGCCTGCGTATGATCGCCGGCTTCGACCGCCCCACCAGCGGTAAAGTCTTTCTTCACGGCGCAGATGTCACCAGCTTGCCGCCCTACGAGCGCGACGTGAACACGGTTTTTCAAGACTACGCTCTCTTTCCCCACATGAATGTGGCGGAGAACATCGCCTACAGTCTCAAAATCCGCAAGGTGGGCGCAGCAGAACGACGGCGGCGCGCCGAAGAAATGCTGGAAATGGTGCGTCTGCCCGCCTTTGGCGAGCGCAAACCGTCGCAACTCTCCGGTGGACAGCGCCAGCGCGTTGCGCTCGCCCGCGCCCTCATCAATGAGCCGCGCGTGCTCTTGCTGGATGAGCCTCTGGGTGCGCTGGACCTCAAGCTGCGCCAGGAGATGCAGATCGAGCTCAAAAGTCTACAACAACGATTGGGCATCACCTTCATTTTCGTGACCCACGACCAGGAAGAAGCCTTGAGCATGAGCGACCGGATCGCGGTCTTTAACCTGGGCAAGGTCGAACAGATCGCCTCGCCGGCGCAGCTATATGAGCGTCCCGCCACAGCCTTCGTCGCAGGTTTTGTCGGCACGTCCAATATGATCTCTGGAGAATTAGCTCTACGTCTCGGTTGTGATGGGGGACTCTATGCGCTGCGTCCTGAAAAGATACATCTGGTTGCCCCCAATGCGCCGCTGATGAAGGACGCAATCATGCTGGACGGGATAGTGCAAGACGTCACCTACCTGGGATTGATGACCCGCTATCTTATCAAGCTAGACAGCGGAGAGACGCTGACCGTCATACAGCAGAACCTCGTGACAAGCGCGTTGGATGTGCATGCGACGCGCGGCGAACGCTGTCGCGTCCAATGGTTGAGCGAACACATGCTGCCGATCGCACAGTGAGTGATGGATTTCGAGTCTTACCGTTTTCCAACTGCCAGAAGCCCGGGGCTACATGAAAGTTGGTGGACGGATGTTGATCTCATCTATGCTCTTATTCCAGAGAGGATTATGACGCGAGTGAGCGACCTCTATCCCGTGCAAGTGACTGTCAATGGCGTCATCCACAAAGGTCAGATTGAATCGCGGCTGCTCTTGTCGGACTTTCTGCGCCACGAGATCAACCTGACCGGCGCGCATGTGGGCTGCGAGCATGGCTCCTGCGGCGCGTGCACCATTCTGTTGGACGGCGAGGCGGTGCGCTCATGCATCATGTTCGCCGTCCAGGCCGACGGCCATGAGATCACCACCGTCGAGGGGTTGACGCTGGGCAGACCGCCCGGCGAGCTTCATCCTTTGCAGGAGGCATTCCGCGACAAACACGCGCTCCAGTGCGGTTTCTGCACACCAGGTTTCCTCATGACCCTGGTCGCCTTTCTGCGTGATGTTCCCCAGCCCAGCGAACAGGAAATCCGTGAAGCGATTTCAGGCAACCTTTGCCGCTGCACGGGCTACCAGAACATCGTCGATGCGGTGAGATTGGCCGCAGAAAGGATGCAGCCATGAGCACTCGCGTCTTTGGTCACCCCATCAAGCGCAACGAGGACCCGCGCCTGCTCACCGGTCAGGCGCTCTTCACCGACGACGTTCACTTGCCAGGGATGCTTCACTGCGCCTTTCTGCGCAGCGATTACGCCCACGCTCATCTGCGGAGCGTCGACGTGAGCGCGGCGTTGGAGATGCCCGGCGTGGTTGCGGTCTACACCGCTGACGACCTGGGCGACTACTGGCAACCTGGCCCTCTCCTGGTGTCGCCGCCGCCCATCCAGCGCCTGGTGTTCAACCAGGCGACCCAGGTTCCCCTGGCAAAGGACAAGGTGCGTCATGTGGGCGAGCCAATCGCCGTGGTGGTGGCCGAGGATCGCTATCTGGCCGAAGACGCGGTCGAGCGCATTACAGTCGAGTACCAGTCGTTGCCGGCCGTGGTGAACGTGGAGCACGCCCTGTCGCCCGACGCGCCGCTCATCCATGAGCACCTGGCGGCGAATCTCAACGCCCATGTCATCCAGGAGAAAGGCGACTACGCCCGGGCTGCGGCGCAAGCCGACGTGATCATCAAACGCCGCTTTGTCTACGACCGGGGCACGGCTGCAGCCCTGGAAAATCGGGGCATCGTGGCCTGGTGGGACGCCAAGAGCGAGCAGCTCACCATGTGGGATACGACCCAGGCGCCGGTGGTCATCCGCAACGGCATCGCGGCCATGCTCGGTCTCTCGGAGCGCCAAGTGCGGGTGATTGCGCCCTTTATCGGCGGCGGCTTTGGGCCGAAGATCATGATGTTCTATCCCGAAGAAGTGCTGTTGCCGTGGATTGCCATGCGCCTGCACCGGCCAGTCGAGTGGATCGAAGACCGACGGGAGAATTTCTTTTCCACCACCCAGGAGCGCGGCCAGGTGCATGAGGCGGAGATGGCGCTGACCCGCGACGGCCGCGTGTTGGGCGTCAAGGATGTCTTTCTCCACGACGCCGGCGCTTACGCCCCCTACGGGCTGACCGTGCCAATCAACAGCCAGTGCACTCTCCTCGGCCAGTACGATGTGGCGCACTACTACAGCGAATTTCGCTCAGTCTTCACCAACAAGCCCATCGTCACGCCCTATCGCGGCGCAGGGCGGCAGCACGGCGTCTTCGTCATGGAACGGCTGCTAGACGCCGCGGCCAGGGAACTGGGCATAGATCGCGTTGAAATCCGCAAGCGCAACCTGATCCCACCCGACGCTTTCCCTTACAACAATCAGGTCATCTATCAAGACTTTGCGCCGCTGGTCTATGACAGCGGCAATTATCTGCCAGCTATCGAGAAGGCTGCTGACCTGATCGACTATCGCCGTTTCATCGAAGAAGAACAACCGCGCTTGCGCGCTGAAGGCCGTCATGTAGGCATTGGCCTGGTCTGCTATGTGGAGGGTACGGGCATCGGCCCCTACGAAGGCGCGAAGGTGACGGTGGAGACCAGCGGACGCGTCTCGGTCGCCAGCGGCATCGGCACCCAGGGGCAAGGCCATTACACTTCGTTCGCCCAGATCGTGGCCGAGCAGTTGGGTGTGGACGTGAGCAACGTGCGGCTGGTGAGCGGCGACACGGCGGAATTCTACTGGGGCGCCGGCACCTTTGCCAGCCGCGGCGCAGTGGTGGCCGGCAACGCCATCCACGCAGCATCGGTGGCCGTGCGCAAGAAGATCCTCCAGAAAGCCAGCGAGGAGCTGGAAGTGGCGGAAGATGACCTGGAGCTGGTGGATGGGACCGTGCGCGTCAAAGGCGCGCCGTCCACGGCCATCAAGCTGGGGGACCTGGCGCGGCGCGCCAACCCCATGCGCGGCGCGGTCAAGCCGGGGACAGAACCCGGGCTAGAAGCGACAGATTACTTTGGCCCGGAGCGGGGCGCAACGGCCAGCGGCGTCCACGCCATGATCGTCGAAGTGGACCCGGAGACCATGCTGGTGGAGATCAAACGCTATGTCGTGGTGCATGACTGCGGCGTGGTCATCAACCCCATGATCCTGGCCGGGCAGATTCAGGGCGGCGTAGCCCAGGGCATCGGCAACGCCTTCTACGAGCAGTTGGCGTGGGATGAGAACGGCCAGCTCCTCAACGCCTCGTTCATGGATTATCTGTTGCCCACGGCAGACACCGTGCCGGCCATCGTGGGCGACCACGTGGAGACGCCGTCGCCCCTCAACCCGCTCGGCGTCAAGGGCGCTGGAGAAGCCGGCGCCATCCCGGTGGGCGCGCTCTTCGCCCAGGCCATCGAAGATGCGCTGGCCGACCTGGGCGTCGAGATCACGGAGATTCCCCTCAGCCCGAATCGGCTTTTTGAACTCACGCAAGAGAGCCAAACCAATGAGCGACATGGAAGAGCCAGCCAGGTCGGCGCAGTCGCAGTTGGCTGACGACATTGACAGTCGCGCGGGGAAGCAACGCGCCGGTTTCTGGGTTCTGGATGCTCTCGGTCGCTATCGGGCCGCGTCGCCCAATGAGGATGATGTCTACTACTCCGCTGTACTAGAGGGTTTCTGGCTGGATACGAACTGGCTGTGGCAGGAGCCGCTCATGAATCCTCTGCTGGCCTTTGCCCAGGTATGCGGAATACAAGAGTTGATGCGGATGATGGAATACAAGAATTGAGCAGAGAGGCCAGTTTCGAGAAACCTGGCCTCTCTGCTCGATCCGATCCTACTCTGTGCGGCTGATGACGGGCAGGAAGATGAGCTGGGGCGGTGCATGGGGAGAGTCGTCTGTAGAGCCGCCCTCCATCTCATCCGCATCCGTCGTTGTCGTTTCGGGCGCTTCCGTGATCTCGGTCGTGCTGGTGATCCCAGTCGTTGCGGTCACTTCCGTTGTTCCGGTGATCTCTCCTGTATCGTTGATCTCACCGGTGAAAGTGATCACGGTTTCTTCCATCGCCGCCGCCGGTTCGCTGGCTGCAACTGCTGTGAACGTTGCGTTCTGCATAGTCACCGGCAGGAAGAGCTTGTGGGTGAACGACAAGGCTGGGAGATAGGGCGCCAGCAGTTGATTGGCGTTGCCATAGACATCCTTGCCCCGCAGGATCGCCACGTCCACCGACAGCGCGCCCGGCCAATCCTTCTGGTCGAAGGACCACTCGCCCTCGCTATTCACATTCACCGGTGCATAATCCGCGCCGCCATTCAGGCTGATCTCCAGCGACGCCACGCCGGAGCCATCGGTCGCCTTGCCATAGAGCAGACTCTCCTTTTGCTCCAGCGTCAGTTGCGGGCCCAGGCTATCTAGCAGAATCTCGAATGATCCCGTCGTTGCGCCCACGTTACCCGCCTCATCCACTGCGCGGGCCGTCACCGTGACCTTCTTGCCGTCTTCCCAGATCAGGCGCAAGGGCAACCGCCAGTGGGTGACAGCCGCATTCAACGCCTCGCTTCCGGCAGCCTGCACCGGTTGATTCACGGCCTTTGTCAGGATGGCGCGATGGAAGGGGCCGCCGTCGATCTGCACCTCCACGCGCGCCGGGCTGCGAGTGGTGGGGAAGCCGTCCCAGGCCAGCCCTTCCACAAAGGACAGATTGCCCGAAAAAACGGCGGTGGGTGACAAGACCGTCGTGGGCGCGATGGCGTCGGCGATGACGTTGAGCGCCAATGGCTGCGAGCTGCGCCCGTTGCCGTTGGTGGTGCGCACCTCCAGCGTCTGGATCGCGTTGGCGTCGATGACGCCGCCCACGGCTGTACAGTCGCCGAGAAAACAATAGGGCCGCCATCCGCTGCCGCCGGGGTTCACCTCCACCTGGCTCGAACAGCGCCCCAGATTTGCAAGGTCAATGTTGGGGAAGATATCCACGACGAACTCACCTGGCTTGACATAGATTTCGGACAGGTCGAAGGCCTGTTTCATTGACACTGCGCCATGATCCAGCCAGTATTGACCAACCGCCTTGGCTTGCGGGCTGGCAGGTAGACCGCTGTTGCCCAACCAGGCTTCCACGGGCAGGGCGGCCAGCCCGGTCACATCCTGGCCGAGGACGTTTGCGTAGAGAGTCACCGTCTGCGTTGCGCCGGCGGCCACATCCACCGCCATTGTCCAGCGATTGCCTCCCTGCGGGCAGGACTGACAGCGTGCGCCGTCTGCGCGGGTCAGGGCCAGCTTGCTGTCAGTTTGCACCTCCAGCGCCGCGCCGGTGTAGGGGCCGATGTCCGGGTTGTGGATGACCACCTTGAAGGCAGTCGCTCGCCCACCCACCACAACGTTGTCCCACGCCGGCGACACCGTCACCTGCGGCGCGAGGATCTGCTTCAACCCGGCGTTGGGAGCGACGCCGTTGCCCAGGCCGCCCCACTGCATGGCCTCGGTCAAGGCCAGCGGACCGGTCATCTGTGCGTCGGTGGTAGGGCGAGCCCCAGCGGGCAGAACAACCCACACGCCGCCAGCGTCTTCGGCCAACGCCAACAGCCCCACGCCGCCATTGGCCTTCACTTCGCCCCTGTCCAACACGATCTCTGTGTCCTGTTCGCGGACGACCATGGCCTTGGGGTCGCCCACCGCCTGCCAGCCACCGCTGGCCTGGAAAAGATCGTAACCGCGCGCGCTCTTGCCGCCAATCAGCAGCGCAAAGTCTGCGGCGAAAGGCAGAGTATGCGCTGGCCCTTCAGGGAGGCCGCTGGTCAGGCCGCCCACCTGTGTATCCAGATAGAAGACCAGCCGACTCTCTTCGTTCCAGCGGTTGCCAGGGAAACCCAGATAGAGCTTCTGGGCGTCCCAAGTACCCCACAAAGCCGCCGATTTCCAGAGCGCATACGGATCGTAGCCCAGGAGCGTCCCGTTGGGATATTCGCCGCCGCGCAGATCCAGGTAGCCGTCAGGGAAGATGACCGACGGCGTTTTGCTGCGGTTGACCAGATACGGCCCGCTGCGCGAGGTCGCCTGATTGCCCGCGCCATCTTGTACGTTGACATGAGCATAGTATACGCCGGCTGCGTCCAGCGTCTTGAGGAGCTGATTGCCCGCGGCTGGCGTCGTCGGCGCTGTGTCCACGGCGTTGTCGATGGCGCCACGCACTGTGGCTACGCCGCTGGCGTCTTGCGGCGCGGGCCATGTCACCGAGAGCACGGGCGAGGCGTCGGTCTGCCACACGGCTGTGGGCAGATTGTCGCTCAGGCGGGGAGCGAAGGCCAACGTGTCGAGCCGGAGGGTGCGCTGCGCCTGAACCGTAGCGCCAAAGGCATCGCGGCCTACTGTGCGCAGGGTCAACGTGTGCAGGTCGGCGTGCGGAATCGAAGATGTGTTGGCGTATTGGCCCACAGTCGGCGTCAGACGATGCCAGGCGTAGCCATCGTAAACTCTCAACTGCTGCGCTGCATGGTTGGTGTTGAGGCTGCCCCGCAGCGTCAGTCCTGTCTGTCCCGCTGTCACCGGCGCGTCCAGAGTCACCGCGCCAGAGAAAGGCTGAGCCTGACCCGTCACCCATACATTGCCCAGATACCATTCCTCTGTCTGGCTGCGGTTGCCGGCGCGGTCGGTCGCCCGTGCATAGAGCCGATAGTCGCCGACAGCGGGCAAGACGAGATTGCCGCTCCACGGTGTGATGGCGGCGTTGGCGTTGGTCAGTGCTGCCGGCGTCCAGGCAGTGGGCAGAGTCGCCGAGACGGGCTGGCTGGCGTCGGTCACGGGACCGAAGAAGCCAATCTCCACCTGGCTGACGCCTGCCACGCCGCCTGGGTCGAAATCGCCGGCCAGCAGATAGGCAGCCGGCTCGCCCGGCGCGCCCAGGAGCAAGTCCACAAGATGGTCGCCGGTCAGGTCGCCGACAGAGAGAAACTCGCCCAGGCGCTGGCTGTTGGCCGCGCCGGGGATCATCTGCGCTGCTGTATCGAAGTTCTGGTTGAGAGACCGCAAGGTCTGGCTGCTCAGTAGGATGCCCGTCCGGTTGGGGCCGGCGCCATTGCCGGGCTGTCCCACCAGCAGATCGGGCAGCGCGTCGCCATCCACATCGCCCAGGTTCGCCAGACTCGCGCCCAGGCGGGTTTCCCGGTCGCTGACCCACGAGGCGTCGGCCTGGTTCGCCAGGGTCAACGCGTTGGGCGGCGCCGGCCAGCCACGTTCGGGCCGGCGGCCATAGACCAGGAAGACGGCCGGCGTGCTGGCCGCCGGGTCGCCCACCAACAGGTCCATCAGACCGTCGCCGTTGACATCGCCGGGCCCAGCCACGATCGGCGAAGCGCCGCGGGCAGTGAAGAGGGCATTGGCCTGGCTGTTGAGCAGGATGGCGTTGGCAGACCAGCCGTCGCTGGCGCGCCCGTTGACCAGGGCAACGGCTGCGCCGGGGAAGGCCAGGAGCATGTCCGACAGGCCGTCGCCATCTGTATCGCCCAGGCCGGCCAGGCTGGGTGGATTGGCGGTTGCGCCGGTGGGCGACGAGAAGATGGCGTTCGGGCCGGTGGGAGCGCCCTGCTCCCGTCCCAGATAGAGCCAGGCGCCGCCGTTCTGTTGGCCGCCGGTGAGACCGGGTGATTTGACCGCGCCCACTAACAGGTCAGCCAGGCCATCGCCGTTGACATCCTGCGCGCCGGCCGCCGCTGCGCCGAAGCCGCTTGCCCCAGCCACGCCCAGTTTCCAGTTGGCGTCAGAGAGGGCGAATGTGCTGCTCCAGCCCGTGCGTCGCCCCAGCACAAGATAGGCGCGCCCCTTGCCGCCGTCCGCAGCCGGGTCGCCCAGGAGCAGATCGTCCACGCCATCGCCGTTGACATCGCCCACATGGGCGGCGGACGCCCCGACGATGCTCCCCCCGATGGGCGACTCGCCCTGGAAGGTGACGTCAGCGTTGGCCGTAGTCAACTGCGCGGGCAGCCCGCCGACCTTGCCGAAGAAGAGGGCAGCCTTGAAGGGCGTGTTCACGCCAGCCTGCACGGCAGGCAGCAGGAGCACTGCATCGTCTATGGCGTCGCCGTTGACGTCGCCCACCACCACCGTTTTTGCCAGGTTGGTGAAGCTGAAACGCGATTGCGCATTGGCGCTTGTCCGCCCAACGAACGGCGGCGTTGTCGCGCGGTCGCTCACCAAAGCAGTGTCGTCGGCCAGACCGGAAAGACTCAGGCTCAAGCCAGCCTGGGTTTGGGGCGGTCTGCCGTAAACCAGAGGCGGCGTGTCATCCACAACCACGTGTATTGTCTTGGGGGCAGTCGTTGCGTTGCCAACCTGGTCTGCGCCGCCGATCATCACTTCGTAGTAGCCCTGGGGGGCGCGCACTGTGGACCCCTGACCCCAGGCTGGCGGCGTCCAGCCCAGGCTGAAGGCGCTGGTCGGCTGACCGGGCTGGTTCACGGCTGCGCTCTCGGCGTTGTCGCCATAGATGAGAGCGACGCTGCCTGCGCCGGCGGCATAGGGGCCGCCCGCATCTTGCATTTGCCCGGTGAAGAGAACCACTGGAGCGCGCTCAGGCTGGTTTGTGGTTTTGGTGAACAGGAGTTCGGGCTGGTCGAGTTGGAAAGCCGCCGGCGCACTTTTGTCCACGCCGATGACCAATGGGCCGGCTTGTTGGCCTGCCTGGTCGTAGGCGTCGATGCCGTAGGCCCACACCGAATAGGTTCCCTCGGCGGGCGCGGCGTAGCTGAAGCTCCAGGTGGAAAGATCGCCGCCCACGGCCATGGCGCTGCTCCAGCCGTTGGCCGGACACGCGCCGCCGGTGGTGACGCAGACAAAGACCTGCCCCACCCGATCCGGGTCTTCCGCCACGCCAGAGATGGCGACGATTCCGTCGCTCTGCACCCGGAACTGAGCTGCGGGCGCGTCCGCTCCTGCGCTGCCAACATCACCATTCAGTCCGCTGATGACCGCCGCGCCCTGGACGTTGGTAAAGGTGACGACCGGCCCCCCGCTATTGACCAGCAGATCGGCTTCGGCGTAGGAGACTTGGTGCACTGCGCCTTCGTCATATTCCAACCTGGCGCGGATGACAGCCGGGTCTGGGATAGCGCCAGGGAGACCCTTGAGCGTCACTTGCATATAGCGATTGAGGCTCAGGGGCGGCAGCAGCCAGCGGTAGACATGAGGCCCAGCCATAGTTGGGTCGAGCGACCCGACGTTGAGAGATGGCACAAAGACAGGCGGGTTCAGCTTGGCCTGGCTCGTGGAGTTGGACAGGGGCATGGGCATGGTCAGGGTCAGGCTGGCGTCGACCGCGATGGCTTCGCTGTTGACCCAGGCCGCAGATTGGATGGTGAAGCCTCGTTGACCGCCGGGTAGGAAGCTCTGGCCGATGCCCAGGGAGATGGGATCGCCCACAGGCACAGCGTTGAAGGAAGTTGGGCTGCTCAGCTTCTCTTTTTCCTCCTTGTCGTTGCGGTGGTCGCTGTCGAAATTGGCTTGCCGCGGGTTGGGAAAGGCTGGCGGGTTGGGCAAGCCTGGATATTGCTGGCTCAGGGGAATGATCCAGGGCCAGGTGATGCCAAAGCCGTTGTCGAAGGGGTCTTCTTGCTGGTCGGTCACGCCATCGTCGTCGGTGTCCTTGTCATTCGGATAGGTTCCGATGATCAGCTCGCGGCCATCCGGGATGCCGTCTTGATCCGTATCGGGCTTGCATGGGTTGAAGCCGGCATGGATTTTCTCGAAGAGATCCGAGAGACCATCGTCGTCGCTATCCCATTCCTCCCAACTGTTGACGCCCACCAGGTTGGGACAGAGATTGGCATCCACCCCATAGACCTGTTTGGAGACAGGGTCCTGGTAGCCCGTCAATCCATCGCCGTCGTAGTCATAGTTCGCTACGGCTTCCCAGTGCCACAGGCTGTTCAGGTTGCCCGGCAAGATATCAAAGTAGAACTCAGGAAAGGCAGGCGGAGACGTGGAGTCGTTGAGATAGGCGTCGCAGCCGCCGGCGTTGGTGCACTGGTCGTAGCGAATGCGTACATCCATGGCGATGTCCAACACCAGCCGCTTGTTGATGCCCGACGAGGGGCTGATATCCGCCCAACCCAAGAGACTATCTGTGCGCTTCCAGCCGCCGCCGACGGATTGGGTCTGGCCTTTGCTCTCGCTGTGTCCGGCGGTGATATACCACCCGGCGGTGGGCACTTTGTAGTAGATGATGTGGGCCTGGGCGGCATGGAACTCATCTTTGTAGAAGCTGCCAGCTTCGGCCTTGTATTGGTTGAAGACTTCCTGGGTGGGCAGGCTGATGCCGGGCCATTCATCCGGCCAATCGGCAAAACGGCCCACGTGGAGTCGCGCATAGGATTTATTCAGGTCACTCTTCACCCCGTCATTGACGGTGTGCATCTTGACCGTCGCCGGCAGACTGATTCGGAAGTCAGCGCCGGCCACAAACCCTCCGCCCGGCTCCAGCGGCTCCAGCTTCATCTCGTCAAACTGGGGATCGCCGGCCAGGTCCGTGCGCTGCACAGCTTTTGCCGCAAAGAGCCAGTCCAGCAGCAGGGAAATGGGGTCGAACTGTACGCCGATGAGATCTTCGATGAGTCTGATCAGGCCAATGGCGACGGCGACGATGGTGCCATAGGGATAGAAGAGAGCCACGACGAAGAGCACCACGGCCAACACGGTTTCGACGATCGCCCGCAACACCAATGAGAGCGCCATGCTGGGGCCCAGATCGCCGATCTGCACGAGGACGCCAAGCCAGATCAGGGCGACGGCAAAGATGAGGCCAACGACTGCAAACTCCGACGCCAACACGCCAAGTTCCTTGGCAAGGCCGGCGGTCTGGAGGGCGGTTGTGATACTGCTGCTGGCGCTGCTGACCAGGACCCTGATCATCTCGATGAGCGCGCGCAGCTTCTGGTAGATCTGAACGACCTTGGCCAGAATGTCCACCACCGTACTGAAGGTCGCATCGCCGATGACCGCGGCAAGGATGCCCAGGATCGACAGCGCAGTGGCCGTGTATTCAGCGATTTCGAGATCGACGGGTTGGCCTGGCGGCGCAGGCGGGTCATTGCTGGTCGGGTCGCCCATGGGCTTGACGGTGATGTAGTCGCCTGGAGTCTTTTTTTTCCCGATGTCCAGATAGCTCCCCCAGAAGAAATGCTCGATCTTGCCCGGTATGCCCTGAATGGTCTTGAGCACGCCGATGGCCTTTGTCCAGAGGTCTTGTAGATAGACAATCGGGCCGCCCTTTCTCCAGACGTTCAACAGTACATCCACCACACTTTTGATGTGCTTCGGAATGAGGCCGTCCTGTTCGAGAAAGGCAAGCGCCATTTGCGGGTCGGTGATGATGCTGTTGATGTCAGTGGCGCTGAGCTGACCGACCTTGTAGATGGAGGTCACGCCCAGGTGCCAGGCTGTCGTCGCCAACTTCAGGATGAGCAGGTGTTCATAATAGAAGGGATCGTCAGCCGGTGTGTAGACGGCATAGTCGCCCTCCACCTTGCTCAACACCTGATCCAAAGACATGGGCTGCCAGCGGCCGATAAAGTCGCCATCGGGAACGACGTACTCATAGCTTTGCAGCTTGAGCGTGCGGCTGGTGATGAGCGGCTTCAGACAGGTGTTGATGGTGATGTCCAGATAGTCCTTGGGCGGCGTCTCGTCCAGGTTGACGGTGGAGGTGCGCTGTTCGCTGGCGTACATCAGCGTCGGCGTGAGGTTGCTCCATTCGTTGCCAAATTCGTAGTCGAGCAACTGCTTTGTCGTCGTCATGGTGGTCGTGGCGACGGCTTCATCCAGATGCTTGAAATTGTGCTGAGCGTCATAGATCACCCGGTATTGCTGCTCTTGGGGAATGCCCCATCGCTCCTCCAGTGTGGCATTATTGGGCGTGTCGAAGCGGTGCTTGATGTCAGCCAGGGTCATGCCGCCTGGGAGAAATCTGGCTTCCAGACCGCCCCGCAACAACGAAATGGGGCCGTCGTCATAGGGCTGATTGGTGGGCAAGGCCGCGGCCACGAGCATGGACGCGCCACCCTGGCGCGAGACTTGCAGGCCAGTCAACTGATACGCCTCGTCGTAGACCCACAGCCCCCAGCCGCCGTTAGGGCTTTCCACCGGCTTGCCTTGGTCGTCCAATAGCAACACGTCGGCCACCGCCGCCCATTTAAGCCGCACATCCTTCCAGTGGCGGGTCAGATCGTTGTTTCCCGGCCGCCGGTCATGGAGCATTTTGGCCTGGAAGGCGTAGACCTGGCCGCCCCGCTCTACGGTCATGAGTGGAACGGTCATGTCCCACAGCTTCTGGCCGTTTTCATAAATAGGATTGCCATTGGCGTCTTCCTTTAGGTTGGCGCCGACGCCATAGGCGTTCATGGCCTTTGCGGTGGGCAGGTCTTTTTCTTGCACCGTGGCCTGCAAGAAAGGAACGAGCTGGACTTCACCGCTCGTGCCGTAATCGATGCCCTGGAAAATTTTCTTGAGGGCATGAACGACCGGGTCTGTATTCTGAATCGTTGCTTCGTTGTCTTCAGGCCAGTTGACATGTTTGTAGGCCCACTGCAACGACTTGATCAGACTGGGGCGAATCTGCATTTCCACATAGAAGGGATAGGGAGTCGTGGCTTCGCTGTAGGGATTTTGGTCGAGCGTCTCGAACGTGTAATTTGGCGCTTTCCAGTTGCCGCCTTCGTAAAGCACCTGTTGACTGGAAAAGGAGAAGGGCGAGAGATCCAGGGCATCGGGCACGCTGTCGTTGTCGTTGTCATCGTCCCAGATCCAGCCCAGGATGTAGCTGTCACCGCACTTCCCTTTATGAAATTCGTCGCCGTCCATCAAGCCATCCTGGTTCGTGTCCGGCATCATGGGGTTGGACTTGATGACGATCTGCTGATTGGCGGCCTGGCAGGTGATGCCGTTGAGCTCGTCGAAATCGCTGAGGCCGTCGAAATCCGTGTCGGCGGTGAATGGGTTCACACCGTATTGCACTTCATAACCATTGGGCAGCCCGTCGCCGTCTTCGTCGCCCAGCTCTTCGAGAGAGCTGGCCGGATTGACGTCGTCGGTCTGTATGTCATAGCGCATAGCCTGGACATCCCGCATCATCTTGCCGACCTGGCTGCCAGGGACAGCCGTTGCGCTCTTCTCTGCCGTCGGGGTGTCGCCTGCGCCCAGCCCCACCGCCTGGGCCGCGCCGCCGCCAATGGGCAGGAGGATAGCGGCGAGCAGAATGACGGACAACGCCTGCACGGCGCGCCGGCTGCCCCGGTGTGCGCGCCACATGAGCCAGAGCAACGCCAAGACGATGGCGGTGATGGGCAGCCAGAGATTCGATTGGACAACGTTCACGACTGCCAATTCGGCCACCGGCTCGCCTGCGCCCGGCGCCACAGTCGGGTCGAATCGACTCTCTGCAAACTGACGGCCAAAGTTGGTGTAGTCAGTGTCAGTGTGGGCCTTCACCCGGTAGGGGATCTCGGCCTGACGAATCCAAGAGAGATCGAGGATCAGGCGGGCGGGCAGCCCCCTGCCGTCGATCCACAGCTCACCCGCTCCGGACATGCCGCTCTCGTTGCGCTGCGCCTCGGCCAGCGTCTGGGGATTGAGCGCGCCCTGTCGCCCCAGTAAAACGCGCAGAATGTCCGGCCCGGCCAACTTGAAGCCCACGCGCTGATAGAGCGCCTCTCGACCGTCCGGCCCTGGCAAACCGGAAGCGTCGTCGAGCGCCTCGAATTCTTTGGCAGCCCTCAGCAGCAATAGGCCGTCCGAGTCCAATCCAACCAGCGAAGGCGCGCTTTGCACCCGATTCCAACGGTCCACGCCGCTGTCTGGGCGCCATTCATAGGTCACGCCATCGCGCACCAGGAGCTCCTGGGCGGCAGTGGAAAGCTGGGCAAAGCTCGCCCGGCTCGGCGTGATGGCGAAACGGGCGCGGTTTGGGCCGCCAATCTCGCCGCGGATGCTGAACCGCGCCCATTCTTCCTTGTTGCCCATAGAGAAGGGGTCTTGAGGGATGATGACCTGGCTGAGGGCAATGTCCACCGTATAGCTGCCGGCCCGTTGGGCATTGGCCAGGGCAGCGCGCAACCGGGCGTCGGCGTCGGTCTGCTCGCCGCCAACAAGCCCCAGGCCAGTGGTGGGGTGTACAAAGGCAGCCAGCGCCAGCAACAAGAGACTGACTGCAGCAAGAACTGCTGCATGTTTGGCAAAAAAACTGAAAATGTTGCGCGTGGTGTTCATGGTTCTCTCCTGGATGATCAGCATGGCAAGTCGCTCGACTGCCGACAGATAGGCGAATTGTCTTCAGGATAGCAGGAGAGAAGTGATCTGTCAGTGGCGCGCAGGAATACCAAAAGTGACAGTAAAAAGGATAGGACAGGATTGACAGGAGGAACAACAAGCAGCGGGCTACACTGCAAAGACGCCGAAAACCCTGGTTGCCGAATGTGAAAACTCCCGGTTTCAAAGCAACCGCAGTTTAGACCCCCAAATTTCGACCTTCAGCTTGCAGCTTCTTGCCGCCGACGCGCAACCAGTGAATCACGATCCCCACGACCAACAACGCCAAACCGATACCATCCAACAGAGGTTCGGCATAGAGGAGCAGAAAGCCGCTGACGCCAATAATGATGCGTTCGATGGTGGAAGCCGGTCGCAGCAACCAACCGCCGAAGGCCACCGCAAAGCCGAACACAGCAATGCACGCAGTGGTGAACGTGAGGGCTATGGTCGCCGGGTCGCCGATCATGAGCAAGCCAAGCCCTTCATAGCTCAGCGTGAACATGAAGGGCACCAAGAACGCCGGCAGACAATACTTCCAGGCCATCATCATGGTGGGATAGGGTCGACCGCCGGTGATGGCCGCAGCCGCAAACGGTGAGAGTGCAGTGGGTGGGGAAACATCCGCCAGCACAGCGTAATAAAAAACGAACATGTGCGCCGCCACCTCTGGCACGCCCACATGCACCATGGCCGGGATGACCATGACGGCTGCAATGATATAGGACGCAGTTACAGGCACCGCCAGGCCCAGCACCCAAATGGCGATGGCCGAGAAGAAGACCGTGAGAAAGAGATTCCCGGCGCCCAACTGGACGATCATGCCGGAAATTTTCAGCCCCAAACCTGTTAGCGTGACGACGGAAACGATGATGCCGGCGCAGGCAGTGGTGGCGGCGATGGAGACCACGCTGCGCCCACCCGACTCGAAGACATGGAGGATGCGCCCGGTGTTCGAGTCGGCAGGTTGCCTGCGGAGATAACGCACGCTGACCGCAGCCAAAGCTAACACAACGCACGCCATCATGCCCCAATAGGCTGCGGTCGAAGCGCGAAAATCCAGCGCAAGGTAGAGTACGCCAGCAACAACGACGCCGCCAGCAAAGGCCCACAAGGATGTCAGCCGCGTTTCCACGCGCAGAAAGCTCAAGCAAAAGGCAATGATGATGGACCAGAATACGGCTAGAAATGCGGTCATGCCCAAGGCCATCAACACGGCAACAGCCAGGAGCGATGTGAAATGATAACCGTAACGCAGAGTGAGTTGAAGCAGTGGTTGCGTCTCGATCTCCACGGGTTTGGTATGCGCTCGCCGCGAATCCGCTTCAATCATGAGAAAACAGGAAAGATAGTAGAGAATGGTGGGGATGATCGCCATTGTCAGCACTTCCAAATAGGAGATTTCCAGATACTCGGCGATGAGAAAGGCCGCAGCACCCAGTGTGGGCGGCGAGAGAATGGCGCCCAATCCGGCTGCCGACAGGATGCCGCCGGCGGTATTCGGTTCATAGCCAGCACGCTTGAGCATGGGCCACGAGAGCGCGCCCAATGTCACCGTTGTGGCTACGCCGCTGCCGGACACGGTGCCCAGAAGGAAGCCGGCCGCCGTCACAGTGCGCCCCGGGCCAGAGCCGCTCTTGGATTTGCCTAGCGCAGCGAACGACCAATCGAGGAAGAACTTGCCGGCGCCGCTGTATTCCAACACCGCGCCATAGATGGTGAAAAGGATGATAAAGGTCGCTGCCACATCCAACGGGATGCCAAAGACTCCTTCGAGTGTGAGGTAGTTCTGTCCCACGATACGGTCGATGCGATACCCCCGATGGTCGAACGGTTCGGGAATGTAGGGGCCGAAGAAAGCGTAGGCGATGAAGGCCACAGCGATCAGCGCCAAGGTCGCACCGGTCGTGCGCCGGGTTGCTTCGAGCACGAGCAGGATCAGCACGCCGCCCATGACTACTTCCAGGGTGGTCGGTCGCGTCACCCGCTGCAAGGCAGAGCCATATACCTCCAGCAAGTAGAGGATCGACGCGACAGCAGCCAGGACCAGGAGAATGTCATAGACTTTCACATGGCTGCGGTCGGCGCGGCGCATGGGGTAGTAGAGAAAGGTGAGCGTCAGCACGATCATCAAGAAGACCGCACGGTATATATGCGTGGTGATGCTGTATTGCGTCCAGTACAACGCGTAGATCGACAGACAGGCGGCCAACACGCCGGTGAGAATGCGCCAGAAGCCGATGAACTTGCGCATGGGCGATTCGGCCTCGAATTCTTCGATGAGTTCTTCGAGCTTGTCTGGGCTGAGATTCTCGCCCAGAAGTGCATCGTCTTCAGGCGCATTCTGCGATGTAAGCTCGCTGGTTGCTGTGGTCATCTGTGGCAAAAATGATTGGGTTGTGCAAATCGAAGATTCGGGCTGTCACACTGATCGGAACGGGCGCACCCGCCTACGCAACAAAGCGCTCCTCGACTGCGCAGGATTCCTCGCTCCGCTCAGAGTGACAGATCAGAACGCCCTACTGGGGCCAGACGCCTTGCTCGACATAGAACTGGATTGCGCCTGGGTGATAGGGAATAGATGAACCCTGCACTGCACTCTCCAGGTCCAGGTTCTTGGCCTCGGGATGCACCTCTTGCACCTCGGCCAGATTGTCGAAGATCGTGGTCAGCAGCCGATGGGCCAGTTCGGTCGGCATTTCTGCGTTGACGAAAAGGGTGTTGCCGATGCCCACGCCGGGCACATCGGCGTCCAGCCCATAGACATCTTTGGGCAGCGTATAGGCCGTGTAGACCGGCCCATACTTTTCGCGCAGCGGCTCGACAAACGCGCCTGTGTCCAGAAATCTCACGTCAACGCCCGGCGTGTTGACCAGATCGGTGACGGCTGAGGTCGGCAGGCCGCCAATCCAAAAGAAGGCGTCGATCTTCTGGTCCTTGATGGCGCCCACCGATTCGGCCACACTCAAATTGTCACGAGTGATGTCAGCCATGGGGTCCAGCCCGGCCGCTTCCAGCAGGCGATCCGCCGCGCCCTCGGTGCTGCTGCCCGCCGATCCCACCGAAATGCGCTTGCCCTTCATGTCGGCGATCGTCTCGATGCCCGATCCTTCCAGCGCAACGACGTGGATGAAGCTCGTGTAGAGCGTGGCCAACGCGCAGGCCGGCACTGCCCCCGTATCGGCGTAAGCGCCCTCGCCATTGATGGCGTTGTAGGCCGAATCCATAGTGGACATGCCAATGTCGGCGTCGCCCACCTGCACCAACTTCATGTTGTCCACCGAGCCGCCGGTGACCTCAGCTGTGGCCTCGGCGTTTTCCATCTTCTCCGTGATGATGCGCGCCAGGCCGCCGCCATATGGGAAGAAAACGCCGCCGGTGCCACCCGTGCCGATGACCAGGCGCAGCTTGCCTTCGGGGATGGCGCCGCTGGCGTTCTCCGGCGTACACGGTTCGGTGTACGTTATTCCTTCAAGCGTTGCAGGTTGGGTGGCCGGATCAGCCACGGGCGCAGCAGGCATCTCTGCTTCGCCAGGCGCAGCAGATTCAGCGGGCGCTTCCGCGGCAGGCGCAGCAGGCGACGCCGGCGCTGCACATGCCGCCAGAACAAACAACATTCCCCAAATAGTGATGACAGCCATCAGTCTCGTCCACATGCAGAGGCTCCTTTCGGTTATTCGGTTTTCGGTAGGTAGGGAAATGCACAAGCGACAAAGTACGAAGTGATTATAGCTTTGGCGCGATCAGGTGTCAATCGTATAATAGCGCCAACTCTGCCTGCACGATCCCGAAAGGACCCCAGCCGTGGATGTCTTTCAACTTCGCAACCAGATCATTGATGACTACGCCGATTACATTGGCAGCTTCATCCATATCAGCGATGAGAGGATCCGGGAGCTTGTGGACTCGGAACTGCACAACGGTCTGTTGTGGCCGCAACCCTTGCTGCAGCTGAATCCTGGTTTTGAACCGGGCGCATGGATTCACGAACTCATCGCAGAAGGGCGCTTGCATGCTCTGTGCCAAGCGATTTTTGCCATCAAAGAAAACGACAAACCCAATCGGCCGCTGCGTCTCCACCGCCATCAGACCGATGCCATCTTTGCCGCCGCGTCGGGCGACAATTATGTGCTGACGACCGGGACCGGTTCGGGCAAGAGCCTGGCCTACATCGTCCCCATCGTGAACTTTGTCCTGCAGCGTGGCAGCGGCCAGGGCATTCGCGCGATTGTGGTCTATCCCATGAATGCGTTGGCCAACAGCCAGAAGAACGAGTTGGAGAAGTTCCTCTGTCGTGGCTTTCCAGAGGGCAAGCCGCCGGTCACCTTTCGGCGCTACACCGGCCAGGAAAATGAAGAAGAGCGCGCCGAAATCCTCGCCCATCCGCCCGACATTCTGCTCACCAATTACGTGATGTTGGAACTGATGCTCACACGCCCAACCGAAAAGAAGATCGTCGCCGCAGCGCAGGAGAACCTTCAATTCCTGGTGCTGGATGAACTCCACACCTATCGGGGGCGGCAAGGCGCTGATGTGGCGCTGCTCGTGCGCCGCGTGCGCGACCTGTGCGCCAACCCGGCGCTGCAGGTTGTGGGCACATCCGCCACGCTGGCTGGCGAGGGCGTCTTTGCCCAACAGCAACAGCAGATCGCCCGCGTTGCCAGCCGGCTCTTTGGCGCGCCCGTCAAGCCAGAGCGCATCATCGGCGAAACCTTGCGGCGCTTGACCGTTGAGCGCGACTGGAACGATGAGGGCAATCGGGCGTTGCTGGCGGCGCGTGTCCTGTCCGGCGGAGAGCGCGAGTTGGTTGACTTTGCGTCCTTTGTGGCAGACCCGTTGGCATCCTGGATCGAATCGGTCTTTGGGCTGACGACTGAAACAGGGAGCGAGCGCCTCATACGCGCGACGCCGCGCACGATTTCCGGGCCACGCGGAGCGGCGGCGCTTTTGGCGCAGCAATGCGGCGTGGCCGAAGAGATGTGCAACATCGCCATCGAACGCACGCTCATGGCTGGCTACAATCTTCCCCATCCTGAGAGCGGGTTTCCGGTCTTCGCCTTCCGCCTGCACCAGTTTATCAGCCGCGGCGACACAGTCTACGCCTCGCTCGACGCGCCGGAGACGCGCTACATCACCACGCAGGGACAGCGATTTGTCCCGGGCGACCGAAGTCGCATCCTGCTGCCCATCGCCTTCTGTCGCGAATGCGGTCAGGAGTACTACACCGTCTTCCGCGCTGTCGACGCCAACACGGACGCCATCACCTATCTTGGGCGCAACCTGACAGACCAGGTTGGCGACGGCGGGAGCGAGGCCGGCTTTCTGTTCAGCAGCAGCGACAATCCCTGGCCCGAAGAACGCTCCGCGCAGATCGAACGCTTACCCGAAGACTGGCTTGAGCTTGCTGGCGGTCAATTACAGGTCAAGCGGAGCGTCAGACAGCGCGAACCGCGCGCCGTGCGCGTCAACACACAAGGGCGAGAGGAGCAATCCGCCGCGCCCTATCACTTTGTGAAGGCGCCCTTTGCCTTCTGCCTCAATTGCGGCGTGGCCTACGCCGGCCGGCAGAGTTCGGACTACGGCAAGCTGGCTGTGCTCTCTTCCGAAGGGCGCAGCACGGCTACGACGATTCTCAGCCTTTCCACGTTGCGTTCGCTGCGTGGGGACAATCAACTCAAAACCGAAGCGCACAAGCTGCTCAGTTTCACTGACAACCGCCAGGACGCCTCGCTCCAGGCGGGTCACTTCAACGACTTTGTGGAGGTTGGCATTCTGCGCACCGCTCTTTATCGGGCTGTGGAGAACGCCGGGCCGGAGGGCATCCCTCACGACCTCTTGCCCCTGCGCGTTTTTGACGCGCTCAAGCTGCCCATCGACGCCTTCGCCGCCGACCCCACTGTCAAGTTTGCCGCCCGCACAGAGACAGAACGGGCGCTGCGCGAGGTGCTGGCCTATCGCATCTATCAGGACCTGCGGCGGGGCTGGCGTGTGACTTCGCCCAATCTTGAGCAATGCGGTCTGCTCAAGATCGAGTATGCTTCGCTGGCGGAGCTGTGCGCGGCCGACGAAGAATGGAGCGGGCGCCATCCGGCGCTGACCGACGCCTCGCCTGGGGAGCGCATGGAAGTCGCCAAGGCGTTGCTCGACTATCTGCGCCGCGAGTTGGCCATCAAGGTCGACTATCTGGATGCTGTGCGCCAGGAGAGTCTGCGCCAGTTGAGCAATCAGCGCCTGTGCGAGCCGTGGGCCATCGACGACAACGAGCAGTTGCTGCACAGCTACATCGCCTTTCCACGCAGCGCCAGGCCAGGCGACAGCGGCGAGTGCGTCTATCTCTCTGGGCGGGGCGGGTTTGGCCTCTATTTGCGGCGCCCCGGCGTCCTGCCCCGCTACAAGGTAAAGCTCACCGTCGAGGAATCGGAGCGCATCATCGTTCAGTTATTTGGCGTGCTGCGTTCTGCGGGCCTGGTTGAGCCGGCAACCGAACCCAGGGAGAAGAACGAGGTCTCCGGTTACAGAATTCCGGCGGCGGCGCTCATCTGGAAAGCCGGCGACGGCAGCGAACCTCTGCGTGATGTGATTCGCGTGCCGCGCGCCGCGGCTGCCGGTTCTCGCGTCAATCGCTACTTCGTAGAATTCTATCGCCAACCGGTGGAGCGCCTGCACGGTTTTCGCGCCAGGGAACACACCGCGCAAGTGCCGGGCGCCCAGCGGATCGAGCGTGAGGAGCGCTTTCGCAAGGCAGAATTGCCCCTGTTGTTCTGCTCGCCGACAATGGAGCTGGGCGTGGACATTGCCCAACTCAACGCGGTCAACATGCGCAATGTGCCGCCGACGCCCGCCAACTACGCCCAGCGTTCTGGCCGGGCCGGGCGCAGCGGCCAGCCAGCGCTGGTGCTCACCTACTGCACCACCGGCAGCCCCCACGACCAATATTTCTTCAAGCGCCCCCAGAACATGGTGGCTGGCGCGGTCACGCCGCCGCGCCTTGATCTGTCCAATGAGGACCTGGTGCGCGCCCATGTCCATGCCGTTTGGCTGGCAGAGACCGGGCTGTGGCTGGGACAGTCGCTCAAAGAAGTGCTGGATGTGAGCAGCGACACGCCTTCACTCAAGCTGCTGGAATCAGTGCGCGCGGCCATTCAGTCGCCCAGCGCCCGCGCCAAAGCCAAAGCGCGCATGACACAGATCCTCGGCGCGCTGGAGGAAGAACTGAGCCAAGCTGGCTGGCTGCGCGACGACTGGCTCGACCGCGTGTTGGAACAGGTGGGAGAGAGCTTCGACCGCGCCTGCGACCGCTGGCGTGACCTCTATCGGGCTGCGCTCAAACAGCGCGCCGTGCAGAACAAGATCATCGGCGACGCGTCTCGCCCCGCAAAGGACAAGGAGCAGGCCAGGCGGCTGCGCGCCGAGGCCGAGGCGCAGATGGAGCTGCTCACCTCCAGCGCCAATGTCATGCAGTCGGATTTCTACAGCTATCGCTACTTTGCCAGCGAGGGCTTCTTGCCCGGCTACAATTTCCCGCGCCTGCCCCTTTCGGCCTATATTCCGGGGCGGCGCAACCTCAAGAATGATCAGGACGAATATCTCAACCGCCCGCGCTTTTTGGCTATCTCGGAGTTTGGGCCGCGCAGCATCATCTATCATGAAGGTTCACGCTACATCGTCAACAAGGTCATCCTGCCAGTCGACGCCCAAAGCGACCACGGGCTGCTGACCACCAGCGCCAAACTCTGCCCCGCCTGCGGCCATCTGCACCCCATTCAGGAGGGCGTCTACAATCCTGACCGTTGCGAGCAGTGCCATCAGCTGCTGGCGTCGCTCCATCTTGGCCTGATGCGCATGCAGAACGTTTCGACCAAACGCCGTGATCGCATCAGCTCGGACGAGGAGGAACGCACACGCATGGGCTATGAGCTGGCGACCGCGGTGCGTTTCGAGCGCAGCGGCCAGCACGCGACGACGCGGGCGGCGACGGTGCTGGCCGCAGATGGCAGCGAGCTGTTGCGGCTGACCTATGGCCATGCCGCAACACTTTGGCGCATCAATCTGGGTTGGCGGCGGCGCAAGCAGAAGGGCATCTATGGCTTTGTCCTCGACGCCGAGCGCGGCTATTGGGCGCGCAACGAAGAGGCCATGGAAGATGATCCCGACGATTCCATGAGCGCGGCCAAACAACACATCACGCCCTACGTGGAGGATCGGCGCAACTGCCTGCTGATCGAGCCAATGACGCCGCTGTCGCTGGCGGCCATGGCCTCGCTCCAGCCCGCGTTGAAACACGCCATCCAGGTGCGCTATCAGCTTGAGGACAACGAGCTGGCCGCTGAACCGCTGCCCAACATGGGCGACCGTCGTCTGCTCTTGCTCTACGAGGCGGCAGAAGGGGGCGCTGGCGTCTTGCGTCAGTTGTTGGATGATGCGCAGGCGCTGGGCGAAGTGGCCGCCTGCGCGCTGGATCTCTGCCATTTCGACCCTGAAAGCGGCGAAGACCTGCGCCGTGCGCCCCACAGCCGGGAGGAGTGCGAAGCCGCCTGCTATGATTGCCTGCTGAGCTACACCAATCAGATGGATCATCCCCTGCTAGACCGCACGCTGGTGCGCGACCTCCTGCTGGCGCTGCGCAGGGGCGTCGTCCACGCCAGCCCCACCGCCCGTCCGCGCGGCGAGCATCTGGCCTGGCTCAAAACCCAGTGCGACAGCGACCTGGAACGCCAATGGCTCGACTTCATGGATGCCCGCAACCTGCGCCTGCCCGACGCCGCGCAACAGTGCGTCGACGCCTGCAACACCAAGCCTGATTTCACCTACAGCGACCAGATGACGGCTGTGTACATCGACGGCATTCACCACAAGTATGAGGACATTGTCAGCCATGACAGGCAGGTGACGCGCTGTCTGGAGGATATAGGGTACACGGTGGTGCGTTTTGGGCTGGACACAAGTTGGGACGAGATCGTGGCGCGTCACGGGTGGTTGTTTGGCGAGAAGAAGTGAGTGGCGGGTGACTCGTGACGTTTGACTCGTCATGCGTCACGAGTCATGCGTCATCAGTGTTGCGATATAATGCGAAATCATTTCCAGAGTGAACTAGGACTCCACAACTATGCCCTTCTCCATCGGCTCCCTCGTTCATGCCCGCGGCCGCGAGTGGGTCGTCCTGCCCGATTCGACCGCGGATTGGCTTGTGTTGCGCCCCCTGGGCGGCGCAGACCGGGAGATTGCTGGCGTCTACCTGCCCCTGGAAGGCGACGACGTGCGCCCTGCTGCGTTCGATTTGCCCGACCCGGAGCGCGTCGGCGACTTTCAATCCTGCCGGCTCCTGCGCGATGCGGCGCGGCTGGGCTTTCGCAACAGCGCCGGCCCCTTCCGCTCCTTTGGCCGCATGGCTGTGGAGCCGCGCCCCTACCAGCTTGTCCCGCTGCTCATGGCCCTCAAACTCGACCCAGTGCGCCTGCTCATCGCCGATGACGTGGGCATCGGCAAGACCGTGGAAGCCTGCTTGATCGCACGCGAACTCCTCGACCGGGGCGAAATCCAGCGGCTGGCCGTGCTCTGCCCGCCCCACCTGGCCGAACAGTGGCAGCAAGAACTGGCCCACAAGTTTCACATCGAGGCCGAGGTGGTGTTGCCCAGCACGATCAGCCGCCTGGAGCGCAACACCGCGATCGGGCAATCGCTCTTCGAGTTGTATCCCTTTGTGGTGGTCTCCACCGACTTCATCAAATCCAGCCGCTATCGCGACGAATTCATCAACGCCTGCCCCGAATTCGTCATCGTGGACGAGGCCCACACCTGCGCCTACGCCGCCGACCAGAAGAGCGGTCGCCATCTGCGCCATCAGCTTGTGCGTGGACTGGCAAACTCTCCCACGCGTCACATGTTGTTGGTCACTGCCACACCCCACAGCGGCGATGAGGGTGCATTTCGGTCGCTGCTGGGCATCTTGCGGCCCGACTTCGAGAACCTGCCCGAAGAACTGAGCGGCTCCCAGCGCGAACGCGAACGCCGTGAGATCGCCAACCACCTGGTGCAGCGCCGCCGCGCCGACATCCGCGACTACATGGAAGCCAACACGCCCTTTCCCAATCGCGAGGAGGCCGAGGAGTCCTACCGGCTGGGCGACGACTATCGCAAGCTCTTTGACGCGGCGTTGGCCTATGCCCGCGAACGCGTGCAGGACAAGAGCGGCGACCGCAAACAACAGCGCGTGCGTTGGTGGTCGGCGTTGGCGCTGCTGCGCAGCCTGGCCAGCAGCCCCGCCGCAGCCGCAGCCACCTTGCGCGCCCGCTCGGTGACGGTGGAGGCGGAGGACGCGCTCACCGCTGACGCAGCCGGCGAGCGGGCGGTGCTGGACCGGGACGACGTGGACAACGACGCCGCGCTCGATATGACGCCCGGCAGCCAGGAAGAGGACGTGGAGCTGACGCCCCAACGCGAGCGGCTGCTGCGCATGGCGCGCCGCGCCGAGGCCTTGTTCGGCCCGGACCAGGATGTCAAGCTCAAACAGGCGACCCGGCTGGTCAAGGGGTTGCTGGCCGACGGCTACAACCCGATTCTCTTTTGCCGCTTCATCGCCACAGCCGAGTATCTGGCCGAAGAACTGCGCAAGGCGCTGCCCAAGAACGTCGAGGTGGCCGCCATCACCGGTGGATTGCCGCCCGCGGAACGGGAGCAGCGGGTGGCCGCGCTGGGCGCGTTTCCCAGGCGCGTGCTGGTCGCCACCGACTGCCTGAGTGAAGGCATCAACCTGCAGGATCACTTCAACGCAGTGGTTCACTACGACCTGAGCTGGAACCCGACGCGCCACGAACAGCGCGAGGGCCGCGTCGACCGCTACGGCCAGCCCAGCCCAATGGTGCGCACGCTCACCTACTATGGCGTGGACAACCAGATCGACGGGGTGGTGCTGGAGGTGCTGCTGCGCAAACACAAGGCGATCCGCAACTCGCTGGGCATCTCTGTGCCGGCGCCGGGCAACACCAACGAGGTCGTGCAGGCGCTGATGCAGGGCCTGCTGCTGCGCGGACAGACGTCGCGCCCTGCCAAACAGGGCGACCAGCTATCATTTCTGGAGATGAGCGAGGAGTTTGGCGGCGGCCTCTATCGCGAAGTGACGACTGCGTGGGACAATGTGACCGAAAAGGAGAAGCGTTCGCGCACCATCTTTGCCCAGCGCAGCATCGACGTGCGCGATGTGGCGCAGGAGTGGCAGGCGGTGCGTTCAGCCATCGGCGCGGGCGTGGATGTGGAGCGTTTCGTGACCCAGGCGATCCGCATCCACGGCGGCTTTGTCACGCCCAGCGGCGGCCACGTGGAGTTGCGTCTGCCCAACCAGGCGGCGCTGATCGAGGCGATGGGGCGTCAGGAGCGCATCCTGGCGCGTTTCGAGCTGCCGACGGCTGACGGCGTCGTCTACCTGAGCCGCACCCACCCCGCAGTGGAGGGGCTGGCGGCCCACATCCTGGACGCCGCGCTGGACCCGCTGCTGGATGGCAAGGCGCGGCGCTGCGGCGCGATCCGCACACGGGCGGTGACAACGCGCACGACCCTGCTGTTGCTGCGGCTACGCCACCACATTGTGACTGCCCGGCGCAGCGCGACTGGAGAGGGCAGAGAAGGCCAGTTGTTGGCCGAGGAGTGCATCATTGCTGGCTTCCGGGGCGCGCCGGAGAGCGCGTTCTGGCTCAGCGACGACGAGGCAGAGGCGCTGCTGGGCGCCGAACCCGCGGGCAACATCCTGCCCCAGCAAGCGGCCAATTTCGTGCGCCAGGTGACGGAGGGCGTCGAGCGCCTCCGCCTACACGTGGATCAGCTTGCCGTGGAGCGGGCCCAGGAGTTGTTGGAGGCGCACCGGCGTGTGCGCCTTGTCAGCGGCGTCCGACCCCTGCGCTACGATGTGCGCCCGCAGTTGCCCGTGGAT
>CAZLMM010000026.1:71531-72689 GCA_964560495.1 uncultured Caldilineaceae bacterium
TGTTTGTGCTGTTGCCAGCGGCGGGGTGACGAGTGGAAATGATGGGAGTGCGTGCGGCCTGGTGCATGATCGCTGTGGCGCCTCTCCTACACGTGGATGATCAGGCTTGCGCGATTGAGCTCAACAAAGGACGCGGCGTCAAACGCCCTGAGAATGGCCGGAATCGCCGACGCCAGCAGCGTTTCAAGTTCGTGGTTGGAGATATTGCCCGTGGAAATCAGCAAGAGTCGGGGTGGCCGCCGACGAAGCATGAAGGAGTCTACAAAGTCAGCGTCTTTGGTGACGACGATGCGGTTCTCGGCGGTTGCAATGGTGCAGATTTCCTGATCCGATGTGCGATTGGCCGAAGGCAGGTCTAGTGTATGAATGGCATCCAGACCCAAGTCGCGCAAACGACGCACGAGGCGGCGGGGAAGTTGCGCGTCAATCAGGAATCTCATGCGGCGAACAGCTCCAGCCGTTTCACCTGCGCCAGTCGCGTTGCGAAGTTCAAAGCAGCCAGAATGTCGGCATGCTCCAGGTCTTCGTAATCAGCCAGGATTTCGTCCGCAGACATGCCGCTGCTCAACAGTTCGAGGATATTCTCGACCGGATAACGCAGACCCCGTATGACGGGTTTGCCGTGACAAATGGCTGGATCAATGGTAATGCGTTCAGAGACGTTCAACATCCGCTGCACCTTTCCGCAACCAACAGTCGAGAATGCGCTGAAAACGGCGCCAGGGCAACCCGCCGCGCAAGTCTGTCAAACGGAAGTATACCACGAACGCAGGACGCGCTGAAACCGATCCCAGTGGCAATCGTGATCAAACCTCTTTGTACCTGTGGAGTAAAGGATGCGCGATTTCTACGTGTACATCATGACGAATCGCTCTCGAACGCTGTACATTGGCATGACGAATAACCTGGAGCGGCGCGTCTGCGAACACAAACTCAAGCGCGTCCCCGGGTTTACGAGTAAATACAACATCCACCAACTGGTATACTACGAGACGACGAACGATGTACATGTGGCCATTGCTCGCGAGAAGGAGTTGAAGGGATGGTTACGCGCAAAGAAGATTGCGTTGATTGAGTCGCAGAATCCTGAGTGGCGAGACCTGAGCAAAGACTGGCCTTGCCGCGATGACTGAGTTCCTTCGCTGCGCTCAGGATGAC